>CANJCM010000073.1 GCA_947472765.1 Opitutia bacterium
AGACTTGCGCCGCTTCGAGAGCGTGTGTCTTTTCCCCCTTCCTCTTCGCCCGGGTGGTGGAATTGGTAGACACGCAGGTCTCAGAAGCCTGTGCCTAACAGCATCGCGGTTCGAGTCCGCGCCCGGGCACCATTTCGGAAAGGCAGAAGGAAGAAGTAAGAAGGAAGAAATCGGAGGGTAGGGCTATCTCGGGGCGCACGAGGGCTGCCTCGGATAACGTCGCCTCAAAACCGGCAGCCCCTGTGTGCCGCTTGGGGATCGGGGGTTTGTTTTTGCGCCTTTTGTGCCTTTTTGCGGCCATCATAGCCGGAGGCTCGGAGTGGCGGAGCGTCAGAGGATCAGAATACTTACTTCGGCACAGTTTTGCCCTGACCGTCTCCGACCTCCTTCGCTCGGACGTCCGCCCGCCGACACTCCGACCCTCCGACTTCCGCCCGGTCGATTTTTGCGGCCAACCCCGAGTTTGTCCGCTAGCCGATCGGCTTCGCATGAAAAAAGACGCCACCCTTGCCCAGATCAAAGCCGAGAAGGTCATCGCCCTCATCCGCGCCGATTCACCCGACGGCCTGCTCGACTGCGCCAAGGCCCTCGCCGCGGGCGGGCTGAACAGCATCGAGGTGACGATGACTACGCCCGGCGCCATCCGCATGCTGGAGAAAGCGACCGCCGAACTTCCGAATTTCAACTATGGCCTGGGCACCGTGCTCGACGCCGCCACCGCCCGCGCGGGCATACTCGCCGGCGCCAAGTTCATCGTCACCCCGGCCGTCTGCCTCGACGTGATTGAGACCTGCCGCCGCTACAGCATCCCGGTGTTTTGCGGCGCGCTCACGCCGACGGAAATCCTGCGCGCCTGGGAAGCCGGGGCCGACGCCGTGAAAGTGTTTCCCGCCGAGTTCTTCGGTCCCGCCTACATCAAGTCCGTCAAAGCCCCGTTCCCCCAGATCGACATGGTCCCGACCGGCGGCGTGAACGAGAACAACGTCGGCGACTTCCTGAAAGCCGGCGCCTACGCCGTCGCCGCCGGCAGCTCCCTTGTGGATGGAAAAGCCTTCAAGGAAAAGAACTGGGCTGCGATTACCGCCAAGGCCAAGGCGTTTGCCGCGGCCGTCGCCGCGGTGTGATTTTGGATTTTGGATTGTCGATTTTGGATTATTCGAGCCCGAAGACCGGAAGCCCACTGGCCTGGAATCCTGTCCATCTTGTCCATCCTGTCCAAACCCTCGGTCCGGGGTCGAACCTTTGTGGCTTCGTGTCTTCGTGGTTAGCCCGATTGGGAAATCGAAAATCGAGATTCGGAAATCGAAAATCCAGTCGTCTCGGTGACTCGGTGTCTCTGTGTTTAAATCGGTTTGGAAGAATCCAAAATCGATAATCCAAAATCCAGAATTCCGGCCGCGGTCGCGCTCGTCGCCCGGACCCACTGGATCGTCGGGGGCACCATCTTGCTCTCCGTCGTGCTGGTGCGCTGGATGGTCTCGCATTTCCCGGTGGATTTCACGGTGCGCACGTGGGCGATCACGCTTGGTCTTGCCGCGCTGTATCTCACCGCCGGTACGCTCGTGTGGTTGGGCGCCCCCTTCGGCCGCATGCTGAGCCGCGTGTGCAGCTTGATTTACCTGGCGCGCCCCCAACTCGGCCCGCGACTCTGGCAGATCATGGACTCCGCGGAATTCCGCGCGCACTTCGAACGACGAAATCCCGAGCTTCTGTAGGGCCGCCGCTCGCCGGCGTGCCGCTATTTTTATCGATGCGGGAGCTCCATCCCCCAGTCGCTTTAACCACGAAGACACGAAGTCACGAAGCCCGGACATTCGATCCTCGAGCCACCAATCAGTTTTACCACCGAGACACCGAGGCACCGAGATGAGCCCAATCCAGCGCGCACGAGGGCTGCCGGATGGAAGCGTCGTCATGCAGGCAGCCCTCGCACGCGCGGGTCGCACCGCTCGGACGCTGTCCTCGCGTCTGTGGGTGGCCCCACTCGGCTCCAATCCATTTAACCACGAAGACACGAAGTCACGAAGCCCGGGCATTCGATCTTCGAGCCACCAATCAGGTTAACCACCGAGCCCACCGAGGCACCGAGATGAGCCCAATGCAGCGCGCACGAGGGCTGCCCGGAAGGAAGCGTTGTCATGCAGGCAGCCCTCGCACGCGCGGGTCGCACCGCTCGGACGCTGTCCTCGCGTCTGTGGGTGCATGAATCACAGTTGAGAGTTGAGGGCTGAGAGTTGAGTGCCAGACGGGTGCCGATTGCTCTGTGCACTTCGTGCCTTCGTGGTTAAAAATGCCTGAGACTCCGGCGCATGGGCGGCCCTTCGCACCTTGGCGTCTTTGCGCTGGGTCCGAAAATCGAAAATCGAGACTCCAAAATCGAAAATTCACACGACTCGGTGTCTCGGTGCCTCGGTGGTGAAAACTGTCCGAGGTTTGGAGAATCGGGGTCAAAGAATTGCCCGACTCTTCGCGCCTTCGTGTCTTCGTGGTTAAAAATCCGGACTATCTCCTACGGATTCACCATCATGTAGCCGGCCGAGCGCACGGTGCGGATGAACCGCGGTTCCTTCGCATCGTCACCGAGTTTCTTCCGCAACGAGGAGATGTGCACGTCGATGGAGCGGTCGAACACGTCGTAATTGCGATCGCGAATCTCATCGAGCAACCCCTCGCGCGTCTTCACGCGACCGCGGGCCTTGGCGAGACTCGTCAACAGATCGAACTCGACCGGCGTGAGGACGAGCGGTTTGTCGTCGAGCCAGGCGGCATGGGCGTCGAGATTCACGCGCAATGGGCCGACGACGATCTCGGTCGGCGGCGGCGTGGCTCCCGCGGCGGGCGCGGCCTGCGTGGCGCTGCGGCGCAGCACGGCGCGCAAACGGGCGAGCAGTTCGCGGGTGGAAAAAGTCTTCGGGAGATAATCGTCGGCGCCGACTTCGAGTCCCACGATCCGATCGGTTTCGTCGCCGCGCGCCGTCAGCATCAGCACCGGGATCGGGCTGACCGCGCGAATTTTCTTCAGGACCTCGAACCCGTCCATGCCGGGGAGCATGACATCGAGGATGATCGCATGAAACGGTTCGCCGGCGGCGGTCGCACGCTCCACGCCCTCGGGGCCGCTGTGAATGGCCGTGACGTCGAAGCCGAGTGGCTCGAGGTAAGTGCTGACGAGCCGGCACAGCTTGCGGTCGTCATCGATCATGAGGAGGCGGGTGCGGCCGGCGCTGTCAGGCATGGGGCGTATGTGGGGCAAAGGGGACCGCGGCGCAATCGCTTCGGTTCCGGAAATGGCGGAGAAAGTTAGGGTCACGAACAGGCCTGGATTCCGAAGTTGGCTTCGTAGCCCGCGGCGTGAGCAGCGGGACAGCATTGAGCGTAGCGATGAAAAATTCCCTGCCCTCACGGACAGGGCCACGGCGAACCGCTGAACTTCGGAATCCAGGATCATGGGTCGGGAGACCCATGCCACGTTCACTCCTCGCCGTCCCAATAATCGGCCTCCGCCATCCGAAAGAATTTCCGTGGTGCCCGCAGACCCCACTTGTTCGAGTCCGGATAAAACCAGTAATCGACGGGCGGGTTGTCCGCGATGAGCAGGTACTGCACCTCGTCGGTTCCGGTGTTCGTGAACTGGTGCGCCTCGCCCGGGGGATGGAGCACGACGTCCCCGGACTTCATGGGCGTCGTACCCTCCGGCGTGCGGACGCTCACGGTGCCGCGGAGAAAAATGTAGAATTCCCACTGCGAAGCGTGGCTGTGATACGGGCACCCGCACTCGCCCGGCAGGAGCCGGCCGAGCTCGAGATCGAACGGGTGCCCCCCGAGATTGTTTGGCGTGTTCCGTTTTGCGCCCACCGCGATCGACAGCTCCTTGCTCGCGGCGCGGAATTTTCCCTTCGGCGAGTCCCACGCCTCCCACGGCAGTGCATCGAGGTTCGTCCTTCGCTGGGTGAACGGGGCGATGGGTCCAGCCTTCGGCGACGCCGAAGGCTGATAGGCCGGCGCGCCAGCGACGGCCGCTTCCTCGCCGTCGAAGTAGCCGATCTCCGCCAGGCGGAAATATTTCCCCGGCGGCCGCAGCCCCCACTTGTTGGAGTCGGGGTAGTGGAAGGCGTCGATGTCCGGGTTGTCCGCGACGATGAGCACCTCGAGATCGACGTTGCCGGTGTTGATCAGCTGGTGCGGCTCACCTGGGGGGTGGACGAAGACATCTCCGGTCCGAACGGGCTCGCGCGAATCGCCGGCGCGCACCGTGCCCTCACCGGACTGGATCAGGTAGAATTCCCACTGGGCGAGGTGGGAGTGGAAGGGACACACCGCGGCGCCCGGCGGGATCCGGCGGATTTGCACGTCGAAGGGATGTCCGCCGAACGAGAGGCCGCCGTTGCGAATTCCGCCCAGCGCCACCGACACGTTGCGGAAGAACGAGTGAAACGTGCCGCCGGGCGATTTCGCCTCCCCCCAGGGCAGCGAGGGAATGTGGACGTGGTGCATGGGAAGGACGCTACGGGTGGGCCGGTCCGTGTGGAGTGCGAAACGACGGACGGACAGCACAGTGGCCGACTAGATAGGCGTACGATTTGCCGTACCGAGCCGGGCGTGGACGAGCCCCGCCCCTACAGGAATTTCGGAGGGGCGCGCCTCGTGCGCGCCCTCGGTTCGTTCGGAAATCCCAACAAAAAGGCCACCCCGGGTTGAGCCCAAGGTGGCCTGAGAGATTAGCGGGTGATGAGTGCCAATCAGTGGTTCACCCACCCGCGGTTTGAACCATCAGACCGTCTCGTTGATCACCGGATTCGTCAGCGTGCCGACACCGTCGATTTGGACGGTGACGGTGTCGCCGGCCTTCAGGAACACCGGGGGCGTGCGGGCAAAGCCGACGCCGTGCGGCGTGCCGGACATGATGACCGTGCCCGGGACGAGCGTTTTGCTGGCGCTGAGGAACTCGATCAGCGTCGCGACGCTGAAGATCATGTGGCTCGTGTTCTGATCCTGCAGCGTCTCGCCGTTGAGGATGCAGCGCACGCGGAGGTTCTGGGGATCCGGCACCTCGTCGCGGGTGACGAGCACCGGCCCGATCGGCGCGAAGGTGTCGAAGCCCTTGCCCTGGCACCACTGGCTGCCGCCGAAGTCACGCTGCCAGTCGCGCGCCGAGACGTCGTTGCCGCAGGAGTAACCGAGGACGTAGTTGAGGGCGTCGGCCTTGCTGACGTTCTTGCAGCGCTTGCCGATCACGACGACGAGCTCCGCCTCGTAATCCACCTGGGTGGAGGCGTTCTTGACCGGAATCTCGATCGGGTCGCCCGGGTTCTGGAGGGCGGCGGAATTCTTCATGAACACGACCGGCCACTTTGGCGCGTCCTTGCCGCTCTCGGCGGCGTGGAGTTTGTAGTTCAGCCCGATGCAGATGATGTTCTTGGGCTCGAGCGGGGCGAGCAGCTTGCCGGGCTTGACCACGCGATCGGTCACGCGGAAATCGCCCAGGATGTCGCCTTCAATGGCGCGGGCGGTGCCGTCGGGTTGCAGCGCAGCGTGAGCCGGGCCGGTCGGGGTGAGGTGGCGGATGATTTTCATCGGGTTATCTGTTTGGCGGGCGGATTTGGAAAATGCACCGAAAAATTACCTGGGCACGGGAAGAACAAGTCGGAGTTAAGAGGGAAGAGTTAAGAACGAGGAGTCAGGAGACAGGAGTCAGGAATCGAACTTCGGAACGCGAAGCTCTGAGGTAAGCGTCCCGAGCCGTGAAGACTTCGTCCCTCTTAACTCCTAACTCTCACTTTTCTTCCGCGTACGCTTCCATCCCGACGCAGGAGCAGATCAGGTTCCGGTCGCCGTAGACGTTGTCGACGCGGCCGACGGCGGGCCAGAACTTGCTCGCGCGGGTGAAGCGGTCCGGGAATGCCGCGACTTCGCGGCCGTACGGATGATCCCAGGTGTCGCCGCAGACGACTTTCACCGTGTGGGGCGCGTGCTTGAGCGGATTGTTCGCCTTGTCGGATTCGCCCGTCGCCACCGCCTGCATCTCGCCGTGGATTGAGATCATCGCGTCGCAGAAACGATCGAGTTCGCTCTTCGCCTCGCTCTCGGTCGGCTCGATCATGAGCGTGCCGGGAACCGGGAACGACATCGTCGGCGCGTGATAGCCGTAATCCATGAGCCGCTTCGCCACGTCGTCGACTTCGAGCCCGTGCTTCTTCCAGCCGCGGCAGTCCACGATGCACTCGTGGGCGATGAGGCCGGCGTTGCCGCGATAAAGCACGGGGAAGAACGCGCCGAGCCGCTTCGCCACGTAATTCGCGTTGAGAATCGCGACCTTGGTCGCCTCGGTGAGTCCCTCCGCCCCCATCATCCGGACATACATCCAGGAAATCACGAGGATGCTCGCACTCCCGTACGGAGCCGCGGAGACGGCGCCGATCTGCGCCGCGGCCACTGCGCCGGCCGCTTCGGGCCGCGGTGAAACCACGGGATGTCCGGGCAGGAACGGCGCGAGGTGCGCCGCCACGCCGATCGGACCCATGCCGGGGCCGCCGCCACCGTGCGGAATGCAGAACGTCTTGTGGAGATTGAGATGGCAGACGTCCGCGCCGATGTGGCCGGGCGAGGTGAGCCCGACCTGCGCGTTCATGTTCGCACCGTCCATGTAAACCTGACCGCCGTGCTGGTGCACGAGGGCGCAGATGTCCTTGATACCCTCCTCGAACACCCCGTGCGTGCTCGGGTAGGTGACCATTAGCGCCGCGAGATCGCGGGCGTTGGCCTCGGCCTTGGCCCGCAAATCGGGGATGTCGATGTTGCCGTTCGCGTCACAGGCGACGGGCACGACCTTGAAGCCACACATCGCGGCGCTGGCCGGATTCGTGCCGTGGGCGCTGGTGGGAATGAGGCACACGTGCCGGTGACCCTCGCCGCGCGACTCATGGTAGGCGCGGATCGCGAGCAGCCCGGCGTATTCGCCCTGTGAGCCGGCGTTGGGCTGAAGCGAGACGGCGGCGAAGCCGGTGACCTCGGCCAGCCAGGTTTCGAGATCGCGGAAGAGCCTCTGGTAGCCGCGCGTCTGGCCGGCAGGGGCGAACGGATGCAGCCGACCGAACTCGGGCCACGACACCGGGAACATCTCGCTCGTGGCGTTCAACTTCATCGTGCACGAGCCGAGCGAGATCATGCTGTGGACCAGCGAGAGATCCTTCGCCTCGAGCCGCTTGATGTAACGGAGCATCTCGTGCTCGGTGTGATACCGGTTGAACGTCGGATGCGCGAGGTAGCCCGACTGCCGCGCGAACGGGGAGGGGAAGGCGGTGAGCGGCGGAGTTGAGAGTTGAGGGTTGAGAGTTGAGAGCTGGGAAGTGAAGCCGGCGCTCGCGGACTCGCTGAAGAAGCTGAGCAGCAGTTCCACATCCTCGAGGGTCGTCGTCTCATCGAGGGAGATTCCGACGGTGTAGGTGTCGACGTGACGCAGATTGATCTTCCGGGCCTCGGCAGCGGCATGGACGCGGGCGGCGGAAACTCCGCTCACGGTCAACGTGTCGAACACGGGCTCGGCGTTCACCTTCGTACCGGCGCGACGCAGGCCGGCGGCGAGCAATTCGGTCAGGCCCTTGATCCGACGCGCAATTTGCCGCAGCCCGTCGGGGCCGTGGTAAACGGCATACATCGAGGCCATCACGGCGAGCAGCACCTGCGCGGTGCAGATGTTGGACGTGGCCTTGTCGCGGCGAATGTGTTGCTCGCGGGTCCCGAGCGCCAGGCGCATGGCGGGATCGCCCTGGGCGTCCTTCGAAACGCCGACGAGCCGGCCGGGCATCTGGCGCTTGAAGGCATCCTTGGTGGCGAGAAATCCCGCGTGCGGTCCGCCGAAACCGAGTGGCACGCCGAAGCGCTGGGCCGAGCCCACGGCCACGTCCGCACCGAATTCGCCCGGCGCGCGGAGCAGCGTGAGCGACAGCAGATCCGCCGCGACGATCGTGAACGCGCCCGCGGCATGCGCCGCGGCGAAGAACGCCGAGTAGTCGTGAATCGATCCCGTGGTGTCCGGGTATTGCACGAGCACACCGAAGCACTCGGCGGGAACCTGGAAGGTGCGGTGGTCGCCGACGGTGACCTCGATGCCGAGCGGCTTGGCACGAGTCTTGACGATGTCGATCGTCTGCGGGTGGCAGAGCTCGGAGACGAAGAACCAGCGGTGCGCCGACGCGTCGCCTTCCTTCAGCCGGTGGCACATCATCATCGCCTCGGCCGCCGCGGTGCCCTCGTCGAGCATCGAGGCGTTGGCGATCTCGAGCCCGGTGAGATCCGTGATGACCGTCTGGAAGTTGAGCAGCGCCTCGAGCCGGCCTTGGGAAATCTCGGCCTGGTAGGGCGTGTAGGCGGTGTACCAGCCGGGATTCTCGAGGATGTTGCGCTGGATGACGCCCGGCGTGTGGGTGTCGGAGTAACCGAGTCCGATGCAGCTCCGGAACACGCGGTTCTCCGAAGCGAGGGCCCGTAATTCGGCGAGCGCGGCGCTTTCGCCGAGGGCGGATGGCAATTGCAGGGCGGGCCGGCGGATGGCGGCGGGCACGGCGGCGTCGACGAGTGCGTCGAGGGAGTTGAAGCCGAGCTGCTGCAGCATGGCGGCGGTGTCGGCGGTGCTGTCGCCCAAATGGCGGCGGGCAAACGTGTCGGAGGGAGCGAGAATTTCGCGCAGCGAAGACATGTGCGCGCACGGTAGGCGGGGGTGGGCGCCGCGCAATGGCGATTTGCCCGTTGCGCCGCGATTAAAGGAATTGTTTTCCGTGGTGAAAGCCGGACTGTCGGCGCCGATTCATGTCCCTCCCCGGCCCCTATCCGACCCGTCAGGCGCGCGCCGATTACGTGGACCGCCGGCTGCTCGAACTGTACCCGGAGCCGGGCATCCCGTTGCACCACCGCGATGCCTACACGCTGCTTGTCGCGGTGCTGCTGTCGGCCCAGTGCACGGACAAACGCGTGAACGAGATCACGCCGCGGCTGTTCGCGCTCGCGGATTCGCCGGCGGCGATGGCGCGGCGGACGGTCGAAGAGATCGACGCGATCGTCCGGCCCTGCGGCCTCGCGCCGCGCAAGGCGCAGGCGATTCACGGGCTCTCCCTGTTGCTTTTGGAAAAGCACGGTGGCCAGGTGCCGCGGACGTTTGCCGAGCTCGAGGAACTGCCGGGCGTCGGACACAAGACGGCCAGCGTGGTGATGGCCCAGGCCTTCGGCGTGCCGGCCTTTCCGGTCGACACGCACATCCACCGTCTGGCCCAGCGCTGGAAGCTCACGAATGGCCGCAGCGTGGAGCAGACGGAACTCGATCTAAAGAAGCTCTTCCCGCGCGAGCACTGGAACCGGCTGCACCTCGGCATCATCTACTACGGCCGCGAGCACTGCACGGCGTGGGGCTGTGACGGCACCGTCTGCGAAATCTGCCGCACGCTCCATCCGAAGCGGAAGAAGCCGGTGGTGACGCGGAAGTAGTCCCCGTGAAACGGGGCTTGGGCGCATTTTTTTAAACGCAGAGGTCGCCGAGGGGAACGGAGGACTCAGAGGCAGCCTAAGTGGCTGTCCGGGAGCCGGGCGCTTTCTCTGCGCCCTCCTTTCCCCTCCGAGCCCTCTGCGTTCCCAAACATGGACCGAACACCGCTGCGCCGCCGCCAACGGGATTCAGCTTCGCGCCTCGGCCCGTTCAGGCGATCAGCTCATTGATCACCGATCCGCCGAACTGGCTGATCTGCTTGAAGCGGCCGCCGTGGAAATAGGTCAGCTTGTTGTCGTCGAGACCGAGCAGGCGGAGGAGCGTGACATGCACGTCGCGCACATGATGGACGCATTCGACGGCCTCGGCGCCGATCTCATCGGTCGCCCCAATGGTGTGGCCGGCCTTCACGCCGCCGCCGGCAAACCAGATCGTCATCGCCTTGGGATTGTGATCGCGGCCGTACGCCGTGCCGCCGCGGACGCCGTTGTCGGGCGAGCGCCCGAACTCGCCGCACCACACGACGAGCGTGCTTTCGAGCAGCCCGCGCTGCTTCAGATCCGCGAGCAAGGCCGCCACGGGCCGATCCACACTGCGAACGAGATTGCCGTGGGCGCGCTCGATGTAGTCGTGGGAGTCCCACGTGCCAGCGTAGAGCTGCACAAAACGCACGCCTTTCTCGACGAGCCGGCGGGCCAGCAGGCACTTGCGGCCAAAGGCGTCGGTGGGTTCGAGACCGATGCCGTAGCTTTCCTTTAGCTTCTCGTTCTCGCCGGCGAGATCGAGGAGGCCCGGCACCTCCATCTGCATGCGAAACGCGAGTTCGTAGGCGGCGGTGCGCGCCGCGAGTTCCTCATGCTGCGGGTGGGCGGCGTGGTGGCTCGCGTTGAGCTCGGCGAGCAGATCGAGATTCTGACGCTGATGCTCGCGGGTGAATCCGGGAGGTGGCGTAAGATCGAGTATCGGCGAGCCCTTGGGCCGAAGCGGGGTGCCCTGGAAATAGGCCGGCAGGAAGCCGCTGCCCCAGTTGGCCGCGCCCCCCTGCGGATAAGAGACCTCGGGCAACACGACGAAGCCGGGCAGGTCCTGATTGAGCGTTCCGAGGCCGTAGTTGACCCAGGCGCCCAGGGCCGGATCGCCGCCGAAGCGATTGCCGGTGTTCATCTGGTACATGGCCGTCGGATGATTGACCGAGTCGACCTGGCAGCCGCGGTAGAAACAGATGTCGTCGGCGACGCGCGCGAGGTGCTCCCAGTTGGTCGCGAGGTCAGCCCCGCTCTGGCCAGCGCGGCGGAACGCGAACGGGCTTTTCACATAGTAGCGCTTGCCGCTCTCCATCGCCGATTTCTCGCGACCTTCGCGCGTGAATTCCTGCAGGTGCAGCGCCGCGAGCTTCGGCTTCGGATCGAAAGTATCAAGGTGCGACGGTCCACCCTCCATCATCAGGAAGATGCAATTCTTCGCCTTGGCGCGGAAGTGACCGGCCTTCGGTGTCAGCGGCCCGGGAGTGGCGCCCGAGGTCGCGGCGCCCGCCTGGCTCGCGAGCATCGAGCTGAGCGCGACGCTCCCAATGCTCGCGCCGAGCCCGTAGATGAAATCACGGCGGGTGGGTGCCCAGATCGCGCGCGCGCCGGCGCAGGGAAATGGCGTGCTCATGGTTTCAGCGCGGCCGGGCAAACGCGGGATCCAGCCGGCCCGACTTGTTCTCTGTAGGGCCGTCGCTCGCCGACGGGCCTCGGCCCGAATGAAATCCGCCGCCCCGAGACGTCCCGTTGATTCCGCCTAGTAAACATACGCGAATTCGTTGGCGTTGAAGAGCACGAGGCAGACGTCGGCGAGCGCCCGCGTTTCGGCCTCGACGTCGGCCGGCTTCAAATCCGGCACGAATTCGGCGGAGAGCCCCAGCCGCTCGGTGAACGTGAATTTCTCGCCGGTGTTTTCCTCGACCGCTTCGCGCACGATGGCGCGACGGGGTTCGGGCTTCGCGAAGGTAATCGACTGGTGGCGCGCCGTCATGCGATCCCAGTGGCGCAGGGTCGTGGCGAGCTCCGCGGCGCCGGGTGCGCGTCCGTAAGCCAGGGCGAACGCGCGGGTGATGGCTTCCTCGCCGCTCTTCGTCTCGCGGCGAAGACGGGCGGCGAACGCGAGCGCGCGCCCGTGGCTCGCCTCGCTGTTGAAGAGGCTGAAGACCTGCGGCGTCACCGTGGACATCGCGCGCGTCTCGCACGACAGCTCCGGGCTGGGCGCATTGAAGACCTCCATGAAGGGGTCCGGCTGGCCCCGCAGCGTCAGCGCGTAGAGCGAGCGGCGGTGTCTTTGGCTCGGCAACGGCGACGGCTGCCATGCTTCCGCAAACGTTCCCATCACCTGGCGCGGCTGCAGCGCGGCCTCGGGATTCATCTCGGGACGAACGGGGATTCCGCCGACGGTCGGATTGAGTTCGCCCGACACGTGCAACATCGCATCGCGCATCTCCTCGGCCGCCAGCCGGCGCGGGTGGAACGCCGCGAGACTGGTGCCATCGGGGTCTTTTTTCGCGAGGTCGTCCGGAGACGGGTGGGCCGTCCCGCGACGGTACGCGGCGCTCGAGAGGATCAGGCGGTGCAGTTGCTTCACGGACCAGCCCTGCTCGACGAAGGTGACGGCGAGCCAGTCGAGCAGCTCGGGCTGGGCCGGCTTCGCTCCGGTGGCGCCGAAATTGTTCGGGTTGCCCGCGAGGCCGCGGCCGAAATGCCACTGCCAGATCCGGTTCACCATCACGCGGGCGGTGAGCGGATGCGCGGGCTGGGTCATCCACGCGGCGAGGGCGGTGCGCCGTCCCGCAATTGCCTCGGGGATCGCGGCGGGAGTAAGCCGCGGGTCCCGGGCGCCCGTGTAGGCGTCGACGACACTGAGGGCGACCGGGTGGACGGGTTGCGTCGGTGAAAACGGATCGCCGCCGGGGAGGATGGCGGAGGCTTCGCGCTCGCCCGTCGTCATCCGGTTCGCGGGCATCCGGATCGGGGCGTCGACGGAACGGAGCGTGGGCGTGAGGCCGGAATAGACGGTGAACGCGATCGGCTGGTAGCGATCGAACTCCCAGCGCAGACGCGCCAGGCCCTTGGTGGCGATGCGTTGCCGGCCGAGTTCCTCCGGAGTGAAGCCGTGAAGCTTGGGCGGAAATTGATCCTCGGGGGTCTGCCGGGCGAGGAGTCGGCCGCGGGCGCCGTCGAAGATACTGGTGAAATCCCGGCGCGGCGTCGGATCGGCCGCCTGGGCGCGGACCTCGGCGACCACGGCGTCCCACGCGGAGCGATCGGCGCCCTTCTCGCTGAACCATTGATCGGCGGCCTGCATCGCCCGGGCATCGAGTGACTGCAAGGTGGCCACGTGTTCGCGGCGGCGCTCGTCGAGGTACTTTCGCTCGTCGAAGCCGTCCTGATTTTCGTGGGCCTGAAACGGCGCCTCGCGCTCGGCGAGCTGGGTCGTCGCGAACACCGCCTGCATCCCGTAATAGTCGCGCGTCGGGATCGGATCGAATTTGTGATCGTGGCAGCGGGCGCACTGGAGCATGTGCCCGAGGAAGACCTGCCCCACGGTGTCCGTGGCGTCGTCGAGGAAGCGCTGGCGTGCAACCTTTGGGACTTCCATCGCGGTGAGTTCCCACGGACCCATCCGCAGGAAACCCGGCGCAATCAACAGATCGCTGTCCGCGTCGCCGGCGGGGGAGCGGCTTTCGGCCATCTCGTCTCCGGCGATCTGTTCGCGCACGAATTGATCGTAGGGTTTGTCGGTGTTGAACGCGCGGACGACATAGTCGCGATAACGCCAGGCGTTGCCGCGGACGTAGTCGTTGGCGAATCCGCTCGAGTCGGCGTAACGCACGACATCGAGCCAGTGGCGGCCCCAGTGTTCGCCGTAGTGCGGCGAGGCCAGCAGGCGATCGACGACGGCGGCGAAAGCCTCGTCGTCCGACCGTGCGTCGGCGAGAAAGGCGGTCGTCTCGTCCGGCGTGGGCGGCAGGCCGGTGAGGTCGAAGGTGACGCGGCGGAGCAGCGTCCGGCGATCGGCGGCGGGTGCGGCGGCGAGGCCGAGGGCGGCCAGCCGGGCGTCGATGAAGGCATCGATCGGATGGGCCCGGCCCGAGGTGGAGCCGGGGAGCGCGGGTCGATGCAGCGGTTGATAGGCCCAAAGATTTTCGGGCTGGTACGACCGGGTGGTCCAGTCCGTGGACAGCCCGCCGCTGGTGGCAACGGTGACGCCGCCGGGTTTGGTCCACGGGCCGGAAGTCTTCGCGATCTCGCGCTGGCGTTCCTCGGAGGGCCACGGGGCGCCGCCGGCGATCCACTGCTGAATCGCGCCGATTTCTTCGGCGGAAAGCCGGTCGTTTTCCTTCGGGGGCATCGGCTCCCACCGATCGTGTTCGCGGGTGACGGCGAGGTAGAGCGGGCTGTCTTCAGGCTTGCCCGGGACCACGGCGGGCACGCCGCTTTCGCCGCCCTTGAGCATGTCGTCGCGGGTGAGCAGGACGAACTCGGCCTTCAACTTTTCCTCATCCGCTCCGTGGCAGGAGAAACAGCGGGTGCGGAAAATCGGCAGCACGCGCTGGACGAAGAGCGTCTCCGTGTCGGACGCGGCTGACGCCGCGTCCGTACGGCCCGCGAGGCCGAGCAGGCAGAGGAGGCCGAACATGCGGGTCAGTCGCGTCCAGCCGGCTCCGGACGGCACTGAGGCACAGCCGTGCCGGGCACGCAAAGTGGGGCGGGCGGATTCCATCGGGGCAGGAAAAAACTGCGCGCCGCCGATCCCCGCGCAACAACTTTGATCCGCCAAGCTCGCGCTCGCGCGACGGGGTCAGGGCGCTACTTGTTAAATTGATGGCCTCGGAGGGCTGAGGTGCTGGCCGCGGATGAAAAATTAACAAGTAGCGCCCTGACCCCGTCGCCGGGCGCACCGTTCGCCGGCCCCCGCCTCCTCGAGAATTAACAAGTAGCGCCCTGACCCCATTCAGGCGGTGCGGCCCATCGACTCGAGAATGCCGCCCTCGAGGTTCGTGTAGTACTTCTCGTTGAAGAGCTCGAGGAGCGTGTTGATGCCGAGCGTGACGCCGATCATCTCCTTGGTGTAGCGGCGGAAGTACGAGACGAGCCGGTGAAATTCCGAGTAGTTGGAGATGAGCGTCGTGAAGCCCGCGTGGGCGAGCATGTCGGCGCGGGAGAGGAAATCCGCGGGATCCAGCTCCCCGGCGGCGAGGAGGTTGTGCATCGTGATTTCCATCAGCACGACGTGCTCGCGCCCCTGCACCGCCGGCTCCTGCAGAAACTGGGCGGTGGCGCAGTTCAACATGTCGACGTTGACGTGCGTGACGGGACGGAAACTCCCGCGCTCGACGAGCACGGACCGCTTGTAGAGGACCTCGGAAGGCTGCAGCACCGCGCCGTCGGGGCCGAACATCACCGCGTTGGTCAGACCGTATTGGACGAGTTGGAGCGAGAGCAGGCGGTTGTCCACCTGTTGGAAGGCGGGGCCGGACACGCACAACATGTCCACTTCCACGCGCTCCGAGCCGACATGATCGATCAGTGAGCAGACGAAGCGGGGGAGATCGTCGCGATAGTGGAAGGCGGCGTAGATCAGGTTCACGCCGACGGCCCCGATGCCCTCCTGCTGCTGAAGGTTCTCGCGATCCCACATCCGCACGTGGATGAGAATTTCGCTCGGGACCGCGCCGGGTTGGTCCTGGAAGCGAACGCCCATCCAGCCGTGGCACTCGTTCGTACCTTGGAAATTCCGGGCCGAGACCGTGTCGGCGAAGACGAAGAAGCAGGTGGCGTCGCCGCGCTTTTCGCGCAGCCGTTGGTCGAGCAGTCCGTACTCGTGGTCGAGCATGGCGGCGAGACGGGCGCGGGACACGTAGCGCGGGGCCTTGCCGTAGATCGCATCGCTGAACGTCATGTCGTAGGCCGAGATCGTCTTCGCGATCGCGCCCGAGGCCCCGCCGACCTGGAAGAAAATCCGCGCCACGCCCTGGCCGGCGCCGATCTCCGCGATCGTGCCGTAGTAGTGCCCATCAAGGTTAATCGTGAGCGCCTTCCGGTTCACGGTCAGCAGCGGATCGACAGCAGGAGCGGGGGACATGCCCCCGGCTTATCGGCACGGAAGCCCGCCGGACTAAGGACGATCCTGCGCCTCCCTCGTGGTCCCGCTCTTGCTCGTTCTCGTTCTCTCAATCGTTCTCGTTCTCGCCCCGTCGTTCGGCCGGAAGACCGGGAAAGAGAACGATTGAGAGAACGAGAACGAGCCGAGCCGCCGGTTCTCAAGACCGCTAAAGCTTCGGTGCTGGAGCCGTTGCGGCCGGCCGACTTTGACCGGCTCTTCCCTCAAACGGTCGGCCACGTCCACGATGCCTTGGTCAACCGCTTCGAGCAAGCCGCGCGGGCTGCAACAGCGCGAGGGCTGCGACCAGCTGACCATCAGCGGTCAGATCGACGTGGAGCACGCTGGCCGGAAATCCGATCAAGGGCGGGTCCGTGAGCAGGCTGAAGGCGGCGACGCCGTTGAAGCGCGCCGTCTCACCGTGCTCTCCGCTTCCCCCAATCCTTGCACGTCACGCATTGCCTGGACTCCGAAGTTGCCTTTGTAGCCCGCTGCGTGAGCAGCGGGACGGCTTTAGGCGAAGCGATCAAGAAGTCCCTGTCCTCACGGACAGGGCCACGCCAATCCGCTTAACTTCGGAGTTCAGGTATTGCGTGACGTTACAATCGACATTGGGGTCGCTCCGCGTTGACGCCCACGGATGGACAATGCGCCGCTTCGCCCGGACACTGGCGCATGGATTGCCGCCCCCATTGCGCCGCCTGCTGCATCGCGCCGTCGATCTCGTCGGCGATTCCCGGCATGCCGCACGGCAAACCCGCCGGAATCCCGTGCGTGCAGTTGCTGCCGGATTCGCGTTGCGCGCTCTTCGGCCGGCCCGAGCGTCCCGCGGTGTGTATCGGCCTGCGGCCGACGGATGAAACGTGCGGAGCGGACCGCGAGGAGGCGCTGCTCGGACTCAGTGCGCTCGAACTGGCGACGGCGCCGCCGCCACGCGCCTGATCGCAAGCCGACATGTAACGTATTAACTGGATTCCGAAGTTGCCTTCGTAGCCCGCTGCGTGAGCAGCGGGACGGCTTGAGGCGAAGCGATCACGAAGTCCCTGTCCTGACGGACAGGGCCACGCCGAGCCAATCAACTTCGAATCCAGGTATTACGTGACGTGCAAGGTTTGGTGGTTTGGAGAGGGGGCGTGATGGGTGGAGGCGGGTTGGCCCGGGGGCACGCCGGAGGGGGCGGGTGGGTGGGAGCGGTCGGAGCTTGCCAACGGTGGGGTGGGCGGAAGCCTAGCCGCGGGTTCGGGGAGTCGACTTCCCCGGAGGTCACAGGGACGGTCGGGCCGCTGTCTCGCTCTCAACTTCCAGCTTCGTTCCCTGCGGTGCGATTCGCTTTCGCCCCGCCGCCTCCATGAATTTCACCGACACCTCCGCCGTTCCACCCGTCCTCCGGCATTCCTCGGCCCTGCGGGCGGTGATGCGACTGCTCGCGGCCGGCTTCGCTGGTCTGGCTGCCCTCCCGGCCCTCGCCGCCGATGCGGCCAGTGTGCTGCCGCGGTCGCTGGAGAGTTATGCGGCGACGGAGGGCGCCGGCGTCGGCGAGGTGATTCGCCAGCGAATCGCGGTCGAGCCGTTCAATCTCGTGGCCTCGCTCATCTTCCTGCTCGCGATTGGGCACACGTTCCTCACCGCGAAGTTTCGCCACTGGGCGCATGAGGCGGAGGAGGCGCATGCGCTGCGGCTCGCGCGCCGGGGGCGTCGCCCGCGCGGCGACCAGGACGAGGATGGATTGCCCGACGAGGTGAGTTTCAAGGGCCAGCTGCTGCACTTTCTCGGCGAGGTGGAGGCGGTGTTCGGTCTTTGGGTCCTGGTTCTGGCGGGCGCCATCACGTGGTTTTATGGCTGGCCCGCGGTCCTCGATTACATCGGGCACCATGTGAATTTCACCGAGCCAATGTTCGTGGTCGTGGTGATGGCGATCGCCGGCACGCGGCCCGTTCTGCGGGTGGCGGAGTCCTGCCTGGGGGCGGTGGCGCGGATTGGCTTCGGCAGCGTGGCGGCGTGGTGGCTTTCGATTCTGATCGTCGCACCCTTGCTGGGCTCGTTCATCACCGAACCAGCGGCCATGACGATTGCGGCCCTGCTGCTCGCCCGGCAGTTCTATGCGCTGAAACCGTCCCCGCGTTTCGCGTACGCGACCCTCGGGCTGCTGTTCGTCAACGTGTCCGTGGGCGGAACGATGACTCATTTTGCCGCGCCGCCGGTGCTGATGGTCGCGGGCCCCTGGAAGTGGGACACCGCGTACATGTTCATTCACTTCGGCTGGAAAGCGTGCCTGGGCGTGGTCGCCGCGACCGTCCTGCACTATTTCGTGTTCCGCCGGGAACTGGCGGCGCTCGAGCAGTTGCGCCGCACCGCCCCGGCGGCCCGATCCCATGGCGGCGCGCCCGTGCCGCTCTGGCTGACGGCCGTTCAACTCGGCTTCCTCGCGTTCACCGTGTTCGTGGCGCACTACCCGCCGCTGTTTATCGGCGGCTTCCTGTTCTTCCTGGCCTTCAGCCAGGCCACGGCGCACCACCAGGGTAAAATCGAACTGCGCTCGCCCCTGCTGGTCGGATTCTTCCTCGCGGGGCTCGTCGTGCACGGCGGACTCCAGGCCTGGTGGATCGAACCGGTGCTGAAGAGCCTCGGGGAACTCCCGCTGTTCATCGGCGCGACCGTCCTGACGGCCTTCAACGACAACGCTGCCATCACCTATCTCGCGACGCTCGTGCCCGGCTTCACCGAAGAGCTGAAATACGCGGTGGTCGCGGGGGCGGTGACCGGCGGCGGGCTCACCGTCATCGCGAATGCGCCGAATCCCGCGGGTCAGAACATCCTGCAGCGATTCTTTCCCGAGGGGGTCAGCCCGCTCGGCCTGCTCCTTGGGGCGATCGTGCCGACTTTGGTGATGAGCGCGGCGTTCTTGCTGCTGTAGGCCTGCCGGAGCCGGCCGGCCTGAGTGGGTGCGGGCGGACTGAACACACCACGGCGCTGCGCGCTCGCCGCCGGGCATTTCTTGAGTGAACGACGGAGGCCTGCCGACGAGCGGCAGCCCTACACTGGAAGGAGAACGTTCACATCGACGAAATGCAGTTGTGGACGGTGGGGGCACCGTCCCTCCATGGATTGCTCCTTTAAACGGAGAACGTGAGGACAGGGACTTCTTGATCGCCTCACCTAAAGCCGTCCCGTTGCCCACGCAGCGGGCGACGAAGGCAATTTCGAAAGCCCGGTATTGCGTGACGGGCAAGGTTCGGGCGGCGCGAACTAGTCCCGGCCTTCATCGTGCGCTCCTCGTTCCGGCCAGGGCGTGCGGCGCCTTCGTCCGTCCGTCCGGCGTCGTCGTTTTTCGCGGGGTTGCAGGGAGACGGGCGGCCTGCAACGTCGCTGACGTGCCCAAGCCTGACGAAGCCCCCACCATCATCTTCTCGATGCTCGGCGTCTCGAAGAAAATCGAGCGCAAGGAGATCCTCCGCGATATTTCGCTCTCCTTCTACTACGGGGCGAAGATCGGCGTGCTGGGCCTGAACGGCTCCGGCAAGTCGTCCCTGCTCCGGATTCTCGCCGGCCGGGACACCGAGATCGATGGCCGCGTCCATTTTGAACCGGGTTACGCGGTCGGCTTGCTCGAACAGGAGCCGCATCTGACCCCGGGCTCGACGGTGCGCGCCTGCGTCGAGGAGGGCGTGAAGCACCTCACGGATCTCACGACGGCCTACGACGCCACCTGGGACGAACTCAGCGCGGCGGCGACGGACGCGGAGAAGGACGCGATCGCGGACAAGCAGGGCAAGTTGCAGGAGAAGATCGATGCCTTGGGGGCGTGGGATGTCGCGCCCCAGGTCGAGATGGCGATGGATGCGCTGCGCTGCCCGCCCGCCGAGGCGATTGTCGACCAGCTCTCAGGCGGTGAACGCCGCCGCGTCGCCCTGGCGCGGTTGCTGTTGCAGAAGCCGGCGATTCTCCTCCTCGACGAGCCGACCAACCATCTCGATGCCGAGAGCGTGCACTGGCTCGAGCAGCATCTCGCGCGGTACGAGGGCACGGTCATCGCGGTGACGCACGACCGCTACTTCCTCGACAACGTGGCGCAGTGGATTCTCGAGCTCTCGCACGGCCACGGGATTCCGTGGAAGGGCAACTACTCGTCGTGGCTGGAGCAGAAACAGGCCCGCGCGACCGTCGAGCGGCGCACCGAGGACAAGCGCCAGAAGGCGATGGCGCGGGAACTGGCGTGGATTCGTCAGTCGGCGAAAGCGCGGGTCACGAAGTCGCAGGCGCGCATCACCGCCTACGAGAACATGCTCAAGGAGAACACCACGGAGAAGGAGAAGGAGTTCGAAATCATGATCCCGCCGGGCCCGCGGCTCGGCGCCCTCGTGGTCGAGGCGAAGAACCTCGCGAAGAGTTACGGCGACAACGTGCTGTTCGAGAACGTGAATTTCTCGCTGCCGCCCGGCGGCATCGTCGGCGTCATCGGCCCGAACGGCGCCGGCAAAACGACGCTGTTCCGCCTCATCACCGGCGTGGAGACGCCGAGCGTGGGCGAATTACGCGTCGGCCCGACCGTGAAGTTCGCGCATGTCGACCAGTCGCGCGACTCGCTGCCGGACCACGAGACGATCTGGCAGGCGATCAGTGGCGGCGAGGAAATCATGAAGCTCGCCAACCGCGAAGTGAACAGTCGCGCCTATTGCGCGCAGTTCGGCTTCACGGGCGCCGACCAGGGCAAGAAAGTCGGCGTGCTTTCCGGGGGTGAGCGCAATCGCGTGCATCTGGCGCGGCTGCTCAAGAGCGGCGCGAATCTCATTCTGCTCGACGAGCCGACGAATGACCTCGACGTGAATTCCATCCGCGCGCTCGAGGAAGGCCTCGAGAACTTCGCCGGTTGCGCGGTGGTGGTGTCACACGATCGCTGGTTCCTCGACCGCGTGGCGACGCACATCCTCGCCTTCGAGGGCGACAGCGAAGTGGTGTTCTTCAACGGCAACTTCTCGAGCTACAACGAGGATCTCCACCGCCGGAAGGGGAAGGCCGCCGACCAGCCGCACCGGATCAAGTACCGGAAGCTGACGCGGGGCTAAGTGGCGAGGCCGCTGCCGATCATCTCCCCGGAATAACTTCCCCGATCATTGCTCTCATTCCCATGACACGACTCGCTTTGCTTCTGGCCGCCGTTGCGCTTCTTTCTCCCTCCATGAACGCTGCTGACTCCAAGACCGAATCGCTTGTCCTCGGCGGTGGCTGCTTCTGGTGCACCGAGGCCGCGTACGAAATGCTCCCCGGTGTGAAGGCCGTCGTGAGCGGCTACGCCGGCGGCAAGGAACCCAACCCGACGTACGAGCAGATTTGCGCCCACGCCACGGGTCACGCCGAGGTGATCCGGATCGATTTCGATCCTGCGCAGGTGTCGCTCGAGCGCCTCGTCGAATACTTCTGGCACGTGCACAACCCGACCCAGATCGGCGGTCAGGGCAACGACCACGGCCCGCAGTACCGCTCGATCATTCTCTACGCGAACGCGGCCCAGAAGGCCGTCGCCGAGAAGTCGAAGGCCAGGGCGGCGACGGAATTTCGCGACCCGATCACGACGGAAATTGTCGCGCTGGAGAAGTTCTGGCCGGCCGAGGAATACCATCAGGATTATTTCCGCCGGAATCCGAACGCCGGCTACTGCCAGTTCGTGATCGCGCCGAAGATCAAGAAGCTGGAAAGTGGTCTGAAATCAGAGAAGGCACCGCCGAAATAACGGAGCCCGGAGCCCGGAGGCCGGAGGACAGAGGACCGGGGCGGCTTGTGGGTCTAGTCCGGGGCGGTCGTCCGCCGTCCGAAGCGCGCAATGATTTCGCGAAGCACGGGATGCATCGCGCTTTTGTAGGGCTGCCGCTCGTCGGCAGGCCTCCGCCGTCATCAAGGAAAAGGCCCGGCGACGAGCGCCGGACCTACATTAACGCACGACCTTGACTGAATTCCTTTTGGAAAGGGGGTGCCCGAAAGGCGGGGTGGGTCGCATTTTCGCGTCAACGAAGATGCCGGCGTTGCGCTGACCGGATCGTCTCCTACTTTCCCGGCCATGGTGCGGGCCATTGATCACATCAACATCGTCGTAACCGATCTCGAGCGCTCGGTGCGCTTCTACACCGAGGTGCTTGGCTTCCGGAAAACGAAGGAGGCGTATCTCGAGGGCGGCTGGATCGATCGGATCGTCGGCCTGACCGGAGTCCGCGGTCATGTCACCTACGTCGTCGCGCCGGCCGGCGAGCCGCGGATCGAGTTGCTGGCGTACGAAGCACCGAAGGGGGTCGCGCTGCCGGTGAACTCGCAGGCGAATACGGTCGGCCTCCGCCACATCGCGCTGCGCGTCGATGACCTCGCGGCGGCGGTGAGCCGCCTGAAGTCCGCGGGTGTGACGCTCTTCAGCGAACCCGTGCGCGTGCCGACGGGAGTCGTCCAGCACGACGGCGGCGAGAAGACGCTGGTCTATTTCCTCGATCCCGACGGCGTCATTCTCGAGCTGACCGAGTATCGCTGAGGCGGGGCGCGGTTTCCCTGGACGCCATTCCGGCTCCACACCACACCCCGGCGCTGCGCGCCACCCCTCTCCAGAGGCGACCTTCGAAACGCATTTCGGCAAGATCCCCTCTCAAGCCGGAACGAGGCAGTGGAACGAAATCGGCGGGTGTGGGCACCCGCCCTCCAAGGTAGGCGGATCGTTCAGACTTCAGTTCGGTCTCATCTCCAAGAGCAATCCATGGAGGGACGGTGCCCCCACCGTCCACGGCTGCATTTCATCGAGCTGAACGACTCCAGAGACGTTCGCGCAACAGCCCCACTGCATCGTTCCGGCTCGAGCGGGGTGCCCGCAGGGCGGGGTGGGTCGCTCGTCGGATGACACGATGGGACGGCCGTGATCGTCGACGGGTGTGAGCCGTTCCATTTCGGTCATCCGCAATCCGTCTTTGTCATCTATTAAATGACAAAGAAAACCCGGGCGACGGCGGCGTGAGCGACTGGCTGACGGCGGTCGCAGCAGATCGTCCCGCGCTCTTGGCAAGCTGACGATCGCGGCGCAGCGTCCCGTTCCGAGTATGAGCCTCGAACCCAAAGCCGGTGGCGAGACGGCCGCACACACGAGACTGAAACGCCTCGCGGTGGCTTGGGCGCAGGCGAACGGGTTTCCGATTTGCGGGCTGGAGGTGCGGGTGCCCAAGAGCGGTTACCGCGCGGATGTCGCCGCCTACCGGCGGGCCACGACCGGCGGTGAGGCGTGCGCGGTGGTTTTTGAATGCAAGCAGGCGAGGGCGGATTTGCTGAAGGACGCCCACGCCGAAGCGGAGACGCGGGCGCGGTTGGCGGAATTGACGGAGCGCCGGCGCAAGCTGGAGGAAATGCTCGCCGTGCACCGACCCGATCTTCGGCGCGGCGAAGCGCTGTGGCCGGAGTACGACGCGTGGGATTTTTCCGCGCTCGAGCATCAGGGCTATCGCGGCCTGCTCGCGGAACTGGAGACGGTGCAGCGCCGCGTACTGCGCGGGACGAAGTTCTCGAAGATGTTCCGGTATCGCTGTGCCGACTTCCTCTACCTTGTGGTCGAGGACAACATCTTCGCCGCCGCGGAAGTCCCGGCCGGGTGGGGGTTGTTGGTCCGCTCGGGTGACACGATGAACCTCGCGCGACCCCCGGCGCGGCTTGATCCCACACCGGCGCAGCGGCACGCGCTGCTCGAGTCGATCGCGATGGCCGGAACGCGTGCCATCGTCGGCCGGCTCGCGACTTCGGCTGTGCGCGCCCCCGCCGGTCTGGCCTCCTCGTCGGCGCCGTGAGCGGCGCGGAACGTCACACCCGTGAGGCCATCACGTCCTTGATGCCGGCGCCGCCGTTACATTCGACATCGCGAATCCACCAAACGTTGCACGTCACGTAATACGTGAATTCCGAGGTTCAGCGGTTCGTCGTAGCCCTGTCCGTGAGGACAGGGACTTCTCGAACGCTTCGCATCATGTCGTCCCGCTGCTCACGCAGCGGGCTACGAAGGCAAATTCGGAATCCACGTAATACGTGACGTGCAAGGTTTGGTGGGCGGGGAATGAGGGGGCGGGGCACGGAGGCCAGGTTACGCTTTGACTCGCGCCGCGGCGCGCTCGCCGGCGGCGAGGCAGTCGGGCAGCGACACGCCATCGCGAAAGGCCCCCGCGAGGAAGAGTCCGGGATGCGCATGCTCGAAGAGATCCATCTGCGCCCGGAGCGGACCCATGCTGGCACCGTAACGCGGAATCGCGCGGGGCCAGCGGGCGATGCGGACAAATTCAGGTTCGCCGCGGGCACCGATGAGATCCGCCAGGTCGGCGCGAACGCGGGCCAGCAGTTCGGCATCCGGGAGTGAAGCCATCTCCGGCTGGCGGCCGCCGACGAAGGTCGTGAGCAGCACGCGACCCTCGGGTGCGCGGTGCGGAAAGAGCGTCGTGCTGAAAAGCGTGCCGAGGATGTGCCGTCCCTCGCGCTGCGGGATGAGCATCCCGAAGCCGTCGAGGGGATGTTCGACCTGGGCGCGGGCATAACCGAGCGCGACGCTGGTCACCGCCGAATAGGGCAGTTGGCCGAGGGCTGGGAGCGGCTGGCTGCCGTCGACCTGCAGCTTCGCCATCGCCTCGGCATTGGTGGCGAAGAGCACGCGGTCGAAGGACCCGGAGAAAGTTTCGCCGGCCCGCTGTCCGTGGAGAATCCAGGGACCGGCCGGCGCGCGTTCCACGGACGTGATGGTGGTGAAACGGGAAAGCGGTCGCGCGAGGCTGCGAGTGAGCGCGTCGGTGAGGTCCTGCAGTCCGCCGGCGAACGAGACGAGGCGTGGCTTCGAACGGTCGCCCGTGCGGCGTTTGGCCCGCAGCAGTGCGATCGTGCCGCGCACCAGCGAGCCGTGATTTTGCTCGAGCCGCCAAAGCCGCGGCAGCGCATGCCGCACGCACAGATCCCCCGGCGCGCAGGCATAGACGCCGCCGACGAAAGGGTTCACCGCGTAATCGAGGAACTCCTGGCCGACCCGCCGGCGGGCGAAGGACTCGAGGGTCTCGTCGGGATTGTCGCGATTCGTCCGGATGAACGGCTCCAGCAGCACGCGGAGCTTGCCGGACAGCGAGAAGATCGGCGTCCACAGCGCGCCCCACGGACTCGAGGGTAGCGCGTGCGGCCGGCCGTGCCGGACGAGGTAGCGGCGCTTGGCCGCGGGATTCGCGATCAGCGGCGCGAGCCCGAGCGCGGTGAACAACGCGTCGCAGGAGCAATCGCGGAGTAGGAGCGTGTTCGGGCCATCCTCGACGAGCCAGTCACCCTCGCGGTGCGTGCGGATCGACCCGCCGGGTGCGGCGCCGGCCTCGAACACCGTGACGTCGGCGCCGGCCTGCTGCAGCCGGAACGCGGCGGTGAGGCCGGTGATTCCGGCCCCAACGACAGCGCAGCGCAGCGGGGAGGTGGACATGGTGGCTCGCTCAGACCGTGGGCGAATAGCGGCGGGGTTTCCGATCGAGGTAGGTGTCGAACACCATTGCGAGATTCCGGAGCAGGAGCCGGCCCCGATCGGTCACGCGCAGGCCGCCCGCGCTGAGTTCGACGAGTCCGTCGGCCGCTGGTTCACCGCCGAGCGTGGCGATTTCGGGAGCGAAGTATTCCGCAAAGTTGATTCCGAGCCGGCCGCCGAGCGCACCATAGTCGAGCGAGAGATCGCACATCAGGCGCATGATGACGTCGCGACGGATCTGATCGTCCGCGGTGAGGAACAACGCCTTCGTGATCGGAAGTTCACCGCGGTCGAGGGCATCGTAGTACGCCGGCAGGTTTTTCGCATTCTGCCGGTAGTGCGTCTCGGTCTGCGAAATGGCGGAGAGACCGAAACCGCAGATGTCGGTGCCCCCATGGGTGCTGTAGCCCTGGAAATTGCGCTGCAGCGTCCCGGCGCGCTGCGCGAGGGTGAGTTCGTCGTTTTCGCGGGCGAAGTGATCCATGCCGATGTAGGCGTAGCCGCGACCCGTGAGCGTCTCGACCGTGGCCTTGAGCATGGCGAGCCGCGTGTCGGGGCCGGGCAAATCGCTTTCCTCGATCACCTTCTGGCCCCCGCGGACCCACGGCACATGTGCGTAGCCGAAGACGGCGTAACGGTCGGGAGCGTAGCGCAGGCTGCGCTCGATGGTCGTCGCAAAGGTTTCCGGAGTCTGGCGCGGCAGCCCGTAGATGAGGTCGATGTTGAGCGAAGAGAATCCCTCCTCGCGGATCCACGAGATTGCCTGCGCCGTGACCTCCTCGGGCTGGATCCGGTTGACCGCCTCCTGCACGGCGGGATCGAAATCCTGGATGCCGAGCGAGGCGCGATTGCCGCCGAGGGCGCGGAAGGCGGCGACGTGGGCGCGGGTCAGGCGGCGCGGGTCGAACTCGATGCCGATTTCCGGGTCGGCCGAAAGCCGGAAGTTCTGCCGGATGAGGTCTCCGATCCGGAGGATGTCCTCGGGCGGAAAGAAGTTCGGGGTGCCGCCACCGAAATGAATCTGCACCACCTCACGGTCCGGGCCGAGATCCCGGGCGATGAGCGATATCTCCTTCTCGAGATGCGCGAGGTACGGCTTCGTCCGGAGGTAGTCGTGCGTCGTGATCGTGGTGCACCCGCAGAACCAGCAGAGCGTTTCGCAGAACGGCAGATGGAAATAGAGCGAGAGCGGCCGCTGGCTCCGGTGGTTGGCGGCCATCTCGGCCGCGAGCACCGCGCGCTCGTATTGGTCGGTGAACTGCGGGGCCGTCGGGTAGGAGGTGTAGCGCGGGCCGGGCCGGTTGTACTTGCGGACGAGGTCGAGATCGACGGTGAGGGCGGTCATGGCGCGGCGGTGATGGGACAGGTATCAGGGTGCGCGCCCCGCGGCGCCGGACAAGGGTCGAAGGAGCGCAGATTTTGGCGACGTCGGAGCGAAAATTGAGGATGCGACCAACGTCAGAACCAGGCTGCGCCGTTGTCATCTATTAAATGACAAGCCAGGGCAACCACGACGGACACCGGACGGGTTTGTCATCTATTAGATGACAACGACGCCCGCGCCCGGAGTGGAATTGGCGGGGTTTGTCATCTGATAGATGACAACGGAGGATCGCTCGGTGGGATCCGTTCGGTGCAAGGGCGGAGATTCACCGCGTCTAGCGTAGCACCGTAGGGCCGGCGCTCGCCGCCGGGCCTCGGGATGACGTCCGACGGATTCAGGCCCGGCGACGAGCGCCGGCCCTACGACGATCAAAGTTCAGCCGGACGACTGGCTGCCTGGGACGGTGGGGACACCGTCCCTCCATGAATTACTTTTCTGGTGGACGAACTCACGGACACCAGAACGACCCGCCTGTCATGGAGGGCGGGTGTCTCACCCGCCGGACCTTTCACCGCCTCGTTCCTGCCCGGGAGGGGTGGCGCGCAGCGCCGGGGTGGGTCGGTGGCGAACGTACCGCTTTCCACCGTCACTCGCCGAACACTTTGCGCAGGTACTCGCGGCTCTTCGTCGCGATGACCTCCGGGCCTTCCTCGAACTTGAAGACCTCGACGCTCACCATGCCGTCGTACTTCACCTCGCGCAGGGCGGCGGCGATCGGCACGAAGTCCACGTCGCCGAAGCCGGG
>CANJCM010000074.1 GCA_947472765.1 Opitutia bacterium
ACTTTCGATCTCACGGTGCCGGGCCGGCCGGATTCTTCCGTGATGGACTGGTTCGCGCAGCGCGGGTTCAACACCTGGACGGTCGACATGGAGGGCTACGGCCGTTCCGGGAAGGACCGCGACACGAAGTGTTTCATCGCGGATGGCGCGGACGATCTCGCGGTCGCAACCGACTACATCGCCCAGACCCGCGGGATTAAGAAATTTCTCGTCTACGGCATCTCGTCGGGCGCCCTGCGCGCCGCGTTGTTCGCGCAGCGCCACCCGGAGCGCGTGGCCCGGCTGGCGCTCGACGCCTTCGTCTGGACCGGCGAAGGCAGTCCCACGCTGGCCGAGCGCCGGAAGCGGCTGGCCGAGTACCAAAAAATCAACCGCCGTCCGATCGACCGGGCGTTTGTGCAGTCGGTTTTCGATCGGGATCATCCCGGTACCGCAGATCAGGCCACGATCGAGGCGTTCGCCACCGCCATTCTCGCGCTCGACAACTCGATGCCCACCGGCACCTACATCGACATGTGCGCCAACCTGCCGATCGTGGATCCGGCGCAAATCACCTCCCCGACCATGATCATGCGCGGCCAGTGGGACGGCATCGCCACTTACGAGGATGTGACGAAGTTCTTCGCGAAGCTGCCGAATCCCGACAAGCAGTTCACCGTCATGGCGGGCATCTCGCACGCGAGCTTCCAGCAGAAGAACTACCGGATGGTGTACCACATCCTGCACTCGTTCTTCAGCCAGCCGGAGCCGCTGTACCGCGGGTGAGCTAGAGCCAGGGAACAACCGCAGATGGACACAAATGGACACGGATTCGGAGGAGTCGGTCGCATCCGCGTTTCCGAGGGCAGTTGTTTTTCCAGATCAGTGGCCGCGGCCCGAACATTTGCGTTCATCTGTGTCCATCTGTGGTTCATTTAAGCAACCCCGGTTAGACGGTCCGCGAAGTCGGCTTGTTTTTCCCGCGGCGGCGCAGAATGTTGGAGCCATGCTTTTCCCTCGTTCCACGCTCGCGCTGATTGGTGCCGTCTCCGCCTTGGTCCTGTCTGGCTGCGCCACTGCCAGTCGTGCGCCCGCCGAGTATTTCGAGCCGTCCGGTACCGGGGCCAACATCATCAGCGTGCCCGCCTCGGGCCCGAAGAATACCGCGGTGATCCAGTACAGCCCGGAGGCCTCGCTCACGATCCGCACGGCGGTGACCGAGGGCGTGGCGTCCGTCGCCATGGTGTTCACGGTCAAGGCGGGTGCGACCCCGGTCGTGTTTACCGGCCGGCTGGTGACCTTCGAGGCGAACGGGAGCCGGGACGAACGCGAAGCCATGTGGGATATGGCCCTCGTCGAGAACAAGCGGGCGCGTACGGAGCGGGTCCCGTTCACCGCCGAACTGAAAGGCGCGGATGTTCCGGCCGCGGGTGCGCCCGAAGGAAAGGGAGTCGTCCGCGTCGGACTCTACCAAAGCAGCCTGGTCGTGCCGCGCCACCTGCAGGATACGAAGGAATTTCGTCTCACGATCCCCGCGGTGAAGGGCGGCCAGCCCGTGACGCTGACCTTCGTTCGCCGCGGCGGGAAGAACTGAGCGACAGCTCAAGTCAGCACCGGACGGGGTGGAGCCTGAAGCCAGGAAACTCTGAACCGGACGAGGCAACCCTAGGACTCAGGAACCGAGCAGGATCCCCGCTGCCCACGAACTCCGGTTCGTTTCCCGGCTTCGTGGCTCCAGGCTCAAATACTCCGTCCTTCTGCGCCCTCCCTTAACCTCTGCGTCCTCTGCGTTCCCGATCCGGTGGCCGCCGATGCGCTTGCCGTCCGGCGGCGGGCGCGCACGAGGGCGCGCCTCTACGAAGGGCTTCTTCCTACACCGCGAGGTGCCGCTTGATTAGATCCTCGGTCAGGCTCGTGCCGAAGCCGGGCTGGTCGGACGGGAAGTAGAAGCCATCCCGATACGGCGACATCATCGCCGCCATCAGGTCGGAACCGGGCTCATTGGTGCCGAAACTCTCGGCCCAGTTGCACTGGGCGGAAGACAAACACAGCGGCAGGCCATACAGGCTGCCGCCACGGTGCGGGGTGAACTCGAGGCCGTGCTCCGCGGCCATCGCGGCGATCTTTTTCAGGGCCGTGACGCCGCCACACCAGCTCACGTCGGGCTGCAGCACGTCAACGGCGTGATGCCGGATGAGCTCGGCATAGCCGTGATGCGTGTACTCGTGTTCGCCGCTCGCAATCCGCGTGCTGCTGATTTCGCGGACCAGCCGTTCGTAGCCGACGTAGTTGTCGGGCGAGAGCGGCTCCTCGATGCAGTAGAGGTTCACGTCCTCGAGTCGCCGCGCCATCTCGAGGGTGAATTCGACGTCGTCCCAGCGGGAGTTGCAGTCGATCATCAGCGAGTTTTCCGGGCCGATTTTCTGGCGGATGCCCCGCAGCCGGTCGATCGTTCGCTTCATCCCCTCGCGGCCCTCGGTCACGCCTTCCTGAATCGAGGCCTTGAAGTGCTTCACTCCCTGTTTCAGACCGGCCTCGAACATGGCGTCATTGAGCGCGGTTTGATACATGGGGATCCGCTCCTTCGTCGTCCCACCGAGCAGCCGGTAGACCGGCTGGCCCGTGGCCTTGCCGAGGATGTCCCAGAGGGCGTTGTCCACGCCGCTGAGCGCCATCACGAACACGCCCCGGCGACCGTAGGCGTCGCCCGAGGTGTAAAGCTGATCCCAGAGCAGCTCGACGTTGAGCGGATTGGTCCCGATCAACAAATCACGGAGATGTCCGCGGATAATCTCCGCCGCGACGCTGCCACCGGCGCCGAGCCCGTAGCCGGTGATGCCTTGATCCGTCTTGATCACGACGACAACGGCGCCGACGAGCTGGGCAAACGGGCCGCGGTAGTGCCAGCGCCGCGGATCGAAATCAGAGTCGAACTTGGGCGCCGCGATCGGACCGGGCCGGCCGTTGAGCCGGACGGGATACGTGTCGACAGAGACGATTTTCAGCTTCGGTTGGGCGGGCGCTGGCTCGGCCGCCCGCGCGGAGGGAACGGTTCGGTGGAGCGTCGCAGCGAGGCCGGCGACGGTGAGCCCTTGCAGGAAGCGGCGGCGGTTCATGGAAGAAGGGAACGACGGAGTGCGGACGGCAAACGGCGGAAAACGGAAGCCAGTGAAACGCGCTCAGGCCCAGCCGAAAGTGGTGAAGATCTCGCGGACACAGACGACGAGGAAAATCACGAGGCAAAGCACGAGGGTGATATTGCCCCAGCGCTTCGTCGCAAACTCGCCCATGAGGTCACGCCGATTGTTCAGGTAGAGCAGCGTGGCCGCGAGGAAAGGCACGAAGAACGCCCCGGCGATCGCGAACGTGACCACAAGCACCACGGGCTGCTTGAACCACAGCATGATGACCGGCGGGCCGGCAAGGTACGCGAGCGAGACGAGGTAGATGCCGCGGTCGTGGGGTGACGCTTCGCTGTCCGGAAGCCGGCGCCAGGCGCGGAGCAACTCGACATAAATCTTCGGCACGCCATGCCAGACGCTGAGTGTCGCGGTGAAGACCGTGGCCCAAAAACCCACCAGGAAAATCCACCGCAGTGCCGGGCCGCCGACGGATTCGAGGCGAGTGGCGAGTTCGATCGCAATTTGCGCGCCGGCCGCGCCCTTCGCATGCACGCCAGCGGCGATCACCATGATGGCGATCCCGAAGAGTCCGGTGAAGGCGTAGGCGAGCGCGAGATCGTTGCGGACCGTCGGGAGCCGATCGCCCCCCGTCCAGCCGGCGTCGCGCATCCACATCCCGTAGCACGCCATGGTCACACTGCCGCCGAGACCACCGAGCAGGGAGAGAATCGCCGCCGGGCCGCCCGGCATCGGAATCGAGGGAATGACGAGACCGCGCACGATTTCCGTCAACGGCGGTGCGGAAACGATGGCGCAGACGAGGACGGACGCGGCCATCACGGCGACGAGGACTTTCGTCACGCGCTGGAACTGCTCGTACCGGTTGCAGGCCACGAGAATCGCCGCGAGAGCGGAGTGCACCGCGCCCCAGACGCCGACGGAGCCGCCGAACAGGCTCGTGCCGGCGAGCCCGCAGGCGCTGCTGAGCGACGCGCCCACGAGGAAGGTCCAGAGCACGAGGTAGCAGCCAAAATAAATCGTCACCCACTTCGGCAGCCGGGAGACCCAGGCGTAGACGAGCGTCTCACCGGTCGCGACCTGCCAGCGGGCCACCGCTTCGGTCAGGACGTATTTCAGGAAGACCGTGATGACGACCGCCCAGATCAGGGCGGAGCCGAACTTAATCCCGGCGAGCGAGGACGTGACGATGTCGCCGGCGCCGATGCCCGCCGCCGCCAGCACCAGGCCGGGACCGAACGAGCGCAGGTGGCGGGTGATGGCGGCGAACATGCGGAGTCCGGCCTAGAGCAGGCGATGGCCGAGCGCTTGGGGAGGCGCCGGAATTCCCAGCAGCCCGGCGAAGGTCGGCGCGATGTCGTCGACGCCCACGCTTTCCACGTGCCGGCCCGACGTCACGCCCGCGCCAAACCAGATCTGCGGCACATGCGTGTCGTAATTGTAGGGTGTCCCGTGCTGGGTGCCGAAGTTCGGCTTTTCCATGAAGTAGGGCTTGAGGACATACACGACGTCGCGATCGCGCGGCGCGTAGTAGCTGCGCCGGACCATCGCGAGGATCGAGTCGCCCTCGGCCGGCTCGGCCAGGATTTCGGCGCGGGTAAAGACGGCGGCGATCGGCGACTGCTTGAGCAGGACCGATTTCAGCACGCGGCCCACGGCGTCCGCGGAGAGTTTCTTGGCGGCGAGCGCGGACGGACGAAGGTGGTAACCGGCGCCATCGCGCGTGAACCAGTATTCGTTCTCCGGCAGGGCGCCGAATTCGGCGTCGAGAACCTTCTTCCCGGCGGCGTCGAACTCGGCGCTCTTGATCCGGCCGGCCGGAATGGCCGGGCGAATCGCCTGCACATGCTCCGGCATCGGAGCACCGCCGTGGTCGGCGGTGAGGACGATGACGCAATTCTTCAGCCCGACCTGCCGGTCGATCGCATTGAGGAGGGAAGCGAGCACGCGATCGAGGCGCAGCATCGAGTCCATCACCTCATGGCTGTCCGGGCCGTAGGAATGGCCGACGACGTCGACCTGCGAGAAACTTACGCCCAGAAAATCCGTGGCCGGGTGCTGACCGAGCTTCTCCTCGACGAGGGCGCGCTCGACGAACTGTCCGAGGATCTCGGACATGAATGGCGTGTTGTCGAAGGCGGTGTAGAACGCGTTCGTGATCTTGTCGGCCCCGCCGTTAACCACCTTGGGGAACGTCCGGGTGAAGCCGAACGCCACGGTCTCGCCGGCGGCGTCATCCGGGCCCTGCACGGCATCGTAAATGGCCGGCGCAAGCAGGCGGTCCCAGGTCTTGCCAAAGCTCTTCTGCACGCGCTTCTCGGCGTTGAACGCGGCCACCCAGGCCGGCAGCTCCTTGCGGTAATAGGTCGAGGTGATGAACGAGCCGCCCTCGTCCCAGTAGGCCCCGTCGGCGAGTTTGCCCCCGAGATGGATGGCGGAGCGGTCTTTGTTCGAGGCGGTGAAGACCTTCGAGTTCGGGCCGTAGCGCAACTTGATCTGGTCGGAAAGCGTCGGCGCCTGAAGATTGCGCGGCGACCGGCCGGCCTTGGCGGCGAGCAGCGCGGGACCAGCCTCGGCGGCATCAACGCCAACGAGCAGCGAGTCGCGGTCCTCGCAGTTGCTGACCTGTTCCCAGAGATCGCGGTCGAGCCACTCGTTGCTGACGACCCCGTGGATGTTGGCGTAGACGCCGGTGGCGATCGAAGCGTGGCCCGGGGCCGTCTGCGTGACGGAGTGCCGGTAGTGCGTGTTCTGGAAATCCGCGCCCCCCTCGAGCAGCCGCTTGAAACCGCCCTCGCCGAAGTAAGGCCGGAAGCGGACGAGGTAGTCGGCCCGCAGTTGATCAACGACGATCGTCACGGCGAGCTTCGGGGGGGCCGCGACGGGCGTCGCGGCCCTAACCGGGAGCAGACCCGCCGCCAAGACGACGGTGACAGAGAGCAAAGTCTTCATGAAGCGAGGGACCGAAAGCGGGGCGACCCAACGCCCGGCGTGCCGCGACCGGCCCGACGGAATCCGCCAGGCCGGTGGGTGCGGAGGGCGAACGAACTTATTCCGCCGGGAGTTCGCGGCCGCGCGTCTCGGGCAGGAAGGGCAGCACGATGATGCCGAGCAGGAGCACGAAGCTGACATAGACGCCGGCAGTGCGGAACGCCTCGACGTCGCCGCCGAGGCTCGCCGTGATCTTGCCGATCGTGAACGGCGCCGTGGCGGCGAGGATGCGGCCGACGTTGTAGCAGAAGCTCGTGCCGGTGGCGCGGAGGCTGGTCGGGAAGAGTTCCGGGAGATAAATGGCGAAGACGGCGAAAACACCGATCTGGCCGAAGCCCATGATCGGAATCATCCAGAAGATCTGGCTGAACTCCCGCAGGCCCTTGAAGACCATGATGGTCGCAACAAAGGAGCACAGCAGCGCGCTGCCGAAGGCGATGCGGCGGCCGATGCGCTGGGCGACCCATGAGAAGGTCATCATGCCGGCGAAGGCGCCGACATTCTGCAGGAGGAGACCGGCGGAGGTCCAATAGGCGCGCTCGCTGGCCATCTGCGCGGGCGTGAGACCGGAGGAAGCGAGTTTCTGATTCACGATCGAACCGACGATCGTCGGGTGAAAATTGCCGATGCCCCAGAGGCCGATGATGCCGGCGGAGCAGCCGATGAGGGCGAGCCAGGCGTTCTTGCGCCACTTGCTGCCAAGCAGGGAGCCGTAAGACCCGAACTTCACGCCGGTCTTGAGTCCGGCCGCGCGGGCGTCGACCCACTTCTTGGGCTCCTTGAGCCGGCCGATGAGCGGCACGCACATGAGCGCCGGGAATGCACCAACCAGGAACATGGCCTGCCAGGGCGCGAGGCCGAAGGGAATCATCGCCATCGCGCCGATGCCCATGCCGATCAGGCCGGCGGCAATGTTACCGAAAGCGGAGAGCGACTGGAGCATCCCGAGCGCCGGGGCGCGGGTGTGGTCCGGAACCGAGTCCGCCACCAGCGCGACGGCGAGACCGAAGACGCCACCGACGCCGAGCCCGGTGATGAAACGATAGACGCAGAAGTCGAAGAAGCCGGTGGAGAGAGAGCTCAGACCCGTGCAAACCGAGTAGAGGAAAATACAAAGGGTCAGAATTTTCGCGCGCCCATAACGGTCGCCCATCGCCCCGAAGATGAGGCCGCCCGTCGCCCAACCCAGCAGGAAGACCGAAACGGTGTAGGGCCCGTACACGGTGGCGTTCGCTTTGCCCACAAGGTCCTCCATGGCGCCGCCGCGCGCGAGGTTGAACAACTGCTGGTCCAGGCAATCGAACAGCCAGGCCAGGGACGCCATCGAGAAGACGAACCAGTGATCGCGGTTGAACTGACGCCACCAAGGCTTGCTGAGGTCGGGGTTCAGGCCGACCGGCGATTGGGGAGAGGAGGCAGTGGATGACATAAGGGTTCTGGGTTGGCGGGCGAAAGCGCCCGGGGTGGAAACAACGCGGCCGCCGCTGCGTCACGGCGACCGCTGAGAAGCGAAACCGGAATCAGGCAATCTTCACCGGCTTGCCCTGGTCCGCCGAGGCGTAGATCGCGCGGATCAGCGCGACGGCGTTGCGGGCTTCGCGGCCCTCGACCGCGGGACGGCGATTTTCGCGCACCGCATCCACGAGGTCCTGCAACTGCAGCTGGTGGCCGTAGAAATTGATCGCCGTCGGATCGGTCGCGCCTGAACCCATGTCGACGGTCTGGCCGGCGGCCTTGATCGCCGCGTCCTCGGGACGGGCCTCGCGGAATTCCCAGGCGAGAATGCGATCGTCCTCGAGAATGCAGGAGCCGGTCGAGCCGGTGATTTCGATCCGCTTGTTGAAACCCGGGTACGCCGCCGTCGTGGCCTCGATCGAACCGAGCGCGCCGCTGGCGAAACGAAGCGTGGCCGCGGCCGTGTCCTCGGCCTCAATCCCGGTGTGCACGCGGCGGGTCTTCCAGGCGAAGACCTCCTCCGGCATGCCCGCGAACCACTGCAGCAAATCGACGGCATGAACGCCCTGGTTCATGACCGCACCACCGCCATCGAGCTTCAGCGTGCCCTTCCAGCCGCGGTAGTAGTCGGCGGCGCGATGCCACTTCACATAGGCGCTGCAAAGGACGAGCTTGCCGAAGCGACCGGCGTCGAGGGCCGCCTTGACCGTGCGGGCGCCGTTGCCGAAGCGGGATTGGAAGATCGCCGCGATCTTCACGTTGGCGGCGTCGGCCGCCTTGAGCAGCTCATCGACGCGCTCGACCGTGATCTCGATCGGCTTCTCGACGACGACATGCTTGCCAGCCTTGACCGCCGCGAGGGCGGGCTCGAGGTGCGCCCCGCTGGGGGTCGTCACGCAGACGATGTCGATGTCGGGCCGGGCGAGAAGTTCCGCCACGTTGGTGGTGGCGAAGCCCACCTTGTGTTTCGTCGCGAGTCTCGTGACGGCGGCTTCAATCTGATCCGCCACGCCCACGAGGCGGGCGCCGGTCAGGTTGGCAATCGCCTGTGCGTGAAAATCGGCGATGACGCCGCAACCAATGATTCCAAAGCCAAGGGTTTTTGAGGAGCTCATGAACGGGTTTGGACGCCGGACTTTCGCCGGGGATGGGGAAAGCGCGCCAGTGTTCCGCCGAGCGCATCGGAACATCCAGCGGCGGGCAAGCGCGACCTTACGGAAATTTGGATCTTTCGTTCCAAAACGGGCTCCATCACACCCAGCGCCGCGCTAGATTTTCAGGAAGAGTTTCCGGCGATACATCCAGAGCAGGATCAGCCACATCACGAACAAGACCGCGGCACCGTGCAGCAGCGGTTCGAACGCCGGACCAAACATTGCAAACGGCGCGGTCCCGAGATGCGTCACGAGCTGGCGCGCGATGAACGCCTCGAAGAGATGCGCGATGACGTACGCCGCGATGGAGTTCGCCCCAATCACCACGAGCGGAAAGGCCCAGCGCCGCCACCCGCGGATCTCAGTTACGAAGTGGAACCCCGCCAGCAGGAGACAGCACCAGCCGCCGCTGAACAGCACCCAGCTCGGCGTCCAGATGCGCTTCACCACCGGACAGAGCCCCGTCGCGCCGAGCACGAGGCCAAGGGTGAGCCCGGCGACGCCGCCGACCACCAGGCAGCGCACCTTCTCCGCCGGAGTCCGCGCGCCGCGGAGGAGATTACCCGCGCCCAGCCCGAGAATCATCGTGGCCAGCGTGGGGATGAAACTGAGCGTGGCGTAACCGCCCTTGTTGTAAACGAAGGGTGCCTCGCGCGGGAAGAGGTTGAGCCACCAGACATCGAAGGCGCGGGCGAGGTCGGCGTTCTTCTGCCAGTGAGCCCCGAAGCCGCTCAGCCCATGCGCCGCGAGCCAGTCCGACGGCACGCCCACCGCCGCAAAGTCGAAAGCCGGTCCCGGCAACGGGTGGAGCGCGAACGCGGCCCAGTAGCCGATCAGAATGGCGACGAACGCCGTCACCTGCGCACGGGCGCCGCGGAAGCCCAGCAGGAAGAGGAAGAAATAGCCGAGGCCGATCTGCGAAAGCGTGTCCTCGAAGGTCCAGTACGTCATCGACCGGCTGGTCGACCGCAGGAAGACGCCGAGCAGGATGAGCAGCAGCGCGCGCCCGGTCGCATGCCACGCCTGGCGGGTCCGCGACTCGCCCCGCGCCTCGCGGCTCGCGATCGAATAGGGTAGCGCCACTCCCACCAGGAACGAGAACGAGGGCTGGATCAGATCGTGGAGCGAGGCCCCGACCCACTCGACGTGGGTCTGATGCCACGCGAGGAACTGCCAGAATCCGCTCTCCGGGATGGCCGCGGCCACCTTCCGCAGATCGAGCACCTCCGCCATCATCAGGAACATCACCGCGCCGCGGTAGGCGTCGATCGAGAGGAGACGCGCGGGGCGTTCCGGCGCAATCGGCGCCGCGGACGAAGCCGCGGACGCTGGGGCTAGCACGGGGGTATTCATGCCGGTTTCGAGGTTGGCCAGGCTCGTTGCCGGGGGAAGGACAATGTGAGTTGGAGGGCGGGTGCCCTCACCCGCCAAAACTGCTTAACGTCCCTTCCATGGCCGGTGGGGGCACCGGCCCTCCATGGTGCGACGGTTCAAAACGCCGGCTGCCTTACCCCGCCGCCAGCATCTTCAGCATGCCGCGGACGTAGCCGAAGGACTCGGCGAGGCCCGGGACGGGATTCGCGATCACCTTGTCGAACTCGTAGGTCGCGACGCCGCTGTACTTGATGTCCTTCAAGGCCCGCAGCACGCCGGGCAAATCGATGTGGCCGGAGCCGGCTTCGACGCTGCCGAAGTCCATGTCGCCCTTGTTCGAGATGGTGTCCTTGAGATGCAGGTCGTGCAGCCGCGACGCATACTGGCGGATCACCTTCACCGGATCGTCGCCCGCGCGACGCGCATGGCCAACGTCGATGCAGAGGCCCACGCGCGAATCGAGCGACTGGATCGCGTTCCAGGCATCAGCGGCGGACGGATAGGTCTTGTCCTCGGGCCCGTGATTGTGAATCGCGAGCTTGATATCGTATTCCCGGGCGAGCTTCGCCGCGAGCGGCAGCGCCACCGGCTCGGGCTTGCAGACCATGGTCGGCACGCCGGCGGCCTTCAGATTCTCGAAGGCCTTGCGGCACTTCGCCTCATCGTTGGGGAGATTAACGACACCGGTGCCCGTCAGCGCGATGCCGGCATCGGCGAGCTTCTTTTTCACCGCGAGGCACTCGTCCGGCGTGGCCGTCTCCCAATTGCAATGGGCCTTGAAGACGGCCGCGTTCTTCAGCCGCAGCACCTTCAGGACGGCGATCGAATCATCGAGCGTGAAAGTACGCGTCGAGTAGGTGGTCATCCCAAGCCGCAGCCCGTTTTCCCAGCCGCCCCCCGTCTTCGCATCAGCCGGCATCGCAGCTTCCGCGGCGGCGAACGCGGGAATTGACGTGCCCAGCAGCGGCAGCAACGCGGCGCCGCCGGCGAGGGTTTTCAGGACATCACGACGGGAGGAAACGGAGAGGTGGGACATGGGGAAAAGGGGTCAAAGCGGGACATTGAAAAGGCCCGCCGGTGATCGCGGCGGGCCTTGAAGGGGTCTTGGGCGGTGCGTCCCCGGAATCCAAAGACGCGGCGCCGGCTGCTTACTCCTGGGTATAGAACGGCCCGAGTTCCTTGAGAATGACCTCGAGCAGCTCGTTCGCGTCGATTTCGCCGTTGTGCCGCCAGAGGATTTTGCCGCCGGGGCCGACGAGCACGGTGTGCGGGAGCGGACCGGGCCACTGCGGATCGAGCACCTTCACCAATTTGTCCGGATCAGACTCGGTATAGAGGAAGTTCACCGCGGTGCGGCCTTCCTTCTTCAGGATCGCGGCGAGCGCGTCGGAGGGATGGGCGTACTGCTTCTCGAGGAATTTCTTCGCCTGCGGAAACATCTTCGGCTCGTCCATGCTGATGCTGATGAACTCGAACTTCCGCGTGCTGAGGCGGCGGGAGAGATTCACGAACTGCGGGAACTCAGCGACGCACGGCGCGCACCAGGTCGCCCACACGTTGAAGAGCCGGAGCCGGTTCGAATTGTTCTTCACCAGCTCGGCCACCCCGGCAGCGTCGATGTTCTCGAGGCCGACGGGAACCGCCTGCCACTTCTTGTCGAACTCGGCGACCGAATCGTTCTTGCTCTGCCACTTCGTGGCGCAGCCGAAGACCTTCGTCACCGGAACGCTGACCGGCTTGCCCGCCACCATCTCGTTGAGGGCGTTGCGCAGGCTGTGGTTGTTGACGCTGGAAACCGGCTCATAGCGCGAATCGTCGACCTGGCCCCAGTATTGCAGGCGGCGATCCTTGTCGAAGACGTAGACGTGCGGGGTGGCGAGAACGCCGTACTTCTTCGAGACGAGCTGCGTGTCTCCATCATAGATGTACGGGAACGGGAAGTCGTTGTCCTTCGCGTAGCGCTTCATGTCCTCGTAGCTGTCGGTGTACTTGGTGTAACCGAGCTCGTGGATCCCGAGGCCCTGATTGCTGTTCGGGTTGATCGCGACGACGTCGACGCCCTTGCTCTTGAATTCGCGGACCATCGGCAGCAGCCGGGTCTCCGCCGCGTGCGAGATCGGGCAGTGGTTCGAGAGGAAGACGACCATCAGGATCGGCGCCTTGAAATTGGCGAGCGAGTAGCGCTTGCCGTCGATGCCGAGCAGATCGAAGTCGGGCGCCTTGTCGCCGATCTTCATGCGCGTGGCATCAGCGGGGAGCTGGGCCTCGTAATCGGTGCCCTTGGTACCGGGTGCCTTGGTGTTGTCCTGGGCGGCGAAGGTGGAAACAGCGAGGGCGCAGGCCAGAAGGCCGGCTCGCGGAAGGGAGAACAAGGGGGAGTTCATCAGATGAATCGGGGATAACGGGCCGCACGAACGTTGGCTGCGGCCAGCCCGGATGCGGCGTTCCGGACTGGCAGTTCCGCCGAAGCGGACGTGTTTTTAGGAAAGAGCCTTCAGCATGCCGCGCAGGTAACCGAGCGACTCGGCGAGGCCGATCGCCGGATTACCCGCCACCTTTTCGTACTCGTAGGTCACGACGTTGGCGTAGCGGATGGCGATCAGCGCCGAGAGAATGCCGCGGGTATCGATCCGCCCGGCGCCGTGCTCGACCGGGATGTCTTCCAACGCGCCGGGGACGGCCTGCGTGTCCTTGAGGTGCACGTCGTAAAGGCGGGCGGCACACTTGCGAATCGACTCTCCGGCATCGACGCCGGCGCGCATCGTGTGGCTGACGTCGATACAGAGGCCGATGCGGGCATCGAAGGATTGGACCGCGGTCAACGCGTCGTACGGCGACGGGTAAACCTTGTCCTCGGGACCGTGGTTGTGGATCGCGAGCTTCACGTCGAATTCCTTCACCAGCTTGTCGATCAGCGGCAGCGCGGTGAGTTCCGGCTTGCACACGAGGACGGGCATCTGCGCGGCCTTCATGTTCGTGAAAATCTTGCGCAGCTTGGCCTCGTCGTTCGGCAGGTTGGTGACACCCGTGCTGTTCAGCGTGATGCCGGCATCCTTGAGCTTCTGGTGGACCGCTTTGCAGTCGTCGACCGAGGCGGTCTCCATGTTCAGGTGATTGCGAAACACGTTCGCCTGCGTGATGCGGACGGCCTGAATCACCTTGATGCTGTCATCGAGGGACAGGTTGCGCGTCGAGTAGGTCGCAACGCCGAGGCGGAGGCCGTTCTCGTAGCCGCCCGCGCGCGGGGTCGCGGCGGCTTTAGCGGCGGGTTCCGCGGCCCAGACGGAAGAGTTGAGGAACGGCATCGCAGCGGCGCCGAGGGCGGCCGTCTTCAGGAGATCGCGCCGGGAAAGAATTTTCGGAGAGGACATGACGTGGGGATGAGGTTTGGGTCGAGCCCGGCTTCCGCCACGGGCGGAAGCGGGAGGCATTGATCTACGCGGGCCCTTTGCGCCCGCAAGCGTCTACTTCGCGGCGGCGAACTTCCGCAGGTATTTCAGCGCGACCTCGAACTCGCGCGGCAGCGGCGCCTGAATCGTCAGCGGCTCGCGGGTGGTCGGGTGCCGGATCGTGAGTTCGCTCGCATGGAGCGCGAGCCGCCCAATCAACGGCTTCTCCTCGTCGCGGCCTTTGTAGCGTCGCTTGAAGCCGGAGAGCAGCAGTTGAATCTCGGGCGCGCCGTAGAACGGATCGTTAAGAATGGGGGCCCCCGCCGCCGCGAGGTGAATGCGCAGTTGGTGCGTCCGGCCCGTGAGCGGACGGCACTCGAGGAACGCGAAGGCCGGCCCCCCCGGCGCGCCGCGAAAGCGCTCCAGGGTGCGGAATTCGGAGACGCACTCCTTGCCGCCCCGACCCTTGAAGACCCGCATCCGGCCGGGCTGACGTTCATCCTCGCCCAGCGAAACCGTCACCGTGAACGACTCCGGCAGCAGGCCGTTTTCGTCGCGCACCGGTGCCATCACCTTCATCGCCTGTTCCGGTGGGAGGACCACAACCATCGCGTGATAGCGCTTCTGGACAGTCTTCGACTGGAACTGCCCGCTGAGAAAATCGAGCGCCGGCTTGGACTTCGCGCAGAGCAGCAGGCCGCTGGTGTCGGCATCGAGCCGGTGGACATTCGCGACCGTCGGACCGAAACGCGGGCTCGCGTGGACGAGTCCCATGAGATTCTCGCGCTTCTTGTCCCACCGGTCGGGCGCGACCAGCAGTCCGCTCGGCTTGTCGAAAACGACGAGGCTATCGTCCTCGAATACAATGGGCGGCAAAGGCATTGGCGGTTTGTGACCGAAAGAACGGGCGAGGCGAAGCGCGAATCTTCGACCGGGAGCGGGACGGCTAATTCCGGGTAAGAAACCCCGGCCGCGTTTAATTCGCTTGCGACACCCCGGCCCGGTGCGTGCGCTGCTCTCCGCGCGATGCTGGTCTGGCCGAAAAGTCTACTGATCTTGGGTGCTGGCGTGCGCACCGCCCTCACGGAATGGCGGTTGCGGCAGAAGGGTCGGGCCAGCGCGGGCCAGCGGCGGGCGTTCGCCCACCTGACCCGTGAGCTTGGACGAACCACGTTCTGGCGCGCCGCCGGCATCGAGCCCGGGATGAAGTACGAGGCCTTCAGGAGCCGCGTCGCCATCCGGGGCCATGCCCAGCTCGCGCCAGCGATCGAACGCATGCAACAAGGCGAAGCCGACGTGCTCTGGCCGGGGACGTGCGATCTGTTCGCCTCGACCCCCGGCACCACCACCGGCCACGCCCGGCTCCTGCCCGCGCCCCCTGCCCTGCTCGCCCACTTCCGGAAATCGCTGCGGGAATCGCTCCTTTATTATACCGCGCGGGTCGGGCATGCCGGAGTCTTCAGCGGCCGCCATCTCTTTCTCGGCGGCGCAACGTCGGCGGCGCCGGTCGCCGGAACCGGCCGCGCCCAATTCACCGAACTCGGCGGCATCCTCACGCGCTGCCTCTCGGCCTCCGCCGAGAAGCACCTGCTGGAACCACCGCCCGAGATCGCGGACATGAGAGAAGGCCTCGCGAAGTTCGACGCCATCGCGGCGCGGGCCGCGACACAGGATATCACGCTCCTCGCCGGGCTGCCCCACTGGGTGCTGCAGTTCGCCGAAGCCCTGCGGCTGACGACGCGCCTCCCGGACGGACAGTTGCAGAATCTCCAGAACTTGTGGCCGAATCTCGAATGCCTGCTCCACGCGGGCACGCCGCTCCCGAAGTACCAGCGTGAACTCCGCGACGTCCTCGGCAGCGCGGTGCGCTTCCACGAGGTCTATCCAGCGTGCGAGGCGTTCGTGGCGGCGCAGGATGGCGCGCCCGGCGCGGGGTTGAGGGTCCTCGCCCAGAACGGGGTGTTCTACGAGTTGCTGCCGGCGGCGGACTACGACGAGACGCGGCTCGATCAACTCGGGCCCAAGGCCGTACCGCTCACCGAGGGAAAAGTCGGGCAGGATTATGTGTTGCTCGTCACGACTCCCGGCGGCCTCGCCCGCTATGTGCTTGGGGATGTCGTGCGGCTCACCTCCACCGAGCCGCCGCGGATCAGCTACGTGGGCCGGACCAATCTCCAGCTCGCGGCGTTTGGCGAGCGCGTGACCGAGCGGGAAATCAGCGAGGCCTTGCTCAACGTCTGCGCGAAGAACGAGTGGAGCCTGGTGAATTTCCACGTCGCGCCGCGGTTCACGCCCCTGCTGACGGGTGGGATTCGCGCCGGCCACGAATGGTGGGTTGAATTGCGGCCCGGGACGCGACTGACGCCCATTGGCCCGCAGCTCGGCGCCGAAATCGACATGGAGTTACAGCGGCTCAACCCGGACTACGCCAGCCGCCGCAAGGAAGGAACCATTATCGTTCCAACGGTACGACTTGTGATGCCAGGGGTGTTCGAACACTGGCTCCGGTACCGGGGCCAGTGGGGCGCCCAGAACAAGATGCCGCACTGCCGCAGCGACCGTCTGATCGCCGACGAGCTCACGCAGGTAACGAACTTCGCGCAGGACTAGCGAGCAAGGGCGAAGCCCGAAGCCAGGAAACCCTGAATCGGGCAGAGGTATCGACCTCGCGACTGACCAGCGGCGAAGAGCCCTAAAGATCGGAGCAAGCCCAGGCCGCCTGCCCCATTCCTGAATTCGTGGCTTCAGGCTCCATTTCCCTGCTGCCCGAATCGGCGCGATCTTCGTGCATTCATGAATTGGCGTCATCGGAACGCGGCATTTCCGCCTTTGCCTGCATACTTCGATTTTGGCGCCGGCGACGGCGCTGGCTGGCATGGCTGCTGCTAGTTCCCACCCACTGCTCGAACATGGTGTTGGGCAGCTTGGATACCGGTCGCAGGGCCGGAGCAGAAAAAAAGTGGGGCCGGCGTTAAGGGGTTATCGCCGGCCCCTTCTTGCTGGCAAACGGCTACGCCGTTTGCCGAGCGAAAACGCGGGACGCGTTTTCGGGCGAGGGTTAAATCGCACCCAATCACTCCGGGACGGCTTTTCCACCAAGCCGCGCATCTTCTCCTCGGCCCCGATCGACACCCGGCCCTCTCAAGTTCATCCGCCGCGTTGCGCGGCATCCAGGCCGGCCGTTGCGGCCGGCCTAGCGCAACAGCGCCAGAATCTTCTTCTCGTATTCCGCGGTGGGTTCGGCCCCGACCTTGCGGTCGCGGACCTGACCCGTGCGATCGATGAGGAACGTGGTGGGAATCGCTTCCACATCGCCGAAGGCCGCCATCGCGCGCTCCTCCATCATCACGACGGGATAATTCATCGCATTCTTGGCGGCAAAGGCCTTCACGGTTTCGACGCCTGCCTGATCGAGGGAGATACCCACGATCACCAATCCCTCCGCACCGTATTTCTTCACCAGGCTGATGTAGCCGGGAATCTCTTCCTTGCACGGGGCGCACCACGTGGCCCAGAGATCGACGACGACGACCTTGCCGGCGAAGTCACTCGATTTGACCACTTTGCCGTTCAGGTCCTTGAGCTCCCACATCGGGCCCGGGGCGATGACCGGCAGCGTCAACGGTACCGCGGCCACCTTGGGCGCGGGCGGCGCCGCGGGTTCATTCTTGGGTGTGCAGCCCAGCCCAGCAAGGGCGAGACCGGTCAAAACGAGGGCAAAAACGGGAAGGCGTTTCATGGTGAATGGCGGGATAACGTGAAGGTAAGAGCCGCCACCGCAAATTCTCTTCCCGAATCAGCCTTCGGCGGCCGCTTCCTTCTGGGCGCGGGTCGCACTCGTCGAGGAGGCGCGCGAATCGGGCAAATCGAGCCCGAGGGTCTCGATAAACTTCTTCATCGCCGGCGTCAGCACGCGGCCCTTCCGGTGCAAAATGGCCAGCGGCCGCGTGAACTCGCGGCCCTTGAACGGCAGCACCGCCAGCGTCCCCTGCTTCGACTCCTGCACCACGGTGGCCTGCGGAACGATGGCGATACCGTGATCGATTTCGACCGCGCGCTTCACCGTCTCGATGTTGTCGAACTCCATCACCGGCTCGATCTCGATCTTATGCTCCCGGAAGATCTGGTCGACCGCCTTGCGCGTCGGAATGTCGGGATCGAAGCCGATGAACTTCTGGCCCGTCAGGTCCTTGACCTCGATCTCCGTCCGCTTGGCGAGCGGATGCAGCGGATGGGTGATGAGGACGAGATGGTCGTTCCGGAACGGGAGGACCTCGATCTGCCGCTGGCGGACCGGAAACGCGACGAGGCCGAAGTCCACCGCGTTGTGGAGGATGTCCTCGTACACCAGGTTCGACCGGCGGTATTCCACGCGGACGTTGACCGAGGGAAAATCGTGCAGGAATTTTTTGATGAACGGCGGGAGCTCATGCAGCCCAATCGAATAGATCGTCGAGATCCGGATCGTCCCGCTGATGACCTTCTTCATCTCCTGCATCTCGGAGAGGAGCTTTTCGTAGGTGTGCAGCATCTCCTTCGCCGCCTCGTACACGCGCTGGCCTTCCCGCGTGAGTTGGAACTGCTTCTGGCTGCGATCCACCAGCAGCGCCTTGAAGTGCCGCTCCATCGCGCGGGCCTGCTGGCTGACGGCGGACTGGGTGATGCCATTTAACTTCGCCGACTTGGAAAAGCTTTTGGTTTCGACCAGGTCCGCGAAGATTTTGAAGTTCTCGATCTGCATGATTAGCTGGCGTTGTAGCGCCCCAACGTAGAACCTGCGGTCGCCGGGTAAACCATTAAGTAGTTCTTCTAAAGTCCCCGGGTACCGGTCCTTTTCGATGCAGATTTCCTATGAAGAGTTCACCCGGCGGGCGGACGCCATTCGCCGCCGGATCGCCGAAGCCTGCCTCGCCGCGGGCCGCAATCCCGCCGACGTCGAGTTGCTGGCGGTGACGAAGACCCATCCCGTCGAGGCCGCCGAATTCGCCGCCCGCTACGGACTGCGCGGCGTGGGCGAAAACCGGGTGCAGGAGGCGATCGAGAAGCAGGCGCAGTGCAAGGTGCCGGTGCGTTGGGAACTCATTGGCCACCTGCAGTCGAACAAGGCCAGGGTCGCCGCGCGGCACTTTGATCGCGTGCAGAGCGTTGATCGCGAGAAGCTGCTCGCCGCGCTGGATGCCGCCGCGGCCGAATTCGGCCGGCCGCTGCCGATCCTGCTGCAAGTGAACGCGGGCAACGACCCGGCGAAGTTCGGCGTCGATCTCGCGGACGCGCCCCGGCTGCTCGAAGCGGCCCTGGGCTGCACGCATCTGCGCGTCGAAGGGCTCATGACGATTGCGCCGCTCGGGACCGACGCCGCCTCCACCGCGGCCCACGCGGCGCGCACGTTCAACAATCTGCGCGAATTGCGCGACCAGCTCTCCGGCCGTTTTCAGACGCCGCTGCGTGAACTCTCCATGGGCATGACCGGCGATCTCGAAATCGCGGTCGCCGCCGGCAGCACGCTCGTCCGGCTCGGCACCGCGCTGTTTGGGGAGCGTGAGGTTTCGGCCGCGCCGAAACCCTAGGTTTTCGCGGGGTGAAAACCCGGGCCGCCGGCCGGAGAAATTTCTGCATCCGGGATGGGTTTCCCTGTTGCGCCGACCGGAAATTATTCCTCCCCTCGCAGCGTGGAAATCGAATCACTGAGTGAGGCGAAACGGGAAGCTTTCCTCAGCCTGCTGGACGATACGAATCCCGCCGTGCGGCGCGCGTTGCTCGCCCACTTCACTGCCCTCGGCGCCACCGCCGCGCCGTTTCTCCAGTCCGTGGCCCGCGGCTCGAATCGGGTGCTCGCGCGGCATGCGGCGTGGTTTCTCGACGAGCTGCAATTCTCGGATCCGATCGCGGAGTTTCGCGGCTTCATCCGCTCGTTGAATTACGAGTTGGAGACCGGCGCCCTGCTGCTCGCCCGCACCGTCACGCCGCGGCTCGATGCCGGCACGTGCTGCACCGCCCTGGATCAAATCGCCGCGCGCTGCCGCGAGTTGATCGTCGAGCCGTCCTCCGCCCGCGAGAAGTGCCGCGTGCTCAACCGCGTGCTCTTCCACGAGTGGGGCTTCCACGGCAACGTCGAGCACTACACCGATCCGAAGAACAGCTTCCTCGATCAGGTGCTCGCCCGCCGGACTGGCATTCCGCTTTCGCTCAGCGTGGTCTACCTGCTCGTCGCCGGGCGCATCGGGCTCACGCTCGAGCCCGTCGGACTGCCGGGACACTTCATCGTCGGCTGCTTCAGCGACGATCTGCCGTTCTTCATCGATCCGTTCGATCGCGGCGTCTTCCGCGATGCGGAGGAGATCTTCGATCTGCTGCGCTCGAACAACATCACGCCCAAGGCCAGCGATCTGGCGCCGACGCCGGTCCGCGAGGTGCTCTGCCGCAACTGCCGGAACCTCGTGAATCACTACACGGCGGCCGGTGAGCCGGAACGCGCGAAGCTGTTCTCGCGTTTCGTCGACGAGTTCGAGGCGACGTACGAGAAGCACGCGTCTTCGTAATTTTCGATTTTGGATTCTCGATTTTGGATTGGGGAACCACCGAGGTGCCGATCCCATCGGACCAATCCGGTTTAACCACGAAGGCACGAAGTTCACGGAGCAATCCGGCTGCACCGGCTTCGTGCCTTCGTGGTTTGAGATTGGGCATTGAGGCCGCGGCCATTTCGTTTTGCGCGGGCGGTCTGCGCCTGTTTCGCTCCGCGGCCTGAATTCGAAACTCGAAAATTCCCCCGTTTTCACGCTCGCCGATCTGGAGTCGTGGGCTGTGCCCGGAACGTCGCTCGCCGTGCTCGGTCACCCGATCAAGCACTCGATCAGCCCGGCGATGCAGAACGCCGCCCTCGCCGAGCTGGCACGGACCGACGCGCAGTACGCGGACTGGCATTACCACCGCTTCGAGATTCATCCCGACGATCTGCCCCACGCGCTCACGCTGCTGCACGCGAAGAAATTCCGCGGCGTTAACCTGACGGTGCCGCACAAGATCATCGCGTTCGATCGCGTCGCCGCCATCGACCCGGCCGCGCGTCCGGTCGGCGCCGTCAACACCCTGCTCTGGACGCCCGCCGGCTGGCACGGTTTCAACACCGACGGCTACGGCATGGCCACCGCCATCCGCGAATCTCTCGGCCGCGACCTCTCCGCCTCGCCCATTCTCCTGCTCGGGGCCGGTGGAGCCGCCCGCGGTGCGGGGGTCGAATGCCTGCAGCGGGGTTGTCCCGCCCTTTGGATCGCAAACCGCACACGTGAGACACTCGATCAACTGCTCGCTGTGCTGAAGCCGGTCCAAGGCTCGATTCCCCTCCACGGCGTCACCCTCGAATCCCTCGGCGCGAACGCGACCGGACTGCCCGCCGGGCTGCTCGTGATCAACGCGACGAGCGCCGGCCTGCGCGACACCGACCCGCTCCCGATCGATCTCAGCCTTCTGTCCCGCCCCGCCGCGGTGTTCGACATGATCTACAATCCGCCTCAGACGCGCCTCCTCCAGGCCGCCGCCGGACTCGGTCTGCCCAACGCCCACGGCCTCGGCATGTTGATCCACCAAGGCGCCCGGGCCCTCGAGATCTGGACGGGCGTCCCCGCCGCGCGCACCGCCCCGGCCATGTCCTCGGCAGCGCATGCGGCGATGGGATTGTCCGAGGCGTAAAACCCCAGACCGGGTTAACCACCGAGACACCGAGGCACCGAGCAGACTCGCTCGATCTCTGTGTCTCGGTGTCTCGGTGGTTAAAGGTTTGAGCTTGGAGTCTGCCGCCCGGGATCGCGACCCGGTGCATTCTTGCCACCCACGCGCTGCTGCGTGAGCGTCTGGGCATCAGCCCGCTCCGCCTGAGATTCTCCGCATGATGCCCTACGCCGAATTCGCCGCGGCCTTTCCCTGGTTTTTTCCGCTCTGCGCCTTCGTCTTCGGCGCGTGCATCGGGAGTTTCCTGAACGTGGTCATTTATCGGGTGCCGAAGGAAGAATCGATCGTCACGCCAGGTTCCCACTGTGGCTGCGGCCAGCCGATTCGCTGGTTCGATAACATCCCGATGCTGTCGTGGCTGCTGCTCCGGGGACGCGCCCGCTGCTGCGGCCGGCCGTTCTCGATCCGTTATCCCTTCGTCGAGTTCCTGACCGGCGTGCTTTTTCTCGTCTGCTGGCTGCGGCTGCCGCCCGCCGTCGCGATCGCGGGCTGGATCTTCGTGAGCTGCCTGATCGCGGCGACGTTCATCGATCTCGATCACATGATCATTCCCGACGTCTTCACGCTCGGGCTCGGGGTTTTCGGGGTGCTGCTCTCGGTCGCGATTCCCGCGCTGCATGGCCAGGCGGGCGAATACTTCATGATCGACAGCCTGCGCGCGGGCACGGCTTCCGTGCAGGGCCTGTTGATCGGCTCGGGGCTCGTCCTTTGGATCGCACTGCTCGCCGAGGTCATCCTGAAAAAAGAGGCGATGGGATTTGGCGACGTGAAGTTTGTCGGCGCCATCGGTGCGTTCTGCGGCTGGCAGGGGGCAATCTTTGCCGTGTTCGGTGGCGCGGTCGTTGGCACGGTGTGGTTCGCGCTCGCCTGGGCCTGGCAGAAAATCACGGGCCACAAATCCGCCGCGGCACCGCGCGCCGAAACGCCCGAGGGCGAGCCGACCGAACTCGCGTTCGGCGCGCATGTACCTTTCGGCCCGATGCTCGCGATCGCCGGCGCGGCCTACTTCCTGTTCTTCCGCGGCGCGGTGCTCCAGTGGATGGCTGACGTGTCGTTTCTGTTCTGAGCCCGTCAGCTCTTGGCTTGCGGTCCGACGGTGGCTCTAATCCGGCCACCCCATGAAACCCTCCTTGCGCCTGCCCCTGGCGCTCGTCCTCTCCCTGACGTGCGGGACAGCCTTTGCCGCCGTTCCCGGGAAGATTGTCCCGGCCCGCGTGTTTCCCAACACCGGCCAGATTGGCCTGTTCATCGCCGCGGCAGACACGCCCGCCTGGCAGCCGACGCCGTCCGATCCCCAGCTCGTGCCCGCGCCCACGGCATCGTCGGCCTGATTATCGATGCCGGCGTGCGCGACGTCGCCGACCTGACGACCATGATCTTTCCCGTCTGGTCGAAGGCGATCAGCGCCCAGGGCACGGTGAAGGCGACCGCGGGCTCGGTGAACGTCCCCATCGTCTGCGCCGGCGCTGCGGTCCGGCCGGGAGATGTCATCGTAGCCGACGTCGACGGCGTGGTGGTCGTCCCGCGCACGGCGGCCGACGAAGTCGCCCAGCTCGGCCAGCAGCGTGTCGCCAAGGAAGCGCAATCCCGCGAGCGTCTGCAGCAGGGCGAGCTCGGCGTCGATTTCTACGGCCTGCGTGCGAAGCTGAAGGAACTCGGGGTCGAGTATTTCGATCAGGATCCGGGCTGAGTCTGATGGGGAATCCCGTCGCCGCATCGGAGGCGTGCACAAGACACGCCCCGACAGGCAATTTGTAGGGGCGTGCCTCGTGCGCGCCCTCCGACGTCAGATTTGAGCTCAATCGGCCCGGCGGCGAGCGCCGGCCCTACGAAACGATCCGGGGACCGGCGACGCCGTTGACCACGTTGGGCAATTTCTCGCCAAGGAGCGCACAAGCCGCCGCCTGAGCCGCGAGATTCCGCAGGTTCTGCTCGGAGCGCGCACTCGTGGCGGCGGCATGGGGCGTGAGAATCACGTTCGGCATGGTGAACAGCGGACTGTCCTTCGGCATCGGCTCCGGAGTGAAAACGTCGAGGGCCGCACCGCCGAGATGGCCGGACCGCAGGGCCGCGATCAGGTCGTCCGAATTCACGAGGGCACCGCGGGACGCGTTCACGAGGACGGCGCCGCGCTTCATCTTTGCCAGCGTCTCACGGTTGATGAGGTCGCGCGTCGAGGGCAGCACGGGACAGTGCAGCGTCACGAGATCGCTCGCCGCCAGCAACGCGTCGAGGCTCGCCGGTTCGCAGCCTTCGGCGCGGATGACTTCGGGTCCGACCACTGGATCGAAGACCAGGATGCGACCCTTGAACGGCTTCAACCGCGCCACGACTTCGCGGCCGATCCGACCGAAGCCGACGACGCCGATCGTGGTATCCCTCAGAGCGCGCAGCGTCTCCAGCGGCACCGCCAGCTTCCAGCCGCCCGCGCGCACATCGATGCAATGCGGCACGATGGCCCGCGTCGTCGCGAGAATCAGGGCCAGCGTGTGATCGGCGACTTCGTGCAGGCAGTACTCGGGGACGTTGCAGACCGGGATACCGGCCTTCGCCGCCGCGGCGACATCCACGCTGTCGTATCCGATCCCGAGCCGGACAATGACGCGCGCCTTCTTCAGCGCCGCGATCACAGTCGCGTTAATCGGCGCGAACCCGGCAATGATGCAGTCGGCGTCCGCGGCGAAGGCGATGACCTCCTCCGGCGTCTTGCACTTCGCCGAGAAAACCTCGGCGCCGAGTGGCGCGAAGATGGCCCGATCCTGATCGAGCGTAGGCGGCGGATTGTCGGTGATGACGACCTTGAACATGTTGGAGATGCGTGGGAGGCGTTTCGCTAAAGTGAGGCCAAAGGGTCCTGGAGGGCGCGCACGAGGCACGCCCCTACATGGACCGCGTTAAAAATTCCGGAAGAAACCGCCGGCGGTCCAGCCGCCGTCGACGCACAGGATCTGGCCGGTGACATAGCGGTTGTCGGGGTCCGAGAAAAACAGCACCGCGTTCGCAACGTCCTTCAGCCGCCCGGGGCGGCCGAGCGGCACATGGCTGAGGATGCTCGGCCCCATGATGCTCTGCGGCGAATTTTTGTCGTAGAACGCGATGTGCCCCATCGTGCCCGGCGCGATGCAGTTGATCACGACGTCGTGCGGCCCCATTTCGATCGCCATCGTGCGCGTGAGGTTCACGACGCCGGCTTTCGCCGCGGTGTAGGCGCACTGCAGGCGCGCCGGCACCACACCGAGCACGGAGGAAATGTTCACGATGCTGCCCGACTTCTGACGCATCATCAGCCGCACGGCCGATCGGCTGACGAGGAAGACCCCGTTGAGATCGATCTTCAGCACGCGGTCCCACTCGTCGGGCGAAAACTGATCGAAGGTGACGCGGTGCTGGATGTCCGAGTTCACGCCCGCGTTGTTCACCAGGATATCGAGCCGGCCGAATTTCTTCTCGATGAAATCGATCCCCGCCTGGACCTGCGTGGCGTCCGAAACGTCCATCTGCAGCGGCGTCCCTTGCGGGGTTTTGGCGGCGCTGGTGCAGGCCTCCGCGTAATTGATGTCGGAGTAGACCACCCGCGCGCCATTGGCGGCGAGCGTGTCGGCCACGCACTGCCCAATGCCACGGCCGGCGCCGGTCACGAGCGCCACCAGTCCGGTTAAATCAGTTTTCATGCCACGGGAGTTCGAATCGATGCAGAAGGAAATCCGCCGCCGGGTTTAGAGCGGTTCTTCCTGAATGGGGTTGGAGAGCGACCCGATCTTCTCGATCTCGATCGTGATGTTGTCGCCTGGCTGCAGCCAACTCTGCGGCTTCATCGCGGAGCCGACGCCGCTGGGCGTGCCGGAAAGAATCACCGTACCGGGCAACAGCGTCGTGCTGCCGCTGAGAAATGCGATCAGCGTCGGCACGTCGAAAATCATGTCGGCGGTGTTCGAGTCCTGCCGCACCTGACCGTTGAGGATGGTGCGAATCCGCATCGTGTTCGGATCGGGAATCTCATCGGTCGTCACCAGGCACGGACCGAACGGCGCAAACGTGTCGAAGGTCTTGCCCTTGCACCACTGGCCCCCGCCCCACTTGCCCTGCCAGTCGCGGGCGCTGATGTCGTTGGCGCAGGCATAGCCGAGGACGTAATCGAGCGCGCGCTCCCGGGTGACGTTCTTGCAGGTCTTGCCGATGATGACCGCGAGCTCGCCCTCGTAGTCCACCCAGGTGCTCTTGAGGAAACGGGGCAGCAGGATCGGGTCGCCGGGATTCTGCGCCGCCGGCGGGTTCTTCATGAACACGATCGGATGCTCCGGGATGGGCGACTCCGACTCGATGGCGTGCTTCCGGTAGTTGAGCCCGATGCAGAAGAAGACTGTCGGCGCGATCGGGCAGAGGAGCTTGCGCACCTCGGCCGGCACGTTGGTCACGGTCGGCTTCTGGTAGATGTCGCCGGCCAGTTTAAGCGCGCTGCCGTCGGGCTGCAGCGCGGCATGACCGATCACGCCTTGGGCGTCCTGATAACGAATGATCTTCATAAGGAGAATGAGTGAAACGGTTGGCGGTCAGCCGCCGACCCGGAGTTTAACCACAGATAGACACAGATGGACGCAGATGAAGGCTGCGCAAAAGCTCCGTGCCCCAAACGGCAACTCAAGCGCGACCGACCGAGCTGATCAGCGCCTCTGGATTTGTGTCCATCTGTGTCCATCTGTGGTTGGTTTTGCGGCAGTGGTCCGGGATAGCGCTCAGCCGGGGCGGATCACGCCGAGTTCCTGACCCATCTTCACCTCGGTGCCCTCGGGCGTCGTGATCCGGGCCAGGACGCCTTTGAACGGCGACTCGACGTACGACACCGCCTTGTCGGTCTCGATGTCCACGACGGTCTCGCCGACCTCGATGCGGTCGCCGACTTTTTTGTACCACTTCACGACGGTGCCGCCGCTGATCGTGAGATCGCCGTGTGGCATGGTGAGAATCTCGCCGTCGATCCGCGGAGCGGTCGGGGTGGGCGCCGCCGCGACGGGCGCGGGCGCGGCCGCTTTCACGGGTGCGGAAACGACCACCGGCGCCGCCGCGCCGCCCGGTCCACGGGCGCGGAGCGGGATGGGAGGCTGACCGGCCATCACTTGCTTCGACGCCGCGACGATTCGGTCGGTGTTGATGACGATCTCCTGCCAGAGGACTGGTCCAAACGGATGCGACGCCGGCGCGGTATGGAGGCGACCGATGGGTGCGTCGAGCGAGTCGAAGGCCTGCTCCATCACCGACTG
>CANJCM010000075.1 GCA_947472765.1 Opitutia bacterium
AGCGGCTTGCCCGCCACATCCTTGCCGAGCGCGATCGGCAGCTCGGTCTTGCTGCCGGCCCAGTCCTCGCTCTCGAGGATCTCGCGCAGCCCGACGGCCGTGGGATTGCGATTCGGGACCTCGACGCCGACGGCGGCCTTGCCGGGAATCGGAGCCAGGATACGCACCGACTGCGCGCGCATGCCCAGGGCAATATTCTTGTCCAGGCCCGAGATCTTTTCCACCCGCACGCCGGCCGCGGGGACCAGTTCATAGCGGGTGATGACGGGACCGGCGTAAATTTCACCGAGCGTCACTTCGACGCCGAACTCGCTGAGAATCCGCAGGAGGTTCTCCGCGTTCTGGCGATGCTCTTCCTCGCTGTCGGCGGCGGAAACGGCTGCACGTTCCTTGAGTTCCGTCAGGGGGAAACGGATGTAGTCCTTGTCGTCGCTCGGGGAGAGCGTGACCTTGGCCTTCTTCGTTTCCTCGGCTTTGACGATGTTGAGTTCGATCTTCGCGGGTGCCGGAGGCGTCGCTACCGGGGCGCGTCCCTCGCTCGCGATTTTCAACACGGCCGGGACCTTCGGCTCGGGCTTGGCCGGCGGGAACGCGGTGGCGGTGTCGCCCGAGCGGGGCGCGGCCGGACGGGCGAGGGGATCCTCGGCGGACTTCGCGACGAAAGTCTTGCGACCCGACGGCCCGATCGAACCGGCGGGAGCGGCGGAAGCCCAGGGGGCGGCCGGGGCGGCGGCGGCAACGGCCGGGGCGGGCGCCTTCTGCTTGGCTTGGGCTTCCTTGTCCTTGCGGCGCTGCTCGGCCTCAGCTGCCCGGAGCTTGGCGCGATCCGCCCGCCACTGACCGAAATTCGTCAGCATCTTCTCAATCTCCGACCCGATGTCCTTCGTGAACACGAAGAGCAGGCTCGAGAGATAGAGCGTTCCCATCAGCAGGCCGGCCCCGAAAGTGCCGAGCGGTTTCTGGAGCCCGCTCTGATAGACGAGATGGCCGATCAAGCCACCGAGTGCCTTGGGGAAGTAATCACTCTCCTTGAAGCCATCGAGCATCGCCGCAAGCCCGGCGAACGTGATGATGCTGATCATCATGCCGACGAGGCGGGACGAGGTCAGGTGCTTCGACGTGCGAACCGCCAGATAAACGAGCCAGAACAGGAAGACCGGCACCCACCAGGCGGCGATGCCGAGGCTGTAGAACGAAATCCACGAGATGTTCGCGCCCCAACCGCCCGCGACGTTGCTGGCCGCCGGGCTGGTCGTGTGAAACGTGCTCTGTTGCGGCGAAAAGTCGAAAAGTGCGACGGACAGCCAGGTTGCGACCAGGAAACACCCGATTGCCGCCGGCCAGTTTGGACGATAACGTGGCGCCTGAAAGGAAGGGCCATCGTTTGGGTTTGAAGTCTCTGCCTTGGGCATTTGTGTGGGCCAGCAAAACTGGGGCCGGATTCCACGCTAACGAGGTGGGTGGTCAATTGTAAACCCCCCGGCGGCGTTTTCACAAAAAACTGGATATCGTACATGCGCGATCTGCTTCGGTTTCAGCCGCTTTATCACGAACGCGTTTGGGGCGGTCGGGCGTTGGAAAACTTGCTCGGCCGGCGGCTGCCGTCCAACGAGTTGATTGGCGAAAGCTGGGAGATTGTGGACCGGCGCGAAGCGCAATCGATTGTGGAAGGCGGCGCCCTGAACGGCCAGTCGCTGCACAGCATTCTCCAACGTCACGGTGCCGACGTCATGGGCCCAAAATGGCCGGCCGCGGCGCCATTTCCCATTCTCGTCAAGTGGCTGGATTGTCGCGAACGACTCAGCCTGCAGGTGCATCCGCCGGCGGCGGTGGCGGCGGAACTTGGCGGCCAGCCCAAGACCGAGAACTGGTACATCGCGCAGACCGCGCCGGGGGCGGAATTGATCGTCGGACTGAAGCGGGGCGTGACGCGCGCCCAATTCGAGGCGGCGGTCGCGACGAACACCGTCGAAGAGTGCGTCCATCACTTCCCCGTCGCCGCGGGCGACTCGATTCTGGTGCACAGTGGCCAGGTGCATGCGATCGACGCGGGTAACCTCATTCTGGAGATTCAACAGAACTCCGACACGACCTACCGGGTGTACGACTGGGGCCGGGTCGGACTCGACGGGCAGCCCCGGCAACTCCACCTCGCGCAATCGTTGCGCTCGATCGACTGGACGGACTTCAAACCAACGCCGCAGCGGGCCGCCCCGACGTCGGGTGTCATCGCCGACTCATCCGAATTCTGCATCCGCCGCGTCGTGCTCGGCGCCGGGGAACGCATGCACCTCCGGGCCGGCGAACAGCCGCGGATCGTGAGTGTCGCCAGCGGCAGCGTGCGGGTCAGCTCCGAGGGTAACGGCACGCGTTCCCCGGTGGGGCAGAAGCTGGTGCGCGGTGACAACGCCCTCGCGCCGTATGCCGGGGCCTTCACATTTTCCGCTGAGCAGACCACGATCCTGCTCGTAACGGAAAATTTCGCGGGCTGAGCGGCTTCCCGAGTTTTAACCACGAAGACGCGCGGACTGGCATTCGACCTTGGGGATGGGCCCAACCCCGGACCAGTTCACCACCGAGACACCGAGGCACCGAGCCGGGGGGGGGGGAGGAGCTTCGAGCCACCGCACAGGATCCGGTTTGTTATGCGTATCTGCGAGGTTCGGTGGATCGGCTCGGTGCCTCGGTTTCCCGGTGGTGATATCCGGGTCCGAAACGGCGCTTCTCGGCGGGCTCCACGTTCATCTGCTGACCGGCAGACTTGAAGAAACGCCAAAGTCGTAGTTAGTTCAGCGCTCTTTTTCATTATGACCGAGCCCGATACCGACGAGACCCAGCCTCCAACGCCTGCCAATCAGGATGCCGGGACCGCCGCGTCGCCCTCCGGAGCCCGCGAACCCGGGCTGGCTGAAGCGAAGGCCGAGGCGGCCGCCAATCTCGACCGCTACATGAGGGTCGCGGCGGACTTGGAGAATTTCCGTCGTCGCGCCGTGCGCGAAAAGGATGAGCTGCGCACCACCGCCACGGGCCGCGTGCTCGAGGATATTTTTCCCGTGATGGATAATCTCGGACTCGCGATCACGGCTGCCCGGCAGCCGAACGCGGATTTGAAGACGTTGATTGGCGGCATCGACATGGTGCTCACGCAGCTCAAGTCGGCGCTCACCGCGCACGGGCTGAAGGACATCAATCCTGCCGGCCAGCCGTTCGATCCGCACCAGCACGAGGCGATCTCGCATCTGCCGAGCCCGAATGTGCCGGCGGAACACGTGGTGACGGTGGTGCGCACCGGCTATTCGCTGAACGGCCGGCTGCTGCGTCCCGCGTCGGTCGTGGTCTCGAGCGGAACTGGCAAGGAGAGCAAGGCTTGAGCGGAGAGCGCGCCCGCCGGTGGCGGCGGTGATGTTCGCGCTGCTTGAGCCGGTTCGCGGTCGGGATTGCTTCCCGGCGCGGGTTCTCGCAATCACAAATTAGCCTATGGCCAAGGAAGACTACTACGAACTGCTCGGCGTCACGAAAACCGTCACGCCAGAGGAGATGAAGAAGGCGTACCGCAAGAAGGCGGTCCAGTTCCACCCGGACAAAAACCCCGGCAACAAGGAAGCTGAGGAGATGTTCAAGAAGGTCTCCCACGCCTACGAGGTGCTGAGCGACCCGGAGAAGCGCGCGGCGTACGATCGTTACGGGGCGGCTGCGTTCGAGGGCGCGGGTGGCCCGCGCGGTCCCGGGCCTGGCGGCCCGGGCGGCGGCTTCCACGATCCCTTCGACATTTTCCGCGAGGTCTTCGGCCAGCAGGGCGGTGGCGGGGGCGGCGGCGGAATTTTCGAGGAGATGTTCGGCGGCGGCGGCGGACGCGACGGTGGCCGCGACGGCGCGGACCTGCGCTACGATCTGGAAATTTCCCTGGAAGAGGCCGCCAGTGGCGTGGAGAAGGAAATTTCGTTCCGCAAGGCGATGACGTGCGAACGCTGCGAGGGCAGCGGAGCCGAGCCGGGTTCGAAACGCGTCACGTGTCCGACGTGTCGCGGCGCGCGGCAGATCCGTCGCTCCGGCGGCATCATCACCTTCACCCAGACCTGCCCGACTTGTAACGGCGCCGGGACCAAGGTGGAAAAGGCCTGCACCGAATGCCGCGGCGAGGGACGCGTGGCGAAGAGCACCAAGCTCAACGTGCGCATCCCCCCGGGCGTCGACACCGGATCCCGCCTGCGCTCCTCCGGCAACGGCGAGGCCGGCATGGCCGGTGGCTCCGCGGGCGATCTCTACATCGTGCTCGCGGTCAAGGAGCACGAGCTGTTCGAACGCCAGGGCGAGGATCTCTTCTGCGAGATTCCGATCAAGTTCACCCTCGCGACGCTCGGCGGCACGATCGAGGTCCCGACCTTGTTCGGCAAAGCCTCGCTGAAAATTCCCTCCGCCACCCAAAGCGCGACGACTTTTCGCCTCCGCGGGAAGGGCATGCCGAGCCTGCGCGGTGGGCACCAGGGCGATCAACTCGTCCGCGTGCACGTCGAGGTGCCACAGTCGCTCACGAGCGAGCAGAAGAAAATTCTCGAGGAGTTCGCCCGCGTCAGCGGCGACGCCGCCGAACCGACCTCGAAGTCATTTTTCGAGAAGGCGAAGAAATTCTTCTAAGTGGCTTTCCGCGCGGCGCGGAAAGCCTGGGCGGCGGCGTGCGCCGCCGGAGTTTTTTTGTGGCCCGCTGCGTGAGCAGCGGGAGAACGTGCTTTCGGGCGCTTATCATGCCTGCCCTCACGGTCGCCCGAAGTGTAGGGCCGGCGCCCGCTGCCGGTCCGGTTCTCGAATGAAGGAGAGGGCCTGCCGACGAGCGGCAGCCCTACAATCGAGCACAAACCCGTTCTGTCGGGCCCGCCAACTTCGTGTCTCTGTGCCTTCGTGGTTAAACTGCCTTGGTGATTTGGGTCCGCCCAATCCAAAATCGAGAATCCAAAATCGAAAATGGCCTCAGTTTCGCGCCCGGCCGAAACTGACATCCATCCAGACCGCGAGCGTCAGCACCACGCCGCGGGCGATGAATTTGATTTCCGGTGACACGGCGAGGAGCGTCATGCCGTTCAGCAGTGCGGTCATGATTAGAGCGCCCAGGAGTACGCCGCCGACCGACCCGCGCCCGCCGCGCAGCGCCGTGCCGCCGATTACGCAGGCCGCAATCGCATCGAGTTCCATCAGGTCGCCCACCGTCGTGGTCGACGCTCCCGAGTAGGCAGTGGTCATGAAGCCCGTCAGCGCCACCGCCACGCCCATCAGGACATACGCTCCAATCAACACGCGAGACACGGCGATGCCGGAGAGCGCCGCGGCCTCCTCGTTACCGCCGATGGCATAGAGGTAGCGGCCGAACGGCGTGTGCTGCGTGAGAAAGTAAACCACCGCGGCCGTGCCCCCGAGAATGAGCAGCGACAGCGGCACGCCGCGAAACGCGTTCAGCCGGACGATCGCGAACAGCACCACACCCGCGACCAGGACGAACCGGCCCGCCGCCCATACTGACTTCGAGACGGGCAGGCCGTGCGCGCGCCGATGCGACCGGGCCCGGCCCAGCATCAGGCCGAGTCCAGCGATCAGCACCGCTCCGAGCGCGAGCCCCACCGCGGGCGGCACATAGTAAGTGGTGAGCAGCGAGTAGAGATTGTCGCGATCGCCGCGCGCCACCGGGATCGTGGAGTTCTGAATCACGAGCCAGAAGAGGCCTTTGAAGATCAGCAGGCCGCCGAGCGTGATGATGAAGGAGGGAATCCGCTGCCGGACGATCAGCGTCCCCATCGCGGTCCAGAGCACGAGCGCCGCGGCGAAGGCGGCAAGCAAGGCCGCGGGCGCCGGCCAGTCATGCTGAAAGACGAGCACCGCGGCCACTCCGCCGATCAGTCCCACGCCGCTGCCGACCGACAAGTCGATCTGGCCGGTGAGAAGAATCATGAACATCCCCAACGCCAGCGTGCCGGTCATCGAGAACTCGACGATGAGCTGCGTCAGGTTCCGCGAGCCGAAGTAGGCCGGTTCCTGCCACGCGAAAAACCCGCCCACCGCGAGGAGCGCGAGCGGCAGGGCGAGTTTTTGCAGCGAAGGGCGGGTGATCATGCGTGGAGCGAGGTTGCGGGCGGTGGATTCACGCGGCGCTGACGGCGGCTCGTCCCATCGCCGCCGCGAGCAGGCGTTCCTGATTGAATTCGTCGCGCTCGAAGGTGCCGCCGATTCGTCCCTCGCACAGCATAATGATTCGATCACTCACGCCCATCAGTTCGGGTAGTTCGCTGGAGACGAGGATCACAGCCTTTCCTTCCTCGGTGAGACGGTTGATCAACTCATAGACCTCGAGCTTCGCGCCGACGTCGATTCCCCGCGTCGGCTCGTCGAGCAACACCACCGCGGGCGCGGTTTGCAGGGCCTTGCCGAGTACCACCTTCTGCTGGTTTCCGCCGGAGAGGCCACTGACACGCACTTCCTGGCCGGATGCCTTGACGCGCAACGATTCGAAGAGCGCGCGGTTGCCGACGAACTCCGCGGCCTGATCGATTCGGCCATGGCGGACGAACCGGCCGAGGCTCGACAGCGAAAGGTTGAACCCAATCGACTGATCGAGAATCAGCCCGAAACGGCGCCGGTCTTCGCTCGCGAGGACGAGGCCACGGCGAATCGACTCCCCCGGGTTCGGCCGCGGATAAGGCTGCCCGCGCAGTTCCACTTCGCCGCTCGCGCGGTGGCCCCACGCTCCGAAGAGGTGCATCAGCAGTTCGGTCCGGCCTGCTCCCATCAACCCGCCGAATCCGAGCACTTCACCCGCCCGGACCTCGAACGAAATTCCGCGCAGCCGCGGCGCTTCACCCGCACTGGCGGCCACGGCGAGATCGCGGACGGCCAGCAGCGGAGCGGGCGCGGATTCGAGCGCGGCGGCCGCAGATGCCTCAGTGCGACGGCGCGGAAACAGGTCCCCAAGTTCGCGTCCCACCATGTGGCGAATGACGAGCGGGATGGTGGCCTCCTCCCGCTTGAGCGTGACGATGCTCGCGCCGTCGCGCAGCACCGTGATGCGATCCGCCAGCGCGAAGACTTCATCGAGCCGGTGCGAAATGTAGATGATGGCCGTGCCCTGCCGGCGAAGGCGCTCGAGGTGGCCCGTCAACGCGGCGACTTCGGACTCGGTCAACGCCGCGCTCGGTTCGTCGAGGACGAGCACGCGCGATCGCTTGTCCAGGGCCCGCACGATTTCGATGAGTTGCTTGTGCCCGATGCCGAGGCGCCCGACGGGCATCTCCGGCGGAAGATTCAGGCCGAAGTCCGCGAGCAGCTCCGCCGCCCGCCGATGCATCTCGAGCCAGTCGACGCGCAGTCCGCGACGTGGCGGCCGGCCGAGGAAGATGTTCTCGGCGATGCTGAGTTCATCCACGAGCGCCAGTTCCTGCGTGATCACGGCGATGCCCGCGCGCCCGGCGTCGCGAATGCCGTGGAATTCCGCCACCGCACCGTCGACCCGCAGTTCTCCCTCGTAGCTGCCGTGGGGATGAATGCCGGAGAGCAGCTTGATCAACGTGGACTTGCCCGCGCCGTTTTCGCCGCAGAGCGCATGAATCTCGCCGGCCGCGAGAGTGAAATTCACTTCGCGCAACGCCATCACGCCCGGGAAGCGCTTCGTGAGCTGTCGCGCTTCGAGCAGCGGAGTCATGCGAGGTGAGCGACAGGGAGTTGGGGCGCGATCGCCCGGTTTCGCCCGCCACCCGGATGCTCTGCCACTGGTGCCCATCCGTGAAATCGGTGGCCAAAAACCACGCCAGGGTTCGCGCAGCCCTCGGCGTGAGCAGCGGGACGGCGTTGCGAGCAGCATTCCATCCCGCCACCCGCCCGCCGGTATGAATCCGGAACCATGCGGTCAAAAGGAAGCCGGCGGGTGAGACACCCGCCCTCCATGGCAGGCGGGTCGTTCAGACGTCCGTCAGTTCCTGCTCTCGGAAAGGCAATCCATGGAGGGACGGTGCCCCCACCGTCCACGGCGGCATTAGGTCGAGCGGAACGTTCACCCGTCAGTGTAGCAACTGCCGCTCGTCGCTCGGCCACGGGTTTCATTCGCGAAGCGGCCCGCCGGCGAGCGGCGGCCCTACATCCCACTGCATCGTTCCGGATGAGCACCCTGTCATTCTGAGCGACGCGAAGAATCCAAGCTTCGTAATCATCCGTGGATTCTTCGCTGCGCTCAGAATGACAAACCGCGTTACTTGAGAGCCGCCGCGGCATGAAAGCCGTCGGCGACGACCGTCGACATCAGGTTCGCTTTGTCGACGGCGATGATGGCTTCGAAAATCGACGGCACCTGCTTCGACCCGTTGTCGAGTGTCGCGGTCGTGGCGGGCTTGCTGCCTTTCGCGACGTCGACGGCCACGCGGGCGGCGAGCGTGGCGAGATTCTTGAGCGGCTTGTAGACGGTCATGGCCTGTGTGCCGCGCTGGATGCGCTGGCAGGCGGCGAGATCGGCGTCCTGCCCCGTGACGAGCACCTTCCCGCCGAGGCCTTCCTCGATCAATGCCTGGATCGCGCCGCCCGCCGTGCCGTCGTTCGAGACGACCACGGCATCGATGTCGCGACCCACCTTGGTGATCGCGGCATTCATGATCTTCTTCGCGTTCTCGGGTTTCCAATCGAGCGCCCAGTCCTCGTGCACAACCTCGACCTTGCCCGCGGCGATCAGCGGCTGGAGCACATTGTCCTGTCCCTGCTTGAAGAGCTTCGCGTTGTTGTCCGTCGGGGCCCCGTAGATCCGGACGATGCGCGCCTTGCGTCCCGCGGGCAGCCGGGCGGCGGCGTAGCCCGCCTGCGCCTCGCCGACCTTCACGTTGTCGAAGGTGAGGTAGTAATCGATGTTGGCGTTGAGAATCAGCCGGTCGTACGCAATCACCGGAATCTTCGCGTCGTTGGCGGATTTGACGGCGCGGGTCATGGCCGCGCCGTTATGCGGCACGATCACGAGTACATCGACGTTGCGACTGATCAACGACTCGACGTCGCGGACCTGGCGGATGTCGTCACTGTTGGCCGACTGGACGATGACGGTCGCGCCGAGCTTCTGGGCGGCGGCGACGAACGTGTCGCGATCCCGTTGCCAGCGCTCCTCCTTGAGGGTGTCGAGCGAGAGCCCGATGACCGGCTTTTCCTTGGAGGCGAAGGCGGCGGGCGCGACGGCCAGGAGAAACAGAACGGGAAGGAGGCGGAGGTTCATGGCGGACGGCGGGGATAACCGGATTTACAAAGCCGGGGTGAGTGGCGAGGGTTGCGACCGCGTGACGCTCGACAACCCAAAACTGTTCTCCCTGCCGCAGGCCGTCGAATACCGGGAGCGGCAACGCGCCGCCGGCCGGAAAGTCGTGCTGACGAATGGCGTCTTCGACCTGCTCCACACCGGTCATCTCTATTCGCTCCAGAAGGCGCGGTCGCTGGGAGACGCGCTGATTGTGGCGCTGAACGCCGACGCCAGCGTGAAGGCGTTGAAAGGGCCCTCGCGGCCGGTGCAGAGCGAGGAACAGCGCGCCTATGCCCTTGGGGCACTGGCGTGTGTCGATGCCGTCGTGATTTTTGGCACGCCGCGACTCACCGCCGAAATCGCCGCGCTGCGACCGGACATCTACTGCAAGGCCGGCGATTACACCTTGCAGAAACTCGATCCCGGCGAACGTGCCGCGCTCGAGGCGGCCCGGACGCAAATTACGTTCATGCCCTTTCTGCCCGGCTTCAGCACGACGAGCCTGATCGCACGCATCAAGGCCGCCGGCGACGTCTGATCGGCAGCGCTCACCGCCACCCCGGGATGGTGGCCTCACTATAGCCCTGCCCATGAGGGCAGGGACTTCTCGATCGCTTCGCTTAACCTCGTCCCGCTGCTCTCGAGACGACGCGAATGACCAAACCCCCCACCGCCCAATCCCGTTTGTCATCTAATAGATGACAACGGGGGCCGCGCATCGCAATTACCCGATTCCCGCGACCGAGTTCCCGCTCCGCGTCCCCGCCCGATCCGGTTTGTCATCTATTAGATGACAAACCGGGGGTCGCTTCGCGACTCTGCGTGAGCTCGCCGGATCGAACTTCGGGTTGTGCCCGGCCGCGGAATCTGCCCCGAATCCTCTCATGCGCATCGTGATTCTCGGCTCCGGAAGAGGCTCCAACGCGGAGGCCATTCTCCTCGCGCAGCAACAGGGCCGGCTGGGGCGCGGCGAGGTCGTCCAGATTTATTCCGATCGGCCCGATGCCGGCATCCTCGCGCTGGGCCCCCGTTTCAATGTTCCCGCCACCTTTCTCGATCCGGCACCATTCAAGACCAAGTTGGACGGTGAAGGGGAGCAGCATTACATCGCCTCGATTCTGGCCTGTCAGCCGGACCTCATCGTCCTCGCGGGTTTCATGCGCGTGCTGAAGCCGCGGTTTCTGCTCCAGTTCGAGGGCCGGGTGATCAACCTCCACCCGAGTCTCCTGCCGGCGTTTCCGGGACTGGACGGAATTGGACAGGCGTTTCGCCGCGGCGTGAAGATTACCGGGTGCACCGTGCACGAAGTGACGCTTGAGGTGGATGCTGGTCCGATTCTCGATCAGGCCGCGGTGCGGGTGGAGGAGGGCGACACACTCGAGTCGCTTGCGAGCCGCGTCCATGCGGCCGAGCATGCGCTCCTGCCCGCCGTGATTGCGCGGCTCAGTGTGGCGAAGCGCTGAGAGGATCCGACGGATGGTGGTAGGTGCTCGACTGTAGGGCCGCCGCTCGCCGGCGGGCCTGGAATTTCGTTTGGTCCGGTTGGACGACGATCGAAAGAGGGATGTTTTGAAGGAAAGGCCCGGCGGTGAACGCCGGCCCTACAAAAAACCGCCCTCCGCCCTCCGGCCCCAATCCTCCGGCGCGCCGGTCATCCGCCTCTCAACCCTCAACTCTCAACTCTCCGCCCTCGCCCCTCAACCCGGCCGCGTCAGCACGATGTCGCTCCACTCGCCCATGACGCGGGCGTTGACGACCCAGTTGGGTGTGATCGTCTCGAACTTCGTGCGCACCTGGGAATTTTCCCCGGCGAGGATGCCACTCAAGGCGAGGATGCCACCCGGCGCGACGGCGGCCACCAGCGCGGCGGCGTTGGCCATGAGGACGTCGGCCTGAATGTTCGCAAGGACGACCTCCGCATGTTTGCCCGCGAGTCCGGAGGTCAGGTCGCCGACGGAAAATTCCACGCGGCCCGTCAGGTCGTTGATCGCGGCATTCTCCTCGCTCACTCGCACGGCCTCGGGATCGTTGTCGAAGCCCGACACCTGCTTGAAGCCGAGGAGTGCAGCCGACAACGCGAGAATGCCGGAGCCGCAGCCCGCGTCGATCACGCGACCTTTTGTGCCGTGCTCCTCCGCGAACGCGACGAGGCGTTCGACGCAGAGCCGGGTCGTCTCGTGATTGCCCGTGCCGAACGCGAGTCCGGGATCGAGCCACAGCACGGCGTGCCCGGCGGGGAGTTGAAACGTGGCTCGCTCCCACACCGGCACCCAGTGCAGCCGGCCGAACGACCACGCACGAAAGTGGGCCTTGTAACTGTCGCGCCAATCGCGGTCGCCGAGCGTACGGATCGCGGGCACCGCGGATTCCACGCCCGCCGTGTGCAACAGGCGCTCAATCTCCGGCCAGCTCGCGAGCGCCTCGGCCTCGCTGGCAAAAATGCCAACCAGCCAGGCGCGCTTGACGATGACGTCCTCGAGTACGTTCCACGCCACCGCACCTGCTTCGAGCAGTGCGTTATCCACCGCCTCGACGCTGGACACCGGAAGGTCCGCCTTGATCTCCACCATTTCCATGCCCGTAGCGTCACCAGCGTCCCCGGCTGCGGCAAAGGGATTCGCCGGGACCCTGAAAGTAGAACAGAAGGAAATGGCGGGTGAGGGCACCCGCCCTCCATCGACTGGGCCATTTAATGGAGGGCCGGTGCCCCCACCGGCCACGCCTTCGGCTGAACACTCCGCGTCTCCGCGTGAGCCCTCCGGAGCATGACCACGATGACACGGCGTTCGGTTATCCCAACTCGGTGTCTCGGTGGTGAAAAATCGCGGCTCAGGCCGATGCTGCATTCTACGGGAAGAGCACGCGTCCCATCTTCTGCTCCTCCGCCAGCCGGGCCAGGAATTCCGCCCGCCGAATCTCCCGCGCCCCGAGCAACGCGAAGTGCGGCGTCAACTGCTGGATATCGATCCACGTCGCGCCACGTTGTTCGAGATGCGCGATGAGGTGCAGCACGCACAGCTTCGAACCGTCGTCGATGTGATGGAACATGCTCTCGCCCGTGAAGACGCCGCCCGCGGTTACGCCGTAGAGTCCCGCCACCAGTGTCGAACCGTCCCACGCTTCCACGCTGTGGGCATGGCCCAGGTGGTGCAGATCAACGTAGGCCGCGACCATGGCCGGCGTGATCCAGGTGCCGGGCTGGCCGGGACGCGCCGACGCCGCGCAGGCGCGAATCACGGACTCGAACGCTTCATCGATGCTGAAGCGGAGCTCCGCGCGCTGCCGCTGCGAGCGCCGGAGATTGCGCGGCACATGCAGGGCGGAGAACTCGAGAATCGCGCGCCGCGTCGGGCACACCCACGGGATCGCCTTGGCGGGCTTCCCATCGGGCCAGGGAAAAATACCATGCCGATACGCCGAGATGAGCCGCGCCGGCGAAAGGTCCCGATCCAGCGATACGAGGCCGAAGTCGTCGGCGGGATCCGGCGCAGGCCAGGTGTACTCAGGAGTGGGCATGAATGTTGGGCCGCGAGCGTGAGACGGCTTAAAGGCTTCGTCATTCTGAGCGCAGCGAAGAATCCACGCCAGATTTACGCAGATGGTAATTGTCGTCGCCGATCGGGCGTGGACGAGCCCCGCCCCTGCTTTTCGTAGGGGCGCGCCTCGTGCGCGCCCGCCAGAACTTATTACAAATTCGGTTTCGAACCCGCCGCCGTCGATGCTCTGTGAGCTCTGTGCCTTCGTGGTTAGAATGTTTGGGCGCCGCGACGCGCGGCGCCCGCGCCCGTGCCAAATGCCTTGGCTCGGACGCCGGGGTGCGCTGAATCGAAACGGTGATCCTGCGGCGTCTCTTTCTCCTTGTGCTGCTCGGGCTGGGCCTCGCCCCGGCCCGGGCGCATGATCCGGGATTGAGCACCGTGGAGGTCGACGCCCGGCGCGGAGGCTTTGCGATCGTCACCGGCCTGTCCCCGGCGGACGCCCTGCACCTGCTGCCTTCTGAGCGCCGGCCCGAGCGCGATGGTCTTTCCCCTGACGCGGCAGTTCTGAAGGATCTCTGGGTGGCGGTCGCATCCGAGTTGTGGGAAGTGCGATCGGGAGGTGCGATCGTGGCGCCGCGGGAAAACCTGGTGCAGGTGAATGCCGCGGATGCGGTGACGTTTGAGACGATCTATCCGCCGCTGCGTGGACCGGTCACGTTGCGCTCGCTTCGACTGCGACAACTCCCTGCCGGTCACCGGCAATTCATCCTCGTGTCCGATGCGGATGGGCTGGCGGTGGCGAAGAAACTGCTCACCTCGGAGGACGCGACTCTCGAGGTCGATCTGGATCCGGGGGCGAGCGAGCGCGGGGTGCCGGCGGCTTCGAATCCGCAGGCCGTGTTCGGCGACTTCGTGAAGCTGGGAGTGGAGCACATCGGCACGGGTTACGATCATCTGCTCTTTCTCCTGGGGTTGCTGGTCGTGTGCCGGAGATTCGCGTCCATGGCCGTGATTGTTTCCTGCTTCACGCTGGCGCATTCGCTGACGTTGGGGCTGGCGACGTTTGAGGTCATCACGCTGCCCAGCCGGCTGGTCGAGGCGACGATTGCGGGCTCGATCGTGCTCGTCGGCGTGGAGAATATCCTGCGCCGTGGACAGGAACCGCACGGACGCTGGGCGCTGACCTTCGGCTTTGGGCTGATCCACGGGTTCGGCTTCGCCTCGGTGTTGCGCGATCTCGGGGTGGGGCGGGACGGCAGTGCCGTCCTCGGGCCCTTGTTTGCCTTCAACCTCGGGGTGGAGATCGGTCAGATTGCAATTGCGGCGGTCGTCTTGCCGCTGCTCTGGCGGCTCCGACGGAATGAGGTGTGGGATCGCCGGATCACGTTCGTGGTTTCGCTCGGCGTCGCGTTGGCAGGTCTTTACTGGCTGCTGGCGCGCACGGTGTTCGGCATGTAGGGCCGGCGCTCGCCGCCGGGCCGCTTCGCGAACGATGCACGTGGCCTGCCGACGAGCGGCAGCCGTACAGCGTGGACGGTGAGGACACCGTCCCTCCATGGATTGCTCTTTGAGAGGAGCGCGAACGGAAGTCTGAACGATCCGCCTACCATGGAGGGCGGGTGCCCACACCCGCCGATTTCGTTCCACTGCCTCGTTCCGGCTCGAGAGGGGACCTTTTGAAGGAGACGTTTCAAAGATCCCCTCTTGAGAGGGGTGCCGAAGGCGGGGTGTGTTGTCGCGAATTTCTTCTCCCGGCACGGGCCGTTCCCTTCTCATCGCGTTTGGCAGGTTCGAGGAAGAATAGCCCGGAACATTCGGATTGTCGGATGCGTCAACCCGCAGCCACGCTCTCTTCGCATGTCGTTCGCCCGTACCTTCTTTTTTGCCGCGCTGGCGTTGATGACCACGGCTTTGCCCGGTCAATCCACGCTGCCGACGGCCCTCCAGCCGCTGCCGGCCCGCACCCTCGTGTCGGCCGGAACCACGATCACGATCGATCTGCGGGAGTATTTCTCCCTGCCGGGCGTGACCGGGCAGGTCGTGCAATATGACACGGTGCTCGGAAAGTTTAACGTCGAGCTGCTCGCCAACGCCGCCCCGCAGCACGTCGCGAACTTCCTGAAGTACGTCACTGCTGGCTCGTATTCGAATACGTTTTTTCACCGGAAGGCCGCGCTCGATTCCAGCGGGGGTGCCTCAATTCTGCAGGGTGGTGGCTACACTTGGACTGGATCCACGGCCTCGACCATCGGCAAGTTCAGCGCCGTTCCGCTCGAGTACAATCTCGCCAATTCCCGCGGCACCCTCGCGGCAGCGCGGACCAGCAGCGTCAATAGCGCGACCAGCGAATGGTATTTCAATATTCGCGACAACTCGACGATCCTCGGGCCGGCGAATGGCGGTGGTTACAGCGTTTTCGGGCGTGTGATCGGATCGGGGATGACTGTGGTCGACTCCATTGCCGCGCTTCCGGCGGTCAACGCCGGTGGCGCGTTCACCGAACTGCCGGCACGCAATTACACTTCGGGGTCTATCGGCACGGCCAACTTCGCCATCGTCAATTCCATCACCCCGGTCGCGATCTATCCCGGCAGCGGCCCTTCGTTGCTCTCGTTCACGGGCACCAATTCCGCCGGCACCGTGGTGGACGCCGAAGTGGCGGGGACGAATCTCCTGCTCAAGCCGCTCGCCAGCGGTTCGGCCACGATCGTCATTCAAGCCCGGGACACGAACGGCAATCTGGCCCAAGGCACGTTTACCGCGACTGTGACCGGTCCGGACTCGCAGGCAGTCGCGGCGGGCGGCACCGCGACACTCGCGGCGCCTTCCGGTGCGACCACCTACAGCTGGCAGCGCAATGGCGTCGATCTCGCGGGGGCGACGAGCTCGGTCATCGCGGTGAACAATGTCCAACCCGCCTCGACCGGCCTTTATTCGTCGCGGATGACGACCGGCACCACCACCACCTCGAGCCGGTCGGCGATCGTCGGTGTGAACACGACCGAGAAGGTGATCGGTTCCGGCATCGAATTTCAGGGCAACATCACCCATCCGAACGGCAACATGTTCGACCAGCTGCTGCTCCAGGGCGCCGCGGCCACCTTTACCGCCGACGCGGGCCAGATCACGCGACTGTCGTTCATCGATTTGAACGACGACATCGTGCAGGTCGAATTTTCCGGGGCCGGCTCGGTTTCGATTCTCCTCGATGCGGCGACCGGGACGGCCGCACCGATCAAATACAACCAGCCGACCGTCGCCTACATGAGGGGCCACGCTGGAATCGTGGTCACAGGCGCGGATGAAACGACGAATCTGTCGATCTTCACCGTCGGTCGCGCGACGGCCTTCGATCCCACCGGTGCCTACAATTTTCTCAACGCGCCGAGCAGCACGAACAACCCCGCGAACAACGGCAGCTCCCTTTTCGTCGGCCACGCCAGCACCGTCTACAACGGACTGGCCGGCCTAGCCTACGTCGCCATCACCAGCACCAATGGACGCTTCGGCGGCCTGCGCGCGGCGAATGCCTTTTTCTTCGCGGCTCGCGGGCTGACCGGCATCTATGCGCCGGGCGTGACGTTCACCGGTCCCGTCTTTGTCGGACAAATCACGGCCATCGAGAATGCGACGCCCGTCTTCCTGCTGGGTTCAGGCAGCGATGTGCGTGTCACCGGCGGCGACCTCTTTCAGGAAAACAGCCGCGCGGTGCAGGTCAGCGGCATCAGCCGGCTGGTCTTCCAGGCCGGCAGCACGTCGGGCGGCGCAATCGCGGCCGCGCAGAACAATCGCGGCCGGCTCGAGCAGGACGGCGTGGATGTAACGGCTCAGATTGTGGTGAACCCGTAGGCCGCGCCGGGAAGGGTTCCGTTAAGGCTGGCGCGATCAAGTGCGTCATCGGGCGCGGCCGATTTTCGATTTTGGAGTCTCGATTTTCGATTGGGTGCCGGAATCTGTGGCCGCGAGCGTGAGCCAGTGGTGGTCGCGAAGACCGTCCCAGACACACCCCGCCCGGACGGGCACCACTCTCGAGCCGGAACGATGCAGTGGAACGAAATCGACGGGTGTGGGCACCCGCCCTCCATGGTAGGCGGATCGTTCAGACTTCCGTTCGCTCTCATCTCCAAGAGCACTCCATGGAGGGACGGTGCCCCCACCGTCCACGATCTCCTTACGTTGGACGGGGCGTTCACCGTTTGGTGTAGGGCCGGCGCTAGTCGCCGGGCCACGGGTTTCATTCAAGACACGGCCTGCCGACGAGCCGGTTCGGCAAGCTCACGGCCAAACGGAGGGAATCCCGGGCCCTGAGCCAGTCGAAGGGCGGCAGCCCTACACCTTTTGGTGACTTTTCAGGTCCTCGTGCTCGTTATCGTAATCGTGCTCGTGCTCTCTCGTCCGACTCGAGCACGAGCAAGGGCACGAGCACGATTACAGAGACGTTCGCGAAACGGCCCCACTGCATCGTTCCGGCTCGAGAGGGGTGCCCGTCAGGGCGGGGGGGGGGTGCTGCAGAGGCCACTACCGTAGACTGCTCGGGGTTAAAAACCGCGCCGTCACCCGGAAGCTCGAACACGAGGCTCGCGCCCGAGATCGGAACTCGAAAATCAAAAATCCAAAATGGCGCCGCGCCCTGCGCGGCGCCTATCCTCCCATCCGGAAGCTCGCACTGACCTGAAATACCGCGCTGACGATCGAATACGCGATGAAGCCGACGAAGATGAAGACGCCCATTAGCACCGCGCTCGCGATCACGCGGGTGAACATGTTGAGCTGGCTGGAAATCAGCTTCTGATACGCTTGCGCGATTTGCTTGAGGCTCGGCACCACGTTGCCGGTGTTTTCGCCCACCGAGAGGCGGTCGAGCACGAGATCCGGAAAACACCCGGTGCGGGCCAGCGCGGCGGACAGCGCCTCGCCCTCGAGCACGCGCGCGGTCGCGATATTGAACGCGGCGCGATGCACGCGGTTGTCGATTTGCTTCTCCGTCATCCGCAGCGCCTCCGCGGCGGTGATTCCGTTCTCCAGCAGCACTGAGAGGGTCTGGCTGAACGACAGCACCGTGCGCGACACCGCGAAGGGCCCGAGCAGCGGCAGCTTCAGCATCCACGCATCGGTGGCCGCGCGCCCCGCTTCCGTCGCCCGCCAGCGCCAGAATGAAATCGCCGCGAAGACGCCCCCGATGACGATCAGGATTCCGTAGTGCAGCAGGAACTGCGAGGCGCCGATCAGCAGGCTCGTCGACGCCGGCATCTTGCCGTGCATCGAAGTCAGCAGCGTCTGCAGCCGCGGCATCAGGAAAAACAGGAAGAACAGGATGACCCCGCCCGCGACCACGACCATGAACGTGGGATACGCCATCGCCGTCAGGAGCTGGCGGCGGATTTCCCGCTGCTCCTGCAAATGGGCGATGAGCCGCGCCAGCGTGTCGGTCAGCGATCCCGTCGCCTCGCCCGCCTGAATCAGGTTGGTGATCGAGGGATCGAAAACCTGCGGGTAACTCGCCATCGCCCGCGACAACGCCGCGCCTTCGCTGATTTGCTCCCAGATGCCCACGCAAAGGGCGCGCAGCTTCGGCTCCTTGATCCGGATGGACAACAGCCGCACCGCTTCGCCGGCGGAGAGGCCGCTCGTGGCGAGATCATGCAGCGCCTCGAGGAAGGGAAGGCACTCGGAACGGCGCAATTCGCGTGCCTCGCTCTTCGGCGCGGCCTTCGCACTCGCGGCCGCGGACTTCCCGGCCGACTTGGCCCCGCCCGCCGCCACCTCGCTGACCGCCGCCACCTGGAGCCCGCGTGCCCCGAGCACGCGCAACGCGTCCTTGCGATTGGCGGCCTCCAGATCGGCGGTGACGGTATTGCCCGCACGATCGCGAGCCGTATAGGCGAAACGCGGCATGGGTCAGCGGGCGGACTGTAGGGCCGGCGCTCGTCGCCGTGCCGCCGACGTTAGGAATTTCGGATCGCGTAGCCCGCTGCGTGAGCAGCGGGACCGCCGCGCCGAACCCGGCCACGCCACCCTCCCTGCTCTCACGGGCAGGGCGACATCAGCCACCCCAAGCGAAAATCCAAAATCCAAAATCGAAAATCTCATGAGTCCGTCACCGTGATGACCCGCAGCACTTCGTCGAAGGTGGTCGAGCCATTCTTGATCTTGTCCCAGCCGCTCTGGCCGAGCGTGCGCATGCCATGCTTGCGGGCGCATTCGGCCAGCGTGCGCGTGCTCTCCCGCTTCAACACAAGTTCGTGCATTTCCTCGTTGAGCCGGAAAATCTCGAAGATGCCGATTCGGCCCCGATATCCGGTGCCGCGGCAACGGTCACAGCCGACGGGCGACTTCAATTGGTCGATGAGCTCCGCCTCCGCCGGGTCACAGCCAAGGATCGCGAGATTCTCGAGCAGCTTCACCCGGGAAATCGGTGCCGGGCGCGCGCACTCGGCGCAGAGCCGGCGCACGAGGCGCTGGGCGATCACGAGCTCGATTGCCGACGCCACAAGAAAGGGTTCGATGCCCATGTCCACCAGCCGCGTGATCGCGCCGGGCGCATCGTTGGTGTGCAGCGTTGAGAACACCAGGTGACCCGTGAGCGAGGCGCGAATTGCGATCTCGGCGGTGTCCTTGTCGCGGATTTCGCCGACCATGATCACGTCGGGATCCTGACGCAGCACGTGCCGCAGTGCGTCCGCGAACGTCAGTCCAATCTCCGGCCGGACCTGCATCTGGTTCACGCCGGGCACTTCGTACTCGATCGGGTCTTCGATCGTGATGATGCGCAGGTCGGTCGAGTTGATCTTCCGGAGAAACGCATTCAGCGAGGTCGACTTGCCCGACCCGGTCGGGCCGGTGACGAGGATGATTCCGTGCGGATAATCCAGAATGCTCGTGATCTGGTCCTGTTCGGCGGCGTTCATGCCGAGCCGATCCATCGTGTAGGCTTCCTTCTTCTGGTTGAGCAGGCGGAGCGAAATCGATTCGGCGTAGATCGTCGGCACGGTCGACACGCGGATGTCGAGTGTTACGCCCGCCGCCTTGAAATTGATGCGTCCATCCTGCGGCAGCCGCTTCTCCGAGATGTTCATCCGCGCCATGATCTTCAGGCGGGAGATGATGGCGTCCTGGAAGCGGAGCAGGTTCTCCGGCACGGGCACGGGCACGAGCAAGCCGTCCACGCGGTAACGGATGCGGAGCTGGCCCTCCTGCGGCTCAAAGTGAATGTCCGTGGCCTGATCCTCGATCGCCTGGGAAATCACGTCGGTCACGAAGCGGACCACGGCCGCCTCCTCGTCGACGACTTCCTCGGTCTCCTTTTGCGCCTCGGGTGCAATGTAGCCGTCGTCGCTGTCCTCGAGCGAACCGGAGCCGACGCCGAAGTTCTCGATGATGAGCTGATGCACGCGCTCCGGCACCGCGAGATGCCAGGCGAGCGGGCGGAACGTAAACGTCCGCAGCCAGTCGGTCATCGTCTCATCGGGCAGCCAGGCGGTCGCGAGGTGCAGGGTCGGAAGGTTGGAGGTTGAAGGGGCGGAGGTCAGAGGACGGAGGTCGGAGGCCGGAGTCCCGTTGATGATGCTCTGCTCCGCCGTCTGCCCTCCGTCGTCCGTCGTCCGGAATTGGATGGGAATGATTTGGTATTCGTGCACCAGCCGCGCGGGCAGCAATCCGCGCGCCTCGGGGTCCGCTTCCAGATTGCTCGCGATGTCGAGCCCGGCGGCTCCGGCGAGCGAGACGATGACTTCGGTCTCCGGCCGGCCCAAGCCCTGCGCGAGGACCTCGAGTCGCTTTTCGCGCGGGGCCTCAACCACCGCCTGCCGCTGCTCGTCCGTTAGCTTCTCCGCCAATGCCGCCGGCAACGTTTCCTGTTCAAGATTGGTCATGACGAGGGTCGGATTCGAATCCAGCGGCCCGCCGACGAGCGGCGGCCCTACAAAACATCTTTTCGGCTGTCATTCGATGGAGGGCCGGTGCCCCCACCGGCCGGGGAAGCTGGGCCAAAATCGTCCTGGCGGGTGAGTACGCCCGCCCTTCAGCGCACGAATTTGGACGACGGAGTTTATCGAGTCCCTGTCTCGGAATCATCCCTGCCCTCACGGGCGTGGCCACCCGGGGTACGTGGGTTCGAACTCCGACTCCGCGTCTCCGCGTCTCTGCGTGACGTTTGTCCCCAATCGAAAATCCAAAATCCAAAATCGAAAATCTCATCACGATTTCGGCAGAATCCGTTCCAGCTTCGACGGCGCCGGCGGTTGGAACTTCGGATCCAGCTCGTGTTTGATTTCGTCGCGCATCGGCATGGTCTCGATTCGTTTCATCGCCTCGACGTTGTCCCGCGCCGGATCGTTGGTCAGCACCGTCGGGCGGAGGAAGAAAATCAGTTCCTGGCGCTTCTTGTTCTTTGTCCGCGTGCCGAAGAGATCGCCGAGAATCGGAATCGGGCCCAGCCGGCTCGTGCTCGAAGTGTCGCTGTTCTTCTGGAAGCCGCCCAGCACGAGGATGTCGCCGGACTTGGCGCTGACGTAGGACGTCGATTTGCGCTGGCCGATGATGTATTGCGTGTTGCCGTCGACGGTCACGTTGCCGGTCACGTCCGAAACATCCTGCACGATGTCAAGTTGCACCGAGCCGTCCTGGCCGATGAACGGCGTGACGGTGAGGTTGGTGCCGATGGCCTGTTGCTGCACCTGCGAGGACTGCGTGATGCCGCCGCCGACGTTGCCGCCAGGCATCGTGGTGGAGCCAACGATGACCGGGCGGGTTTCGCCGTAGAAAATATTGCCGGGCTTGCCGTGGCTCGTGACGACCGCGGGCCGCGACACGATGCTGTTGTTGCCCTTGCGTGGCGTGGTGTTGATGGCGATCTCCGTGGCGAGATCCCACGGGCCGGTCAGGCCGGGACGCTTCACGACGCCGTTGGCGACCGCGATGCCCGTGGCCGCGCCGGAGAAGCCAACGAGCTTGTCACCGTCGATCTTGAGCCCGAGCGCGCTGATGCCGGACTCGTGATTGTTCTCGAGCGTGACCTCGGCGATCACGACCTCGATGCGCACCTGGGCGAGAACGATGTCCAGCTTGGCGATCATTTCCTTGATCAACCGGATGTCGTCGGCGGTCCCGGAGACCACGACCGAGTTGCTGCGGTCGTCGTTCACCACCGTCATGATGCTGCTGAATTCGTTATTGGCGTCGCCAGCGACGAGGCTTTCCACGGCGGCGGTCGGGCCGGGTTGCGCGGCGGGCGCGCCGGGTTGGGCGGGCGTGGCCTGACCGGGACGGACCGATTGGGGATTCTGGCGCTGGAGGGCGGCCGTTTGCTGCGAGATGATCCGGCTGAGGACGTTCACGACGTCCACGGCCTTCGCATGGTTGAGGTAGATGACGTCGTTCCGCGTGTTCGGGTCGGCGCGGATGTCGAGCTTCGCAATCAGGTCGTCGAAGAACGGATACTGACGCGGGTCGGTGACGAGGATGATTTGGTTGGTCCGGTCGTCGGCGCTGTAAGTGGTAGCCTGGCCAAGCTGGACCTGCAGCGTGCCGGTCAGGATGGTGCGGAGCTTCTGGACGACGTCGCTCGCCTTGGCGCCGTTCAGCAATTGGTAGAACTTCGGTCGCATGCCGGCACCGACCGGCTTGTCGAGCTGCTGGAGGAGCAGTTCGACGCGTTGCAGGTTGCTGACGCTGTCGGTGATCAGGGCGGCGTTCGCGTTCGGGAGCTGCACCGGACCACCGTAAGTCGGGTTGAGCATGCCCTGCAGGAGGGGGACGACCTCGCCGACGCGGAGGAACTCGAGTTGGAAAACCTTGGAGGCGGCGCGACCACTGGGCGCCCGATCGAGCGTGGTGCCGGTGATGGTCTCGGGGGCCTCGACGCGCGTCTGCTGCAGCGGGACGATCTTGAGGAATTTATCGCCGAGCGGGACGACCCCGATGCCGTTGAGCGAGAGGACGGTTTCGATCGCGAGAATCGCCTCGGACTTCGGAACTGGCCGGCTGAACTGGAGGTTGTAGGTCGCCGTTGGGAGCGCGGCGGGCCGCAACGTGGCGACGCGGCCCGTGTAGATTTCGAGGGCGCTGATGATGGTCTCGAGGTCCGCGTCCGGCAGTTTCACCTGAACCAGCTCCTCGTTGGCCCCGGGGGTGGCGGCGGCGAGCGCGCCCGGAGGGTTCGTCGGCAGAGGCGGGGGAGTCTGGGCGGAGGAGCGCACAGCCAGACCGGACAGAAAGACGGCGAGCGACAGACGGGCGAAACGCGAGGTCATGCAGGAGAAGGCTGGGATTGAGACGCGGGCGCGCCGGAAGTTCATTACAAACGCACCGCGAACTGGTTCGCGAGGCGAAAACTACCCGGAACTCCCCGGAAACTCTGCGGCAGAAAGGGCGGGATTTCTTCGGGCACGGGAATCGAAGTCGCGCCTCCCCGGACGTGAATCGGCATACGGTCGGTTGAGACGGCATGCCGGAAAGGAAGTTGCAGGCAAAATTAGCGCGAACCGATACCAAAGCCGCTGAGCCGAAACACCCAATCCGGTTTAACCACTAAGACACGAAGCCACGAAGCTCGGGCATCGATCCCCGGCCTGGGCGACCAATCCATTTCACCACCGAGACACCGGGACACCGAGACGAGCCAATCCAGCGCGCACGAGGGTTGCCGGATGGAAACCACGAAATGAGGGCAGCCCTCGTCCGCGCGGGTCGCACCGCTCGGACGTGGTCCTCGCGTCTGCGGGTGCCCCAATGTGAATGGTGCATGTGCCGTGTTGGAGCTTGGCTCCGTGCCCTTCGTGCCTTCGTGGTGAAAAATGCCTTGGGATTGAGACCCTGCGGCGGGATCGACTCGGTGTCTCGGTGACTCGGTGGTGAAAAAGCCGGTTTAACTACGAAGACCCAAACGAAAGTTCCCGTAGCTTTTTGCTCCGCAAAAAGCTAATAGGGTTTTTGCGCCGCAAAACCCATGAACACCTTCGGGAACCTCTTCCGCATCACGACTTGGGGCGAAAGCCATGGCCCGGCCGTCGGCGCCGTGGTCGATGGCTGCCCGCCGCGCCTGCCCCTCGATCTCGCGGACATCCAGGTTGAACTCGACCGGCGCCGTCCGGGGCAGAGCGACATCGTGACGCCGCGCAAGGAAGAGGACCGCGTCGAGATTCTCTCCGGAACGTTCGAGGGCCGCACGACGGGCGCGCCGATTTCGATGCTGGTGCGCAACGCCGACCAGCGCCCCGGCGCCTACGACGAGATGAAGGACAAGTTCCGTCCCTCGCACGCCGATTACACCTATCAGACCAAGTATGGCATCCGCGATCATCGTGGCGGTGGCCGCAGCTCAGCGCGCGAGACGGTGGGCCGCGTGGCGGCCGGGGCGATTGCGCGCAAGATTCTGGCGCTCGGCGGACAGGCGCAGCACGGCGCCCCGGTCGAGATCCGCGCGTTCCTGACTCAGGTGCACGACATCGCGATGCCGGCGGAGGCGCTGGTCGCGTTTCCCACGCTGGCGGAAGTGGAGGCGACCGCCGTGCGTTGTCCGCATCCCGCCACCGCGCAGCGGATGATCGAGCGGATCAAGTCCGTGCGCTCCGAAGGGGATTCCGTGGGTGGTGTAATTGAATGCCGCGTCCGCGGCGTGCCCGCGGGGCTGGGGGAGCCGGTCTTCGATCGCTTGGAAGCAGAACTGGCGAAGGCGATGCTCTCGCTGCCTGCGACCAAGGGCTTCGAACTCGGCAGCGGCTTCGCCGGCGCGCGCCTGCGGGGCAGCGAGCACAACGATCGCTTCGTCTCGCGTGAGGGCCAGGTTCGGACCGAAACCAATCGCAGCGGCGGCACGCAGGGCGGCATCAGCAACGGCGAGGAGATCGTCTTCCGCGTGGCCTTCAAGCCCACCGCGACGATCCTGCGGCCGCAACAGACCGTGGATGTCCACGGCGCCGAAACCGAGTTGATCGGCCGCGGACGTCACGACCCGTGTGTCGTGCCCCGCGCCGTCCCGATCGTCGAAGCCATGACCGCGCTGGTGCTGGTGGATCACTGGATGCGCCAGATAGGCCAGAACGGATCCTTTCGGTTTGAGTAGGCCGGCCCCGCGCTGTGCGCGCGGCCTGATTTCCCCGTGGCCCTGCCCGTGAGGGCAGGGATGGCGCTTCGATCTCAAGCCGGTTTAACCACGAAGACCCAGAGTTCCACCAAGCTCCGAACCCCAAGCTCCGAACCCAAATCCCGTCCATCCTGTCATCCTGTCCAAACGAGGTCTGGGCGATTGGCTCCGTGAACTTCGTGCCTTCGTGGTTAAACCGGATAGAGATCGAATGCCCGAAAATCGAAAATCGAGAATCCAAAATCGAAATTCCCAGTTTCCTTCTTACTTTCCTTAACCATGCCCGATTCCGATCAACCGCTCGTGTATCTCATCCTCGGCGCCGCCGGTTCCGGCCGGCGCGAGGTGATTGCAGATCTCGTCGAGGCGGGCTTGGCCGAAGGCGACCACGCCGTCGTGCTGCTGGCCGAGTCGGAAGTACCTAGTGACTACGACGCCCGTTTGCCGCTCGGCCCGCGCTGGACCTGGGAGGGTGGGGACGCGCCGCTGGCGGCCGTCGTGCCGGATGAAGCCACGCATGTGTTCTTCGTCACCGACGGGCGTCGCAATCCCGTGGATCAAGTTGAGGCCTTTCGCGGCTGGCTGCTCGCGCACGGCCGCACGCTGGCCCGGGCGATGTGCATCGTGAATTGCCAGCTCGGGCAGAAGCACCCCTCGCTGCTCGCCTGGTACGAAGCGTGCATTCATTTTTCCGACGTCGTCTTTCTCAACCGGCGGGACGGCGTGGAAAACAAGTGGCTCAGCGATTTCCTCTCCCACTTCAAGAAGCAGTACATTCCGGCGCTCTTTGAACCGGTGAAGTCCGGCCGCGTGCACAACCCGGCCGCGATCCTCGAACCCGAGGCGCGGCGCATTTCGCACCTGTTCGATGAAGAACAAGACTGGATCTTCACCAACTCGGACGGCGAAGTAATCGACGAAGAAGAGGAAACCGAGGACGCCGACGAAGAGATCGAAGCCGCCCCCGCCGAGGATCCCTATCTCGCGCGCCGCATCGGCGGTCGCCGCGTGAAGGAGATCCCGGACATCGCGAAACTGCTTTAGCGATTTTCGATTTTGGATTCTCGATTTTCATCGAGCAATCCCCGATCCTTCGGAGATTAAGCACGAAGCCACAAAGCGCACGAATCCAAGCCGCTGACGGGTGAGCGTTGGCAGGGTCTGAATCAGAACCTCTGTGCCTTCGTGTCTTTGTGGTTAAACGGCTGGGGTGTTTGGAGTCTCGTCTCCTGCCGAGGGGATTTGCCGCAAAGAGGTACAAGGTGCCGCAAAACTCCGAACTCCAAACCCCAAACTCCAAACCCAAACCGGGGTTGGCCGCAAAAAGGCACAAAAGGCGCAAAAAACCATACCACAATCCCCAGACAGGCGCGCACGAGGGCTGCCGACTCGAAGCATTGTTAAGAGAGCAGC
>CANJCM010000076.1 GCA_947472765.1 Opitutia bacterium
CGGAAGAGCCGGCCCACGACCGGGATGCTGCCCAGCAGCGGGACTTTGTTGCCGGAATTGGTGGCGGAGGTCTGCAGCAGGCCGCCGATGCCCATCGTGTAACCGTCCTTGAGCGAAACGGAGGTGGTCGCCGTGCGGGTCTCGACGATCGGAATCGAGGCGCCCTGGAAGTTGGCGTCGCGGTTGGACTGGCTGACCTCGGGCGCCACCGTGAGCTTGATGAAGCCGCGGGAGTTAACCTGCGGCGTCACCGTGAGAATGATACCGATCGGCTTGTAGTTGAAGCCGCTGACCTCGTAGACGCCGCGTTCGGAGTTGTAGGTGTAGCTCGGAATCGGGCGCTCCTGTCCGACCTTGATGACGGCCTGCTGGTTGTTGAGCGTGACGATGGTCGGATTGGAAATGATCTTCGTGGTCTGCAGCGTCTGGAGCGCGCTGAGGACGAGGTTGAAATCGGTCGCGGAGAAAACCGCATTGAGCGAACGCGCCGTGTTGTCGGTGTTGGCGACCGCGTTGATGAAGTTGAGCGCGCTGTTCGAAACCGCGTTCGTCAGGTTGTCGGAGTTCGTGATCGAATTCGACTGCTGCTTGCCGCTGGTCGTGGTGGTCGAGTTGGAGGTCGGCGTGCCGTTCGCCGAGGAAACGGTGCCGGTGTTCTCGGCATTGCTCGTCTGAGTCGTGTCACCCTTGGTCTGGTTGATGCTCGTGTTGTTCGTGTTCGCCGTCCCGTTGAGCTGCGAAGTGTTACTCCCTTCCTGCTTGCGGGCGCGGGAGAAGTCGCCACCGAGGTTGCCGGCCGAGAGCTGATAATTGGCGAGCGACGACCAGTTGACGCCGAGATTCTTCACGTCGCTGTTCGTGACCTCGACGAACTTCGACTCGATCATGACCTGATCGGTGGCGCGATCGAGCACCTCGATGATCGGGCGGATCCGATTCATGCGCGACGGCCGCTCCGTGATGACGAGGGCGTTGCTGCGGGTGTCGACGACGATCTTGCCGCCGGCGGCGGCATCCACGAGCGAGGTGATGGTCGGCAGGATGTCACCGGCCTTCGCGTAGTTGATCAGGAAAACCTCGGTGGAGACGGGCTCCTGCGTCAGGCTGTCATTGCTGACAACCTTGATGATGTTGCCGTCCTCGATGTAGGTGTAATTGACCGGCGCGAGCACGGTCTGGAAAATCTGCCGCCAGGTGACATCGCGGAGCTTGATCGTCGCCTTGCCCTGGAGGGCATCAGGCATGGCGATGTTGAGTTCAAAGAGGTCGGCGACGTTGCGCAGGATCTCGCGGACATCCGCGTCGGGAAAATCGACCGAGAGCGTGTCCTGGCCGGTCGAACTCTGGCTGCGGGTGGCGGCGCCGGGAGCGGTGGCATCGGGCACGGCGGCGCGATTCGCGAGAGACGGATCGGTGGCAGCGGGGGCGGCTGACGGGGCCGGCGCGGCGGGGGCCGCCGGGGTTTGCTGCGCAGTCACGCGAACGCCGGACGCGGCAAGCAGGAGCACGGCAAGGGCAATCGACTGGGGCGTGCGGGTTCTCATGTTATTTCGTGGGTGTGATCGGACGAGTCGTCTCTTCGTTGCGGTAGCGCAGCGTGAAAGTGGTGCGGTCGATGGAGGTGAGCTCGAGTTCGTAGTCCTGACCATTGTAGGTCACAGTGAAACGGGTTCCGATCTCGAAGGGCTTGTTGGCGATAATCAGACGGGGGGCGCCCCGAAGATTCATCATGCCGCTCGGCCGGATTTGGGCGGCGAGCATTTCGATGACATCGCGGTCTCCGGCCGGACCGGCGGGCGGCGCTGGGACTCCCGGTGCCGCGGGGCCCGCCGGCCGCCCAGGCGCAGCACCCATTCCAGGTTTAACTTCGCCCGGCGTGGGATTCTCGAAATCGGGAGGGTTGAAAGGCTGCGGAAGATCCTCGGGCACGGCCGGCGGCGCCGGTGGCCGGGCCAGTCGTTCGGCGATCTCCACGGCCGACTGCCGTCGACCCGGCGGCAGGAGATCCGAGGTCGACTTTTGAGCCAAAACCAAGGGGACCCCGGCCAAAAGCGCGGCCGAAAGGAGAATGCAGCAGCGGATTGTCGTCATGGCTGTCCGAGTAGCTCGAGGTTCAGCGTCATCGTCAGCGGCGAGGAGCGATTGCCGGTCGAAGCGGCCACGGTTGCGCTGAGGATGCGGCAGTAGTGCGCACCGCTTTCCAGGCGATTCAGGAAGTCGATCAACTGCGCCAGGGATCCGGAGGTTGAGACGGTGAAGGCCACCGGCATGAACACGGTCTTGCCCTTGGCCGAAGGCCCCGGCGGCGCCTGGCGAAAGTCATTCAACTTCACCCCGGTCTCGCTCGAGAGCTTGTAGAAAAATTGCGTGTTGATCGCGATCTGGCTGCCACGAACGAGCCGCGAATCGATCTCCTTGTTCGCAGCCACCAAGGCGTCGAGTTGCTCCTTGAGTTGCGCCGCGTTCTTCAGATTGGCGCCATGGCGATCCGCCTCGGCGGATTTCTGAGTCAGTTCGGCCTCCGCCACGGGAATTTCACTCGCCCGGAAGTACACCGCTCCACCCAGCAAAAGGGCCAAGGCCCCACAGCCCACGCTGATGGGATTTTTGCGGACGAACGCCATCAATTCGGCATTGGTCATTTCTTGGCTCCCTTCAGGCGGTGATTGATTTCGGCCGACCAGCGACCGGTGGTCGGATTAATCGTGATGGTCGTCATTTCCGCCGGCTCGAATCGCTCGGCCAGAACCTTGTCGACCTTGAGTTGCTCGAGATAGGCGTTGGCATACCCGGGACCGGCGTCGCCGCCGCGGATGGAAATCCGCAGGACGAGGCCGGTATCGGCAAGAATCACACTGTCCATGGCGACGTTGGGCGGCAGGGTGCGACCGAGATGAATGACGAGGCGGGAAACGCTCGGCTTCGACTTGAGGAAAGTGTCGACCTCGTTGATCCGGACTTCCTCGGTCTGAAATTTTTTAAACTGCTGCACCGCCTGATCGCTGATCGGCTTGTCGCGACGAATCAGGGTCTCGGCCGCCGCAATCTGCCCGCGGAGGACGTGCAGGCTCCACTCCTTGTAGCCGAAGTAGATCGCCAGGGACAATGCCAGGAGAATGGCCGCGCCGTTAACGAAGAAGGCCGTGCGAACGACCTTGATGTCCGGCAACTTTTCATAGTTGCGGAAATTCGGGTGCCAAGCCGCCGTCTGCGGCGCGTCGGCCTCACTTTTTTTCTTCGACAGCGACAGCATGGACGACGTTGTAATTCGCCATCAGGCTCAAAAGCCCGAACCAGCGGATATCCTGAGCACACTTGGCAATGGGTTCAGCGAGGGTGATCTGGCGGGACTGCAGCCACGGAGCGGCATCCAGCTTGAGATTCGTGACCCCCAGCGAAGATGAAATGGCCACGTCCAACCAGGCCAGCTTCGGCGAAAGCTGCGTGGTGAGGACCTGACCGACCGACTGGCCCGTTTGCACCTCGTAGAAGCCGATCGAGGATTGAAGCTCCCTCAACAGCTTCTTGATGAGCAACGGGCCCATGCCGGTGAAGTCGAAGGTGTTCGAATAAAATAGCTTCCGGGCAGACTCCTCATCCTTCAGACCCAGTTCCTTCTGCACCACCGGGACCATCGCATCCAGACCTTGCGGAATGGGACGCGACGCCTCGACTCCGCCCGAGGTCACGATGAAAGAGTGGGTGGCATCAGCGCCGATCTCGAGGACAAGAGTTGGCGTCTTCGACTTGGCATGCGCCAGGCAATCGACAACTCCTCCGAGGGTGGCGACCGAAACGAGTTCAAGCCGCTCGGGGTAGATGCCGTTCTCGAGCAGGGTCGTCTGTGCGCTTGCGGCCTCCTCCGAAAGCAGGCCGCAAAAAAGAACGTCCTTCTGAACACCTTTGTTGAGATCGAAATCCGATCCATCGTTCGCGTTGAGGATCGCGATCGCATACTTGTCCTGCTCGATGCGAAATTGCTGCGAGCACACCTCGGCGAAATAGCCCGGCTCCTTCACCCGCTTCAATTCGAGCGCGTGCCGCCGCAACAAGCGCTTGGTGGGATAGATGCCCACCGTGGCATGCAGGTAGCCGCTCGGGCTCTTCTTCGGCTGAATCTGATTGATCGCCGCTTCCAAGGCCGCGGCATCTCCCGGCGGACACTCAATGGCTTCTTCAACGACGAAAGGGGCCGTGGGAGCCGAAGTCCGCGCCAGCATCACCGCGTGTTCGTTCAACTCAACGAAGTAGCCTTTCGTTTTTTTGGAAAAAAACATGCGTTAGGCGCAGCGCCGGAATGAAGAGGTCACAAATGGGCAAGCGGTTAGGGTGTTTTCGCTAGAAACCCCCGGTCCCGCGGTTAAAAAAAAGCGGTGTAAATAACCGCGGTTGCACGGTCCCAAAACGACCCACTTGTTACAAGATCAAACATCGGAGTTTCCCCTAGAGAACTGTCCATTTACGCTTTCTTGAGCGGACGGAAAGTTCCCCGGCTTCGATATGCCTTGAACACCCAAAAAAGGAGTGGGGACCGTCCTGTGAGTGACTCGCGTCGTACCGGCAGGCATGGCCCGACTTGGACAATAAATTATTTATTGCGCCTACAATAACATCTTAGGAATTCATTTCGGCTTCCACAGCTCGGAGTCGATCCGACAAAGAATCCCGGGGGCCGATTACAACCCGTCTCACCCGCGCGGCCCGTCAAACACTGCCTGGTCACCTCTCTTTATGCGCCCGACTACGCTGCTGGGTAGTTTCCGACAGGTCCATTCGTCCAAATTCGGCGCAACCGACGCGAAACAGCTGCATCCGGGCTCGCATCAAGGCCCCCGGAAAGTGAGACGAATATAACGTCTCGAACGCCGAAAAAAAGAAAACCCGCCGTAGAAACGGCGGGTTGAAAGGATCGGACCACGCAGGGCCGACGTCACTTCTGCCACGTACGTTTCTTGTGGCGATTAGCCTTCAAGCGCTTGCGGCGCTTGTGCTTGTTCATTTTCAGACGTCGTTTCTTTTTCAGATTGCCCATGTGATGATTTACTTGGCGAAGGCTGACCGTGCGGCCCCGCCCTGCCCCTGTAAAGTCGAATTTACGGCCAAGGCACGAGAGCGCGATTTCGGAGCCGGGTAAAAACCAACTCACACGCGACCGCCTCGATCGGGACCACGAGCAACATCGCCACGATGCGGCGATAGAGATTCAACTGGCTGGAATGCCGGAAAACCGCCGCGGTTACGTCCGCGGCCGAAGCGACGCGATCGGTTTTGAAGTCGATTACCCGCGCCCTCACGGGGCGGCCGGAGTCCGCACGTTCGATCACGACGCGGTCAAACACGCCGGTCACCCAGGCGCCATCGAGCACGGCCTCGAAGGACCGCTCCCGCCACACTTCGCCTCGCGCCGGGCGGCTCCAACACTCCGCCAAGTCGGGTGCCCGCAGGCAGGCCAGCGCTTCCTCGCCGGCGGGGCCCTCGCCCGCCCAACTCGTGGCCCACTGCTCCGCGCTCACCCGGCCATCCCACTGCACCGCCGACAGCAGTCGGTGCACCGCATGCCCAAAATCAGTGGCCGCGCCCCGATCGAGGTTGAACAGCATCGCGCCCGCCATCTCCCCGGCTTCCGCCCCCGAGGGCGTCAGCGCCGGCCGGCGGAGTGCCCGCACATTGGATACGTCATCCTTCCAGGTGCCCGGGGTCGCCGGCCCGGGCACCGGCGTCGGCACCGCCGCGACCGCTTGGTACCAATCCGGGCGGCCCGTGCTCCAGCCCTCGCCCAGGGTGTTCGCCAGCAGGCGCGGGAAATTGGCGGACGTGGCCGCAGGATCGACGGGTTCGGTGATGACGTACATCGCGCGCTTGGCCCGGGTCATGGCCACATAAAGCAGGCAAAGGTTCTCGTAAGCCCCGTCCGCCTCCTCCGCCGCGAGCTGCGCCGCGAGCACCGGGTCCCGTTCGACCCAAATGCGGCCGGGCAATTGCACGACCCAGTCAATCGATCGATCCTCGAGCTTGCGGATGGCGAGCCCGTCGCGGCGTTCCGCGAGCCGGCGGCCCTCGAGATCGGGCAGAATGACGAGATCGAAGCCGAGGCCCTTCGCCTTGTGCACGGTCATGACTCGGACCGCACCCGCCGACTCAATCTCCCGCACCGTATAACTCTCCGCGAACTCCAGGAAGGCGGCGACCTCCCGGGTGCCCTGGAGATCGAACTCCGCCGCGGCGGCCACGAGCATGCGACCGCGTTCCTGACTGAAGGCATCTCCGGCAATCGCGGGGGCCAGGCGGCGGAGCCACCGCTCAACCGTCCCGGCGAAACCATCGGCATGGATTTCGGCGAGCACCTGGCCGGCCAGCGCATCCGCCGAACCGAGACCGAGCCCGGACAGACACGCGCCCAGCGGCGTCATGTTCAAGTGCTCGTGGGCCAGCGAGTCTCCGGGATGCGCGGCGGCCCGGAGCAGCGCGAGCACGGCCACGGTCAACGGATTGTCGATCGCCACCGGCCGATCGCTCTCGGCCACGGCAGCCATTCCTCCCTCCCGCCGCAGGTACTCAGCCAGCGTGGCCGCGGTCGAGTTGGTCCGCACCAGCACCGCCGCCTCAAGGCCCCGCGCCAAAGGATCGATTTCCTGCAGCAGGCGGAGGGTTTCCGCAAAACGGCCGCCTTCATCCAGCGCGGTGAGCCACTCCGTGCAGCCATCAATTTCAGGCCGCGCCGTTGCATGCTCACGCCACTCCGCCGCCCAGCGATCCACCGCCTCGGGGACCACGTGTCGCATGGCGTCCGGGTTGCCGAACACGCGATTGACCATGGCCACGACAGCGGGACCAGACCGCCACGAGGCATCCAGCCGTCCCTCGGCAATCGTGTCCGGCTCGATCGCGTTGTAGTGCGAAAAGATCTCCCGGAAGAGCCGGGGATCGCCGCCGCGCCAGGAGAAAATCGACTGCTTGACGTCCCCGACGTAGAAGAAAGTCCGCCGCTCCTCGGGATCCTGCACGACCTCGTCCACCAGGTTGCGCAGCACACTCCACTGCGCGAAACTCGTGTCCTGAAATTCGTCGAGCAGCCAGTGGTCGTAGCGGGCATCGAGCCGCCAGTCGATCGCCAGCCGCGCCGACTCGCGGTCGCCTTCCATCGCACCGCTGGACAGCAGCGGCGCCCCCGCCCCGGGCACCAATAGTCGAAGCACATCCGCAAAGGTCAGCCGGCCGCTGCGCCGCACCAACTCATGGTAGTGCCGCTCGTATCCGCGCAGCACGGCGAAGAGTCCACGCGTCATCTCGAGCCGGCGCGTGATCTCGGCCCCGGCGATGCCCTCGATCACTGCCCGCAACGCCACCCGCGTCTCCGACGAGGGCGCCACCTTCGTCCGCTCGATCGTGATTTCCTCGAGTTCCGGCCAGGCCGCCAGGGTGTTCTTCACGAGGTATTCGACTGGCTTGGGCAGCGGCGCGCCGGGCTGCCATTCGGCCAACCCGGCGAAGAAATCTTCGATCCTCGCCCGCTGCTTGTCCTTCAGCGTCTCGGCCGCGAAGGCCTGGCGCAGCGCCGCGGCCGCGGCCTCGCGCGTGGACGCCGCCGCGAGCCACGCATTTCCCGCCGGCCAGATTCGGCCGGGATCACCCCACTGCGCCGGGGTCGGCGCCTCGAGAAAGGTCTCGGCATGGTCCGAGAGAAATCCGTCCAGCACGCGCGCGAGCTGCTTCTCCTCGAGTCCAAAGGTCGCGCGCTTGAACGATTCGATGAACTCCCTCTGTGCCGCGTCCGGCCGGCCCGCCGCGGCAAACATCTGCCGCAGCACGCGCCGTCGTTCACCCCGGGCCACCGATTCCTCCATGATCTGGAAAGGGCCATCGAGCCCGAGTTCGAAGGGAAAGCTTCGCACGACGCGGGCGAAGAACCCGTCCAGCGTGCCCAGCGTGAGCCGGGACATCACGTCGACGACGCGACGCAGCAGGATCAGGAAGTCGGCCGGCTGGTAGCCGGGCGCGCCAATTTCTCCGGCCAGCCGGCGCGCGAGCGCAGGGTCCACGGCGGCGTCGGCGAGCTGCCGCAGAATCTGCTCAAAGAATTCGCCCGCTGCCTTGCGGGTGAACGTGAGCGCCACGATCCGCTCCGGCTCGGCCCCTTTCGCCAGCAGCCCCACGAAGCGGCGCGTGAGGGCGTAGGTCTTTCCGGCGCCGGCCGAGGCCAGGATCATTTCGTGGCGCGGTCCGTTCATGGGGCTTCGAAGTCGAGGCTGGCCGCGGTCCCTTCATGGAACAGCGCGGCAAACTCATCCCAATCCGCTTCCCTTCCCGCCAGTTCGGTGGGCGGCCAGAAATTGCCGGCCGCGATCGCCGCGGCCACGCCCTCGGCGCAACGCTCCCCTGCCGCCTGCAATTCCGGCGTGTAATCAAACCATGGAGACACCGCCGTCTCCCCCACCGCCTTCGGCAGGTTGAAATACCCACAGGTCACGGCCGCGCCCCACTCCGCCAGCACGGCCCGCCGGTAAAGCGGCAACTGCAGATCCGTCCAGAGGCGCTGCTTGCCCGCGGGGTCCGTGCAGAAGAGCCACTCGGGGCGCGCCTCGTCTCCCGACCGGACCGGGCGCAGGTGCGTCTGGGCCGGCGGGCGCGGGGCGTCGCCGGTCTTGTAGTCGAGCACGCGGACCCGTCCGTCCGGATGCCGGTCGATGCGGTCGATCTTCCCTCGGAGGGTCAGCGGACCCAGCGGGACTTCGAACATCCACTCGACCCGCTCCGTGCGCCAGCCTTCGGCCCTTTCGTTCGCCTCGACCGCGGCCGCGGCGCGCAACCGTTGCCGGGCCGACTCGAACTGGATCACGAGCGGCAGCGTCAACTCGGTGCCGTACTTCTCCCGGGCCGCTCGTTCGAACCGCGTCAGCAAAAATTCCGTGAGGTCCGCGGCGTCCGTGCAGTCGCGGAGCGCCGTGCCCATTTCCTGCAACGCCACGTGGAGCAAGGTGCCGAAGTCACCGGCGTCGAGTTCGGCCTTGGCGGGATCGACCGCCGACATCCGCAATCCATGCCGCAGATAGAAGCGAAACGGGCAGCCCAGCCAGTCCCGCAGTCCGGTGACCGAGACGCGGGTCAGCGGCGCCATCCGCCGCGGTCGCAGGCGCCACGCGCGCGACCAGGGAAGCCCGGGGCGCGACGGCCGCAGCGGTTGAAACAGCCACTCCACCCGCCGGGGAAGTTCGGCATCCGCACACGCGAGCAACAGCCGCGAGGGCCGCAGCGGATCGCCAACGCGGGAAGTCTTGCCGTAAAACAGATCCACGCGACCGGCGGCACGCGACGCGACAAGGGCCGTCAGCAGATACGCATCGCGCGCGAGTCGGGCAGCGTTGGTCTTCAGTCCGAGCCGCGCGCGCAGCGCCTCGGGCAGGAAGACATCACCCGCCACCGCGTCCGGGACGCGACCATCGTTGAAGCCCGCGATGGCCAGATGCGGGGCATCCTCCCAGAGCAATTCGAGCCAACCGAGCAGGTCGAGCGCGTCGGGCGGGCGTTCGGCCGTGCAGGCGGTGTCGGCGAATTCCTGCAGCGCGAGATCCCACGCCTCCGCGAGATCCGGCCGGACCGCGGGGAGGGTCACGAGGGCATGGGCTGTCTCGCGCAGGATGGTCATCCAACACTCGGCCGACTCGGCCAGCGCTCCTCCGGCATCCACCCGCCGCGGGCCGAAAATGGCGGCGAGCGCCGACGCCGCGTTCCCCGGGAACGAACCCGTCACGAGGGTGGCGCGCAGCCCGGCGATCTGCTCGAGGGCGGCCTGGGCCGCGGGAAAATGGGCGCCATGAAGCTGGGCCGCGGCGAGCGTAGAGGGGAGATGATCGGAATGCAGCGCATCCATTTCCGCCAGCAGCCGCGCCGGCGAGAAGGCCGGGCCGAGGCTGGCCCGCAGCCAGGCAAGAATATCGGGGCAACGGACCAGCGCCGCGATCGCCGCAAAGTCAGGCCCGGCGGCCAGACCCGCCAGCGCGGCGAGCAGACCATATAAGGCGTCATGCCGACGCGGGCGGCCTTCGGGGTTGAACGCCGCGATTCCCAACCGGGCGAGGGCGTTCTCCAACGGAGCGAGCACCTCGGGATCGGCGACCCCAATGCCCAGCTGTCCGGTCAGTGGAACGCTGGCGGCGGCGAGCCCGGCCAGATCCTCGGCTTGCCCGGCCGGGTCCGCGCAGAGCCGGACCCGTTGCTCGAAGTCCGGCACCGCAAGCTCGCGTTTCGTCCAATCGCCCGGCCCTTCGGCAAGCGGACGACCCCACGGATCGAAGTTCGCCGATTCGGCTTCCGGCGCAAAAATCACGACGTCAACGGGCACGCGCCGCGCGTGCCCCGCCAGTGCCTCGAGCGCCAGTGGCATGGGATCGGGTGTCGCGAGAATAATGATACGATCGAAATCCAGGGGCGGCGGCCGGCCCGCGAGGGCCAGCTTGACGGCCTGCGCGTCGCGGAGCCCCAAGGCGAGCAGGCGCGCGGCGTGGAGCTGCTCCAGCCGGCCGATCGCCTCCCAGCGTGCCGCCTCGGGAAAGTCGGCCCCCGCCCGCGGGGCCACGTCGGCGAGGCCGAGTCCACCCTCCGCGAGCGCACTTTGGAGGCGGGCGAACTCCCGGCCGAGCCGCAGCGCCCAGGCAAAGTTGCGTGCCGGCGGATCGACCGGAAACACGGCGCGGTATTCGCCGAGCGGAGCCGCCAGGAAAACTTCCGCCCAGGCGAGCAGCGAAACCATCCGCGGCGCAACGTCCGGGGGGGATTCGAGAGCGAGCAGCACCTCGGGGGTGACGACGCGAGGCGCCAGCACGCCCTGCCCGCGGACCGCCGCCGCGGTGGCGAGCGCTTCCCGGAGCCGGCGACCCGACTGCCGCGTCGGCACCACGATGAGCGTACGGGTGAGATCGAGCGGCTCCTCCGGCGGCCAGTCCCGCGTCAGCCAGGCCACGGCCTGCGGCAGCAGCGGACGATCCCACGATAAAAAATGTCGACGGGGAGAATCGGCCACGGTGAGCACGGATGAACACCAACCGATCGGGGAAGCACAAATTCTTTATCCAGCCCGCGGCTCCCGGAAACAAAAAACCCCGCGCGCGGGAGCGGGCGGGGTGTTGAGTAGCCGGCGATGGCGCCGGCCGGCGGCCGAAGACTTACTTCGCGGCCAGGTGCTTCGAAACGTGCGCCTTGGCGCGGGAAGCGGCATTGCGATGGACGACGCCCGACTTCGTCGCCTTATCCATGGCCGAGGCGTATTCCGACGCGGCCGCCTTGGTGGCTGCGGCGTCCTTCGCGGCGATGGCCGCGTCGAGCCGCTTCCGCAAGGTCTTGAGGCGGGTTTTGGTGCCGCGGTTGCGTTCGGTGAGGCGCACCGTTTTGCGCGCGGCTTTGATAGCGGATTTGGTATTGGCCATGGTCGATCGAGAGGTCGGAGCCGGCCAAAAACTCAAACGCCCGGACGAGAGTCAAGGGTATTGTCGCGACGGTGGTGTCCCAGATTCACGGACGCGGCCGGAAATCACCCGTGGTGCGGAGCTTTCTTCCGTGATCTTCGTTCGGACCCGTTCCGCGCCACCCGAGCCATCGCATAGGGCCTTTCGGCCCTATCTAGAATAGATACATTTGCGGTGGCCATACACCCCTAAGCACTCAGTCGATCTTCCATTAGTATGGTCACGTGAGCCGCCTCTTTCCCTGTCCCCTTGAAGCCCTGCCCGGAACCGAAAGTCACGGCCTTTCTGCCACCCCGCCAGTCCCCCACCGACGCAGGGGCATGACCCTGGTCGAGGTGATGATCGCCATAACCCTCCTCGCCACGGTCATGGTGGGTTTCATCAGCGCGTTTCTGCAATCGCGCCGTTTCACCGAGAGCAGCGTGCTGCACTCCGCGTGCACCAGCCTGGTCTTTGGGTTGGTCGAGCAGATGAAGGGACTCGACTACACCACGCTCCTGCCGAGTTACGACGTCGACACCGACGCACCCGATGACATCGAGAACTCGCCGCCTTACGTCCGGCTGCGGGTGAACCAGGATCTGACGGTCTGGCTGCGGGTCGTCCACACGCTGGGGGGCGCCACTCCTCAGGCACCGACTACAACGCCATCACCGACTGCGACAGCCGCCAGCGTCGGGGCGATCGACAACTTCATCGGTGCGATTCCGCTTTCGACGGTGACGGGGACCGCTTCGCAGAACCTCGCGCTCAATCTCTGGGTGTGGATCGACGAGATTCCCAACACCGGCCGCGACGTCAGCGAGGTGAAGAAGATCACCGTCGTGTACACCTACAGTTTCCTTGACGGATCGAGCACCCGCATCGTGCGGGATCGCGAGGTCTTCCTCCGCACGCGCTACGACCAATGAAGACCATGACTGCCCGATCCCGCCGCACCCGCGGCTTCACGCTGGTCGAGATCATGATCAGCATGACGATCGTGACGCTGACCCTGGCGCTCGCCCTGGGGACCTTCCTCTTCGGGCTGCGCATGATGTACAAGGACAACGTCCGGCTCGAGACCAACGCCTCCCTGCGCTACTTCATGGCCCAGATGTCGAAGGAGACGCTGGATTCGTCGGAGTTCTACATCTTCCCCTCTTACCAGGAGCTCGATGGCACCGTCGTCCTGACGTCGAAGCCGGCCTCCGCCGCCACGCCCTCGGCGGGCGCGGACGGGAGCATTTCCGCGCTGGAGACCGACCCCTATGGCACGAGCATCGCGCACGGCGATTGCGTGGTGCTGGTGACCCGAACCTCCGTGACGAGCGGAGCGGCGGTCCGCCAGTTTCGCATCTACTACCGCGTCGCCACCGTGGCGAATCGCAACAACGACGCGCCGCTGCGCTACTATGAGAGCGACGACTACGGAGCTGCGAGCACGCAGACCAACCTCGAGGCGCTGTTGAATGCGGTGAACCTCAACGCGACGCCGAGCAGCAGCTTCACCGCCAGCGGCGTCGTCCATTGCCGGCAGATCACGCGGCGGTCAAAGGGCCGGCGGATCGGCGCCACGAACAACTTTTATCCCATCTACTCCAGTGAAGCGCCAACGATCACGGCCTCGAACGAGAGCTTCTCGATCAACGTGGAGTTCATCAACGGGACGTCCGCGAACAACATGCTTTCGAGCAGCAGCTTCAACTACACCGTCTCGCCCCGCCGCTGATTTGCCATGAACTCCCCTTTTTCCTCCCTCCCCTCGCGGCGCGGATCCGCCGTCCTGATGATTGTCTTCCTCATCACGATCATGGCGCTGCTGACCGGGAGCCTGCTCAAGTACACCCTCAGCGAGCGGCGCGGCAATGAGCGGAACCGCCTGATTCTCCGCGCCCGGAACATGTCGGAGAACATCTCCGCGTATGCGGCCGAGCAAATCACGACGAAGCTCTACCGGCTGCGCAGCTTCTCCCCCATCGCCTACATGACGGGCACGAACACCACGTACCTGCCGCCCGATGACGTCCTGACGTCAGCCTACACGACAGCCTCGACCTCCGACATGGAAGTCCGCGCCGGACTCACGGGCTCGACCGGCTATGTGTTCATCAATCCGGCGACGAATCCCAACAACCCGAACGCCGGCCTGCAGGTCAACACCAGCACCATCCCGATCATCGCCAAGGCCACGGCCAGGCATCCCATCCTCGGCAGCTATTCAGCCTACACCGAGTACGATCTCGAGGCCGACATGGTGCCACTCTTCCAATTCGCGATCTTCTACAACATGGACATGGAATTCGGCCCCGGCGGCAACATGGTCATCGCCGGCCCGATCCACACGAACGGCAATCTGATTGCCCGCAATCAAACCGGTCTCATCAACACGGTGCAGTTCCTCGACCGGGTCAGCGCCGCCGGCGGATTTTTCGCCAACACCGCGCACAAGGGGCCCACGTACATGGGTGACGGCACGGTCGACAACGGCCCCGGCGGCACCGGCCCGCTCCGCTTTCAGAATCCCGCCGGCGCCGTCACGGACATCTACGGCAGCAGCACGTGGCGCGATCACAAGTACGGCAAGGCCAGCGTGAGCTCGACCACCCTGGCGAACTTCAAGTCCTTCGCCTCCTCCTTTTATGGCGTGAATTTCCGCACCAGCGTGCACGGTGTGACTCCGCTCGTGCTGCCCGGCGTCGCCGACTATTCCGAGACGGATGATCCCGCGACGACCACCGTCGATGAGCGGGACAACGGCCGGCAGATCATCGAACCCGCCGACGCGAGCGACACCGCCCAGATGAAGGAGACCAAATTCTCCCGCCGGGCCGGGCTCTACATTATCGTGAATCCTGATGACGAGACTCGCACCGGGATCCTGCCCGATGCGAGCACAGTAACGATGCGGGCGCGCTCCTATCGCTGCTGGCTGAACACCGTGAACGCCGATCTGACGCACACGCTGTACGAGGTCATCCTGCCCGGCCAGCCCAGCTACGGCTCCCTGAACGCCAATATCAACAATCTGCCCAACGCGTATCGCATCGACACCTCCGTCGGTCCGAATCAAGTGCTGCGAATCCCGCAGGGCGGCGCACCGGACCAAACGTTTCCCCCCACCGGCTACAACAACGGCGTGCCAACGATGGCCAGTTTCCAAGACGCCTACTTTTACGATCTCCGCCGGGCTCGCAACAATACCGGGGGCTCGCCCTTCAGTCGTCCGACCAACAACTACATTCCGCGACCCATCACCAAAATCGATTTCGACATGACTCGCTTCCGGATGATGGTCGACCGCACGGTCTCGGTCGCCACCACGAGCCTGGTCTACAATCCCAGCCAGCCCAACGCCGGCAACTGGGCGAATTCGATCTTCAATCCCGCTGGCGCAAGGGCGAACCACGGCCTGGGCCTGGGGGGCGCCTTCAACGTCTTTCCGACCGCCACCACCCTCGCGGCTCCGGACCCTTTCCGGATGTACTTTGCGCCGGCCGATCCTGCCAACCCAGTCATCCTGACCAATCCGGGCACGTTCGCCGTCAGCAGTTCCTATCTCGTCAATACCTCGGCCGCGAGCCCGTGGTTCGACGGCATCACGATCTACATTCACTCGGTCGACGCCGAGGCCCGGACGGATACCAATCTCGCCAATGCCGAACTCGATCGGATCGACTCGGGTGTCCGGCTCTGGAACGGCCGCGGACCCTTGATTTCGCTCGACGCGGTCTCCTACCCCGGCCGGACCGGCCTGAGCTTTGGCACGAACGATGCCGCGTATATCATCGGGCACTACAACGCGGACGGTACGATCAACTCGACCGCCACGAGCACCGCCAATCCCGGCGGTTTCAGCGCCCGCTACCCGGAATCGACCACCGAGAAACTTACCTCGGTGATGGCCGACGCCGTCACGATCATGTCCCAACCCGTGTATAGCACGGCCGCCTACGCCCAGGTTGGCGGCTGGTCCGACTCGCTGAGCGCGACCCGTTCCTCCTCGGGCAACTATAGCTCCTCCTGGGCCACCACCAATCCGAGTTCCACCAACACCCGCGATGGCCTGGACGGCAACCTCAAGCCCGCCGCCATGCCCAATTTCGGCAACCAAGTCGCCGGCCCCGGCGCCATCGTCAATGTGAAGCTCAACTCCGTCACCACGGAAATCTCCACCGCCTTGCTGGTCGGGTTGGTGCCCACCAACCACAATCCCAGCGGGTCCGGCGGTAACAACCAGACGAGCGGCGGCGTGCACAACTTTCCGCGGCTGCTCGAAGTCTGGGGCAGTGGACCGGCCGATCTTTATATCCGGGGCTCGATGGTCGCGATGTTCGAGAGCCGCGTGGCGATGGAGCCCTGGAGTATTCGCTACTACTCTGCCCCCGGTCGCTTCTGGGGCCTGCACGAGTCGCTCCGGACCGTGAACCACGATCTGCCGCTCGAGCCGATCCTGCTGAATGCGCGGCGCGTCCGGTTCAAGGAACTGACATCGGCCCAATACGACGCCCAGAAGACGATCATCGAGGCGCTGCCGCACTGAGCGGCAAACTCAGAACAGGTTGGCAAACGGCTGGCGGTTGTCGCGGGCGAAGGCATGACCGCTGCCCGGTGCCTCGCTGAGTTCGGACCAGGACCTGATCCGGAGCGCACCACTGCTCGAACCAGCGGCCGGGTTGGGGCCGCCCGAAATCGCGGTCTGAGCCAGCCGCACATCATAGTGCACATCGCCTGAACCGCCGACCGTAACCGCCTTGCCGATCACGGCACCATAGACTCCGGCGGCACCATTGAGGGTAATGTTGCCGTTCGGTGCATAGATGGTGCCGACGAATGAAGCGCTGCCGTTGATTTCGAACGACTGGCTGCCGGTCGACGCTTTGGTGCCCCAAATGGTCGTCTTCGCGGGATTGCCGGTGTTGTTGACCATGCCGGCGCCGTTGAGCGTGACGTTGTAGGCGCAGTATAAATTCAGCGACGGAGTTGAGCCGCTGTTGATGAGAATCTTGGCCGAGCCGTTGACCGTGGCGTCGGCTTCCACGATCAGATCCACAGGCCCGTTGATGGTCAGGACCGCGACGCCGTTGAGTTCCATCGCGGAAGCGCGATAAAGGTATCGACCCGATGAACCCGCCGCGTCCCCACCGCGAGGCAACGTGAGCGAGCTGTTGAGAGTGCCGAGGGAAATGGTCGTCCCGGTCGGGGCGGTGGCATCCTGCAGATTGGCAGTGAAGTCCGTACGGACACGCGAGGGGTCCACCTTGGGGTTCGCGGGCGACGTCGCCCCGTAGATCCGCCCGGCTCCACCCACGTTCGGTGCGGTGCCAGCGGTCGCGACGTAACCATAGATCGTCGCCGATCCGGTCACCTGAACGGTCGCGAGGGACCCAAGAGTCGCCCGATCGGTACGGTTTGTGGCCGAGTTGTACGGGCCGACACTGGAATCGTAGCTATCAAGGTCCGCGTTGCCGGAAAAGGTCACATTCCCCTTGGACACGATTCCATTGGCGAAAAATCGGCTGGGCGTCGTGGCTCCAATCCGAATCTGTTTAACAATTGTCCGCTGGTTTTGAACGGTCAGAACCGCCGCGGCCGTGATAACCGGGTTCGCGGCAGCGGCGTTGTCGACGCGCATGTGGATCGCCCCGGTGGCCTGCTGGAAGTTGAAGCCGGTCGTGATGGATTTCACGTAATCGGTGGTGCTCCCGGTCGCGAGGGCCCAGCCGTTGCCGGAGGTGAAGTTGCCGGTGTTAGCTGAGAAAAGCGCCTCCTCGATGCCAGCTTCCGCCAGATTAAGAGCTACAGTCTGGTAGAAGGACCGCGTCGCGAGGTTGGCTTCCTGAAGCGCGCGATACAAAAATCCGGACGCGATCACCGCAGTGACGGCGGCCAGGACGAGAACTGTGATAATCGCACTACCCCGGGAGGCATCTCGCGGGCGCAAACGAAGGCCGTCTGACTTCTTACCTAGTCTCAGCACTCATTTACATGAGTGCTTTAAGGCCTACTCTGCTAGGTAATAAACTACGTATATCCCGAGTTTATATTACTTAGTCGGAGGACCGCTCAACTCGATCCTGAACCGGTTAGAAAGCGCAGAAAGGGGTTGAGACTTTGCCGATGCCATCCGTCTTAAAAGAGAGCCGCGAACGGCTGGCGGTTGTCCCGCGCGAAGGCCTGACTGCTGCCAGGCCTACCCTTCAACTCGGACCACGCACTCACGCGGAAAGTGCCACTCCCAGCGATACCGCCTCCGGGAGTTGGCCCGCCGGAAACGGAGGCAGTGGCGAGGCGAACGTCGTAGTGGAACTCGCCGGCCATGTTGACGCTTTTAGCGATGACCGCGCCATAAACGGCGCTGGAGCCCGTAATCGAGATGTCACCGTTTGGTGCGTAGATGGTGCCCCGAAACGAATTCGTACCACTGACATTGATACTCTGGCTGGAACCGGAGGACTTCGTGCCCCAAATCGCAGCGTTGGTGGCAAGATTCGTCGTGTTACTAATGCCCCCGCCACGGAGATCGATACCCGCCGAGCAGTAAAGGTTCATCGAGGGGTTGACCGCCCCGGTTCCCCCAATCGCGATGGACGCCGACCCGCCGATGGACGTGCCTCCCGTGACGATGATATCGACGGGGCCCAGGATATTGAGCCGGCCCGTTCCGCCCAAGGACAAGGAGGTGCAGGAATAGAGATAGCGACCGTTGGCTCCTGCCACGTCCCCTGCCCGCGGCAAAGAAACTGACGTGGCGGAAAGTGCGTACGCGCCGAGCGCATAGGCGGAGCCAGTGGGGGCCGTGGCATCCACGAGATTAATGGTAAAGTCGGACCGAACACGGGATGGGTCGACCCGCGGACTGGACGGCGAAGTGGTGCCGTAAATCCGCCCCGCGCCGCCAACGCTGGGAGTGCTGCCGGCAGTCGCCACGTAGCCATAGATCTCCGCCGATCCCGTGACCTGCACGGTCCCCAGGGACGCAACCGTGGCCCGGTCGCTCCGATTGGTTGCAGTGTTGTAGTTACCGAGGCTCGAATCGTAACTATCGATCTCGGCCGACCCCGTGAATTTGACCTGCCCCCGCGAGACGATGCTATTCGCGAACAATCGCCCAGGCGCGGATGTCCCCACCCGGATCTGCTTAACGATTCTCGGCTGGTTCGCGAACGTCAGGACGGCGGCCGACGTAATCGTCGGGGTGGCGCTGGCCGCTCCGTCGATCCGGACGTGAACGACGCCAGTCGCCTGCTGCAAATCGAAGCCGGACGAGATCGACTTCACGTAATCGGTCGTGCTGCCGCTCGCGAGCGACCAGCCGTTCGCCGCGTTCAACATGGATGAGTTGGCCGCATGCAGAGCTTCTTCGATGCCGGCCTCAGCGAGGTTGAGGGCCACGGTCTGATAATGGGACCGGGTAGCGAGATTCGCTTCATGCAACGCCCGGTACAGAAATCCGGACGAAATCACGGCCGTAACTGCTGCCAGCACGAGGACGGTGAGAATCGCGCTGCCGCGCTGGGCAGAAGGCGCGGTGAAACGGACTCCCGAGGGGGACAGGCATGAGGCTAACATCCACCATTCTAAGCATGTCGGCGTTCATTCCGGCGAGGGAACGCACTACGAAAAAAATGGAAATCGGTGTTCCACTCGGCCACCGCTAAGCTGCCATTCTGGGATTCGGATTTCGCCCGCCGCGTTCCAAGCGGCGGAAAAAATTTAGCTTTGGGGCCGGTAAGCCGGATTCTGTTCCCCCCGACGAGGTCGGGGTTCAGCCGTCATTTCTCTCACGACCCTTGCGAGCCGTGCCACGACCCGTCGGCTTGCGCCGGCCAGGCCGCGATGCGGCATACCCGTGGCTATTGGACGAGCCGCCCAGCCACCTATTTTGCCTTGCACCGGAAGGGGTTTTTCGTGCCGCCAACGTTGCCGTTGGCGCGGTGGGCTCTTACCCCACCTTTTCACCCTTACCCCTCGCAACCCAGGATCGAAGATCCCGAATCGCGAACGGTGGTATGTTCTCTGTGACACTGTCCGTCGTCGCGCCTTGAAACGCGACGCCCGCGCTTGCGGTGAAGCTCGCGCGGCATCCTGCCCTATGGTGTCCGGACTTTCCTCTCCGAATTTCATCGGGCGCGGCGTTACCCGCGCCTTGGGATCAAAGAACTCGGAGCGACGACCAGGCCCCAAAGCTAAGCGGCGAGGGAATTCCAATCCGCCACCAAGCGCAAGCCGCCCGTGCGCGACGGCGCGGTTTACTTTTTGTCCGGGGCAGCTGCGACGCTGGACCTAACGGCCGGCACCGGCGACATGCGGAGTTGCAACGCGAAGATGACATCGCGCGGCAACGTCAGAGTATTGGTCAAGCTGGGCACGCCATCCGGCACGTCGAGCTGACGGACGTCGAAATTCACCCCGAGGATCGACGGGTAACCGTCGCCCGGCTGCTGGAAGCCGGCGATTTTCCACGCCTGTGCCTCCTCGACGACACCGCAGATCAGGCCGGCGATCCAAATTGCCGCGCCGCTCACCCGCTGGGCCAGTGCCGGCTGCTGTCGAAGCGCGTCGTGCAGGGCGCGAAATAGATCCGGCTGCGGATGCGCCACGAGCAGCGCGATGGCCCGCTCGGCCTGGACCGGCGAATTCATCAGCTGGAGCAGGCGGTGGAAGTCCAGCCGCGGCGAGCTAACGTCCCCCGCGAGAATATCCAAATCGACCCGCGCCAGCAGGGCCTCGAACTCTCCCATCGCACCGGCGTATTTGTTGAGAAGGAGAACCGCCGCGTCCGGATCCGCCAGCCGGGCGAGTCGCACGATCTGTTCCTGCATGTAAATCAAATTGCGGGGGCCGTCGAAGGGTCGCGACAAAATCGCCCGTGCGCCGGAGGCGTCGCCCCGCTGTGCGGTCACTTCGGCCTCGAGCAGGAGCCGGGCGTGCGCGGGCAGAGCCGCGACCTCGGCGGAATGACGGGAGACAAACGTCTCCGCAATCGGGGCGAGACGCAGCGCATGCAGGAGGGAGCGGATCCACAGCGCGGTGCGCTCCCGATCGCGACTGACCATGCGCAGACAATGTTCGGCCAGCGGCTCGGCCCGGAAGAGCATGAGCAGGGTATCGTGATAAGCGATGGCGGTGCCTGTCACCTGCTCGGGATATTCCTCAAGCATCCGGGCAAACTCCGCATCCGCGGTGGAAACATTGAATTGAAACATCGCGAGCTGGGCATCGAGCAGCCGCGTCCGATACTCGCGCGGATCCAGTCGCCGCGCACTGCCAAGCGAGAGCAGACCCTCGGCGGGCCGGTTGTGGACAAAGGCCTCCGCGGCGCGGCGGGTGAAGGCGCGCGCGCGGGCCTTGGGGATCTCGTCCCAGTTTCCGGGCCAGGCGACATCGACCCACCTTAGCTCCGCCGCCTGCGTCGCACGCAGCACGGCGAACGCCAGTCCCGAGGTCAACAGGCAGGCCGCCACAACCGAAAATCCGTACCACGCGAACGCCCGCCCCCAAAAAGACCTCAATTCTCCGCGGGGCGCCGCACAGGCCCACTCACCGTTGTGTGCAACGAGAAGCGGACATACCCGCTGGAACCGGGCGGGCTTGTTCCACGAGATGCAGGCGTCGCAGCGGATCGTACCCGTCCGATCGCCATCGGCGTCGTTCTGACAGGGGTTGCGGCCGCGGCCGCGTAGAGCGCGGAAGAGCGATTTCCGCACATTCCAATAAATCAGCCCAAAGAAGAACCGAAACGCGTCGCCGATCCACGCCGCGCTCTGCGCCCGGCACCAGCCGATCCAGGACCAGGACACAGTCGTCAGGAAGTAGTGGGCCCGGCCCGTCGGCGTTGCCTCCAAGCCACGCCGCCACCGACAAGGAGGAGGGCTCCAATTTGCAGATACGTCGCGGGCTCGGGCACGATGCCGCTCGGCAGCGAGAAACCGGTCGATGCCCCGAGTTGCGACCACGTCAGCGTCGAATTCGTGTTCCCGCTGGTGCCATAAAGGTCTTGATTCAGCGCGTTGCCTTGCGTGCTGGTCGACGCGATGAAAGACATCCGGGTGGCATTCGTAATCTGCACGCCAGAGTAGGGAAGCGTGCTCCCCGCATTGTAGTAGCTGCCGGTAAGAGCCTGAATCCCGGTCTGCATGGTTGAAAACGTGACGCCAAACGTCACGAACGCATCCGGGGTGCCGGAAAACTGGTTGGTCGTGACCTGTTGATAGTTGTAAGTGACCGGCGCCGTCGTGCTCGCGGTGGCGGTGAGCGACGTTTGGCTGACCCAGTTTCCAATGGCGGTCGTGTTCGGGCTGGTGTTGGCGCCCACGGCATTACTCGTCGGAATCGCAAAAGAAAGCGTCACACCCTGGGACGTATCGCTCATCTTCATGAAGTAATCGACCTGGCCGTCTCCGTTGAGATCACCACCCATGATGAGGTTTCCGCCGAAGCCCTTGGAGTCATACTTGTTCATCCGGACCCGGAACACGTACGACTCAGCTTGGATCACCTGGCTGCCGGCGTTTGTATAGGTGAGAAAACCGCTCTTCTGCTGGAAGCCCGGAGTCGTCCCATCTCCGACCATGTCGTCGGCGCCCTGGCCGGTTTGCTGGTCAGCCGCTGGGTCGACCAAGTAGGTGGTACCATTTCCGCCCACCCAAGGATTCCAACCCGTCGTGTCCGTCACCGTCACGACCTGCGCAAACGCCGCGACCGCGCCGAAAATCAGCGCCAGAAACCCGAGGCATAGCGCCTTCGGGAGAGCGGGTGTCGGCAGGATTACCGTCATGCTCTCATATAGGGTTTTATCCTCATGTTTCTGCAAACATGCAGAAGTACATGTCCGATTAGGCCTACCTCGACCTCCTAGCGATGAACGATATACGTAACCAAGCCAGAGCGTCGGCCGCCGTCCTAACTTCTCCCGCTCCCTTCCGTCGTCCTAGGGAATGCGCCTCAATCAGGTTTCCCAGTAAACGATGCGACCGCACTGATCGCACGTCGGTAGTTGCACCGCCGGGTCGGTGCCTTTGCCGCGAGCGGCAGATTCGACTTCGCTGGAAACCTTGAGGTGGCAACCGCCGCACTTGCCGCCGCTGATCGCGACGACCGCGGGCATGTTCCGCATCGCGATGCGATCGTAGATCTTCAACCGCTGCTCGGGCAGCGGCGAGCGGGCGGTCGCGACTTCGGCCTGCGCGGCCTTCAAGTCCGTGGTGAGACTCGCCTGGCGCTCGCGCAGCAACGCAATCCGAGCTTCATGCCCCACAATATTCGCCTTCAGCACCGCTTCGGCGGCGGCGAACTTCTTCTTCGCCTCGTCGATGGCATACATGACCTCGAGTTCGCGACCCTCGAGTTCGCTGATTTGCCCCTGGGTCGTGTCAATCTCGTGGCCCAGAGCCTGATACTCGTCGTTCTTCCGCACCGTAACCTGCTGGGTCTTGTAACGGGCCAGCTTTTCGCCCGCCGACCCGATGTCGTTCTCGATCGACTTCTTCTTCACTTCGAGGTCCCGCATCTCGGTCCGGGCCGCATCGATGGCCCCTTTTTCCGTCGCGATTTTCTTCTCCACCGCGGCGATGTCCTGAGGGACGACCTTGAGCTGGGCTTCCAACGCGAGTCGCTTGATGTCGCGATCTTGGAGAATCAAGAGCGATTCGAGCGCGGGATGGGGCATACGGGGCCCACTGTGCGGCCGCCGCCGTGGTGGTCAAACGAAAGCTCCGCGCGCGCCCAGGTCCCCCACCCGTGGTCCGGCAAAATCGGGCCGGATCCCCCACCTTTTCGCCCGGCCTTGGGGGCCGCCGGAGGGCTTTAACCCGGGGTGGAACCCGCCCCCGAAACCGCAAGCCCTTATTCGCGAAAGAAAGGGCGTTTCAGGCCCTATTTTTCCCCAAGAAAACCCTCGCCACTCCGGGCTCCTTGCGAGAAAATTTCCCTTTCATTTTCAGCGTCCATTTCCCTCTCAAAATCCCTTCATGGCCGACTCCTCTGACGCCCCCTCCGAATCCTTTTCCACCGCCACGAACGAGACGTACGACTCGTCGAAACTCGGCAAGCTCGAGGGCCTCGAGGCGGTCCGGAAAAAGCCGGGCATGTATATCGGCGGCACGGACGAACGCGCGCTGCATCACTGCGTCTCTGAGGTTCTCGACAACTCCGTCGACGAACACCTCGCGGGCCATTGCACGCGCATCGAGGTGACCATCCACGTTGATGGCTCGATCAGCATTCGCGACAACGGGCGCGGCATTCCGGTCGACATCCATCCGATCTACAAGATTCCGGGCGTCGAGATGGTGCTCACCACGCTCCACTCCGGTGGCAAATACGGTCAGGGCGGTTACAAATTTTCGGGCGGCACCCACGGCGTCGGCGCGAAGTGTGTCAACGCCGTCTCCGAGTGGTTCGAGGTCGAGGTTTCGCGCGGCGGCGCGGTCCATCACATGAAGTTCGAGCGCGGCAAGACCGTGAAGAAGCTCGAGGTCATCGGCAAAGCCAAGGGCACCGGCACCTACATCACCTTCAAGCCGGACGCGGAAATCTTCCGCGAGACCACCGTCTTTCAAGCCGGTCGCATCAGCCAGCGGCTGCGCGAACTCGCCTTCCTCAATTCCGGGCTCGAGATCATCTTCACCGACGAGCGCCCGGCGGAGCAGAAGCCCGAGCGCTATTTCTACAAGGACGGCGTCGAGGAGTTCGTGAAGCAGATCAACACGGGCAAGACCCCGCTGCACCCGAAGCCGATCCGTTTCGTCAAGGAGACGAAGATCCAGCTCGATGACAAAGCCGCCGAGATCCACTGCGAGGTCGTCCTCCAATACAACGACACCTACAACGATCAGGTCCTCTGCTACACCAACACGATTCACAATCCCGACGGTGGCACGCATCTCTCCGGTTTCCGCAGTGCGCTGACCCGTGCGATCAACCAGTTCTCCAAGGCCAACAATCTGCTCAAGGACAAGGATCCGCAGATCACGGGCGACGACGTGCGCGAGGGCCTCGCGGCCGTGATCTCGATCAAGCACAGCGACCCGAAGTTCGAGTCGCAGACCAAGGTCAAGCTGCTCTCCCCCGAAGTAGAGAGCGTCGTGGGTTCCGTGACCTACGAAGGGCTGATGCAGCATTTCGAGACCAACCCGTCGATCGCCAAGCGGATCGTCGACAAGGCGCTGAACGCGGCCCGCGCCCGCGAGGCCGCCCGCAAGGCCCGTGAAACCGTGCGCAAGGGCGCCCTCTCCGGCGGCGGCCTGCCCGGCAAACTCGCCGACTGCTCGGAACGCGATCCCGCTCTCACCGAACTCTACATCGTCGAGGGCGACTCCGCCGGCGGCTCCGCCAAGCAGGGTCGCGATCGCCGCTTTCAGGCCATCCTTCCACTGCGCGGCAAGCTCATCAACACGGAGAAGGCCCGGCTCGACAAGGTCCTCTCCAACGAGGAAATCCGCACCCTCATCACCGCCTGCGGCACGGGCATCGGCGAAGGCGACGAGTCCGTCGGCGGCTTCAACGCCGCGAAGGCGCGTTACCACAAGATTATCATCATGACGGATGCCGATGTGGACGGCTCCCACATCCGCACGCTCCTGCTCACGTTCATCTACCGCCAGATGAAGGGGCTGATTGAGCGCGGCTACGTCTACATCGCCCAGCCGCCGCTCTACAAAATCAAGCGCAAGAAGCGCGAGCAGTACGTCGACAACGACGACCAGCTCAACCGCATCCTCCTCGAACTCGGCTCGGAGGATGTCGTCCTGGCGCGGCTCGCGGACCAGCACGTGTTCAACCCCGACCAAATCGACAAGCTGGTCGAGAACCTCGCCGCGCTCGAGAAGCTCGGCGCGGGCGTCACGCGTTACGGTGCCGAACTCGCCGAGTATCTCGATACTCACGATCAAGCCACGCTGGCTCTCCCGCGCTACGTCGCCCGGATCCGGCAGGGCAACCAGGAGTCACACGAGTTCCTCAATGACGAGGCCGCCCGCGCCCGCTTCCTTCAAGCCCACCGGCTGAACGCGGATCTCACCGAGCAGGTCGAGCCCGCCAATGGCAACGGCGACGCGGCCGGCGCCACGGCGGAAAAGAAGCCCGCCGCCGCGCTCAAGCGCATTACGATCCACGAAATCTTCGAGAGCACCGAGATGTCGAAGCTGCTCAAGGCGCTCGTCGCCGCCGGACTCGACATCAAGACGTTCCGCTCGACCGAGGAAGTACGCTTCACCATCACCGAGAATCCCGGCCAGAAGAGCGAGTCGAAGACCGAGCTGCACGGCCCCCTCGAGATCGTGGCGCAGATTCGCGCCAACGGCCGCAAGGGCCTCAGCATCCAGCGCTACAAGGGTCTCGGTGAAATGAATCCGAAGCAGCTCTTCGAAACGACGATGGACCCGGACAAGCGCCGCCTCCTGAAGGTGAACATCGACGACGCCGCGAAAGCCGACGCCCTCTTCACCCTCCTGATGGGCGACGAAGTCCCGCCCCGCCGCCAGTTCATCGAGGACAATGCGCTGAACGTGCAGTTCCTGGACGTTTAAG
>CANJCM010000077.1 GCA_947472765.1 Opitutia bacterium
CGGACAGGGCGTTCACCGTTTGGTGTAGGGCCGGCGCTCGTCGCCGGGCCACGGCTTTCATTCACGAAGAGGCCCGGTGAGGAGCGCCGGCCCTACGGCACCAGCCGTCGGACTTCTTTTGTCCGTTCTCTCAACCCTCAACTCTCAGCCCTCAACTCTCCCCCTGCGCACAGCGCCGCCCCGTTTCTTCCTTCTTCCTTCTACCTTCTTACTTCCTCGTGCCCAGCTCCGCCGGGCCAATCACCACATGACGAATCCGTTCCCGGCGCCAGGTGTACGTGATGTGAATCATTCCATCCCGCGTCTGGATCACCGCGGGATACGAATACCCATTCGCCGCGTCGTCGGTCTCGAGCGTCCCGGCGTCCTGCCATTCGCGGCCGTCTTGTGACACCGCCACGATCAACGGCGAACGCGGACCGTTCGCTCCGTTCGGCTGCCGCCGCGTCGGATTGTACACGAGCACGTGCCGCCCATCGGCGAGCGTGACGGCATCGGTGCCGGAATTCGGATTCGAAAGCTTCGTCGCCTCGACGCGACTCCAGGTGCGGCCTTGATCGGCCGACCAGCTCGTGACGAGCACATCGTTTTTCGTTCGCGCGAGAATCTGCAGCCGGCCGTCGCGGTGTTGCAGCACGCTGGGCTGGATCGCGCCGAACTCCTGCTGCGTGTGAATCGGCCCGATGAACTCCCACGTTCGTCCGAGATCCCGCGTGCGCTCGAAGTGAATTGTCCATCCGTCCACCGGACTTTCCGTGCTGCTCGGACACAGCAGCGAACCATCCGCGAGTTGCACGGGCTTGTTTTTGATCGGACCGAGCACGCCCTCGGGCAGACGCCGCGGTTCGCTCCAAGTCCGGCCGTCGTCGGTCGACGTCGTCAACATGCCCCACCATGTCTGCGGCGTCGGGCCCGCCTTGTAGAACAGCAGCAGCGGCCCGCCCTTCGGTTGAAACAGCACCGGGTTCCATGTCGGGTGACGGACCACCATGCCGTCGGGACGCGTGAACTGAATCCCGTTCGCCACCTCGATCGGCGCGCTCCACCGGCCGCCTTCGTGTCGCGAGATCCAGATGCCGACATCGGGATGCTTCTCGTGCGTGCCACCGAAGAACGCCGTCAGCAACGTCCCCGCCGTGCTCTCCACAATGGTCGACGCATGGCACTGGGGAAACGACGCCTGCTCGTAAATGAACTCGCGGGTGCGCCAGGGTGCGGCCGCCATGGACGCCGAGGCAGCCATCGCGGCGAAAGGGGCGAGGAAAAATCCGGCGAAAGCAAAACGCGTGAGGCAGGACATGCGCCCAGCGTGGCACGGGTCTCCTGACCCGTGAAATACTTTCCGTACGGTTCACACGGGTCGGGAGACCCGTGCCACTTCACTGGCCCGCTGAAACGCGTACGGCGATTTCGAACCACACACTCCACCCTGCGCGCACCCCTCTCGAGCCGGAACGATGCAGTGGAAAGAAATCGGCGGGTGTGGGCACCCGCCCTCCAGGGCAGGCGGTTCGTTCAGATGTCCGTCGGTTCCTCCTCCAGGAAAGCAACCCATGGAGGGACGGTGCCCCCACCGTCCAAGGCTGCCTTTCGAGCGACGGAACGTCCACAGAACCACAGATGCACACAGATGGGGAAGACCCCGGCCATCGCCCACCAAACGGTGCGCCTGATTTCTAGCCGCCCGGTGTTGGATCGGCGCCTCTGAATCCGTGTCCATTTGTGTCCATCTGTGGTTGTTTCCACTGCATAGACGGGCTCCAGAGGGGTGGCGCACCGCGCCGGGATGTGTTGTTCGCAGGCCAAGGACGCTTCGTCGTAAGGACTCTTCGCCGCACTCATAATGACCAAGCCGGCCACACTCCTCCTGACCCACCCACCACCGCACCGGCTGATTTTCTTCCTTCTTCCTTCTTCCTTCTTACTTCGCCTTGTCTTCGCTCTTCCCTCCCCCCGCTCCCTTCTCTTATCACTCCGCTTCCCGCCTCCCCTCGCGGCCTCCCCCACCCCAGCCTCTTCTTACCATGAAAATCGTAGTCCTCGACGGCGCCACTTTGAACCCCGGCGACAATCCCTGGGATGATGTCGCCCGCCTCGGCGAGTTCGTCTGCCACGACCGCACGGCCGCGGATCAGATTCTCGAGCGCTCCGCCGACGCGGACGTTCTCCTCACCAACAAGACGCCGCTGTCCGCCGAGACGCTCGCCAAGCTGCCGAAGCTGAAATTCGTCGGCGTGCTCGCGACCGGCTACAACGTCGTCGACGTCAAGGCCGCCCGCGCCCGCGGCGTCGCCGTCTCCAACGTCCCGATCTACGGCACCGACGCCGTCGCGGAATACGTCTTCGCGCTCCTGCTCAATTTCCTCCGCCAGCCCCAGCTGCACAGCGACCTCGTTCGCCAGGGCGAATGGAGCCGCGTCAACGAGTGGAGCTTCTGGCGCAAGCCGCTCGCGGAGGTCGCCGGAAAGACCATCGGCATCGTCGGCTTCGGCCGCATCGGCCGGCGCGTCGGTGAACTCGCCGCTGCCTTTAAGATGAACGTCCTCGCCAACGACGTCTTCCAGGGCAACCCGCCCGCGTATCCGGTCAGCTGGCGCGGCATTCCCGAACTCTTCGCCGAGGCCGACGTCGTCACGCTGCATTGCAACCTCACCCCGGAGAACACCGGTCTCGTCAACAAGAGCCTGCTCCAGTCGATGAAGCGGAACGCTTATTTGATTAACACGTCGCGCGGTCCGCTCGTCCGCGACGCCGACCTCGCCGAGGCCCTGCACGCCGGCTGGATCGCGGGTGCGGCCCTCGACGTCGTGACGGTCGAACCGATCCCCGCCGACAACCCGCTCCTCAAGGCGCCGAATCTGACGCTCACCCCGCACATCGCGTGGGCCGCCGTCGAAGCCCGCCGCCGCCTCACGAAAGTCGCCGCCGAGAACATCGCGGCGTTTCAGGCCGGGAAGCCGATCAATCTGGTGAATTGATTGGGGAGCTTGGTTGAGAGTTGAGAGTTGAGGGTTGTGGTTGGAGTTGAGAGCTGAGGGTTGAGAGTTGAGAGCCGGAAAGGTGTGCCGGTCTCAGGCCACAGCCGTCCCACCGGGAAAGCCGTCGAGCCAACAGACCCCGCCCTGCGGGCACCCATTCAGGGCGAGATTTCGCGAAGTGCGGGTGCACATCGCGAGATCCGGTCAGAGTGTCGCTTCGCTCGGCACTCCAGAGGGGATCTTGTCGAAATGCTGCTCGAAGGTCCCCTCTCGAGCCGGAACGATGCAGTGGAAAGAAGCCGGCGGGTGTGGGCACCCGCCCTCCATGGTCGGAGAACTTTTCGTAGGATCTATGCTTGTCGTCTGAAGGAGCAATCAATGGAGGGACGGTGCCCTCACCGTCCAAGCCGGTATAATGTAGGACTGAACGTTCACCGTTCGGTGTAGGGCCGGCGCTACCCGAGTATCCGCAATCACGACTCGGCCAGGCGGGAACGCAGAGGTTGGTATTTGGGCCAATCCGAATTGGTCGTTCGTCCATTTCCTTCTCTGTCATTCTGAGCGCAGCGGTGGAATGTAGGGCCGGCGTTCACCGCCGGGCCTCTTCGCGCATGGAAACACAAGGCCCGCCGACGAGCGGCGGCCCTACACTTGAACACCCCTCCGTCTCGCGCATCGCGCCAACCGCTCTCATCCCTCAACGCTCAGCTCTCAACTCTCAACTCTCATCTCTCACCTCTCACCTCTCACCTCTCACCTCTCAACCAGCGGGCCTCCGGCCCGCCCGTCACAACGCCGCCGCCGCCCAGCCCGGCAGCGCAAACCTCCGTCCATTCAGGTGGTCGCGCATGACCGCCTGCATCCACGGCCGCGTCGCGGAGCTTTCGAGGACCATGATGTACTTCTGGTCGCCTTCGACCTCCACGCGGTAGTTCTCGATCGTCACGCCGATCGGGGTCGTCTCGCCAATCAACTGGCAGACCATCTCCACGCGGTTGCGCTTCGAATCGATCCGGAATTCCTCCAGGTGACCGTAGCGTTCGATCACCCCGTTCACGTAGACCTGGGCGGCCTTGCTGGTCACGGCGTCTTTGGCGGCGGAGAACATGTGGAATGGATTGACTCCAAATTGCGCGAACAGTGCCCAAACGCCAGCCGGGTGAACCTCCCCCGCCGTCCGCCGCCGAGGGGAAAGTGCCGACGGTCGCGAACCACGCGCCGCGAAAGGTGTCCGAACCTTGGCCCCGCGTCGATTCGTTGCCGGGCCGGGCTTTGTCACCATGAAACTCTCCGCCGCTCACCTGAAGCGTTACAAGGAAATCGCCAGACTGTTCTGGAAGTACGGCCGCTCGGACCTCGCCCGGCAGATGAACTTCGAGCACGAGGGCGAACCGGCTGAGGGGCATACCGGCCAGCCGCCGGAAAAGGGCCGGGTCACACCCGACCAGCTCGCCGACGACCTCGAAGCCATGGGCCCGACCTACGTCAAACTCGGCCAGGTCCTGGCCGGCCGGCCCGACTTGCTGCCCGAAGCCTTCCGCCAGGCCCTCGAGCGACTCCAGGATCGCGTGAAGCCGTTCCCCTACGAGGAGGTCGAGACGATCGTCGAGGCCGAGCTCGGCGTCCGGATCTCCAAGGCCTTCGCCCGCTTCGATCGCGAGCCGCTCGCCGCCGCCTCGCTCGGCCAGGTGCATTTCGCCGAACTGCGCGACGGCCGGAAGATCGTCGTGAAGGTCCAGCGACCGCACATCCGGCAGCAGATCAGCCATGACTTCGAGGTGCTGAAGGAAATCGCCAGCACCCTCGATGAGCACACCAAGATCGGCAAACGCTACCGGTTCGCCACCGTGATCGAGGAGTTCCGCCTCTCGATCCAGAACGAGCTCAACTACGAGCGCGAAGCCCAGAACATGCTCGCGATCGGCCGCAACCTCGCGGAATTCCAGCGCATCCAGGTGCCCCAGCCCATCGCCGACTACTCGACGCGGGCGATCCTCGCGATGGAGTTCGTCACCGGGCGCAAGATCACCTCGCTCACCCCGCTGGCCCGGCTCGACGTCAAGGGCGAGCCGTTGTGCGACGAGTTGTTCCGGGCCTATCTCCAGCAGGTCATGGTCGACGGACTCTTCCACGCCGATCCGCACCCGGGTAACATCTTTCTCACCGACGAGGGTCGCATCGGGTTACTGGATCTCGGGATGGTCGGACACACCGCGCCCGCCATGCAGGAGGAGTTGCTCCGGCTCATCCTCGCCATCACCGAAGGCAACAGTGACTCCGCCGTGGACATCGTGGTCCGCGCGAGCGACAAGGCCGAGGACTTCCACCGTGACGTGTTCCGCCGGCGAATGAGCCAGATTCTCGCGCAACACAGCGACCAGGGCCTGGCGCAGCTCAAGGTCGGCGCCGCCCTGCTCGAAGTCACCCGGAGCGCGGCCGAGAACGGGCTCTACGTGCCGAGCGAGCTGACGCTGCTCGGCAAGACGCTGCTCCAGCTCGACGAAGTCGGCCGCATCCTCGCGCCGGAGTTCAATCCCAACGACTCGGTCCGCCGCCACGTCGACGCGATCATGACGCAGCGCCTGCGGAAGGATATCACGAAGGGGAACATCATGAGCTCGCTCCTCGAGCTGAAGACGTTCCTCGGCGGGCTGCCTTCCCGGCTGAACCAGATCATGGACGCGGTCACCAACTCCGAACTGGAGGTGAAGGTGAAACTCGTGGACGCGAAAACGATGATGGAAGGCATGCAGAAGATCGCGAACCGGATCACCACCGGTGTGATCCTCGCCTCCCTCGTGATCGGCGCGTCATTGATGATGCGGATCGAAACGAGCTCGCGGCTGTTCGGTTATCCCACGCTCGCGATCCTGAGCTTCCTCGCCGCGGCGGCCGGGGGATTCTACCTCGTGATCAGCATTTTCTGGCACGACTATAAGAGCCGGAAAACCATCAAGCAGTAGGGAATCGGCTGCGCCGATTCCCTAGTCGCCGGCCGGGGGCCGGCGGGTTTTTTTGGGTGGTGGCCGGAACACTCTGCATGCGCCGGTTCTGCGGCGTGCGACGTTGGTTCTGAGGCGTGCGAAGCTGGTTCTGAGACTTTCGACATTGGTACTGAGACGTTCGCCCTTGGCCCTGAGACGTTCGACGTAGGTTCTGAGACGTGCGCCGCCGGTTCTGAGACGTGCGCCGCTTTTTCTGAAACGTTGGACGTTGGTTCGATTGTAGGGCCGGCGTTTATCGCCGGGCCTCTTCGAGGCGAAACAAGGTTGTGTGGCGCGGATTGCTGGACGTCTGGCCCCTCGGCCCGCCGGCGGGCGCTGAACGTTCCCCTCGACGAAATGCAGCCCTGGACGGTGAGGGCACCGTCCCTCCATGGATTGCTTTCCCGAGACTTGGACCTGACGGACATCCGAACGATCCACCTACCCTGGAGGGCGGGTGCCCACACCCGCCGATTTCATTCCACTGCATCGTCTCGTCGCACGTTAGGCAGCCATGGACGGTGAGGGCACCGTCCCTCCATGGATTGCTTTCCCGAGACCTGAACCTGACGCACATCCGAACGACCCGCCTACCCTGGAGGGCGGGTGCCCACACCCGCCGATTTCATTCCACTGCATCATTCCGGCTCGAAAGGTGAACTTCTCGAACCGCCTTTCGAAGGTCCCCTCTCGAGTGCCGAGCGAAGCGACACGCTGACCGGTTCTCGCGATGCGCTCGGGCGCGTCGCGAAATCATCCTTGGAATGGATGCCCGCAGGGCGGGGGGTGTCGGCTCGGCCCTGCGCTCCCCCGCAGGGCCACTTGAGCGTTCAAAGTTACGCGTTGAACGTTGAGCGTTTCCCCACCCTCAACTCTCAACTCCCTTCCCTCAACTTCCCCCGCAACCCTCAACTCTCAACTCCCCCCTCCTCCCCCTTTCTTCCTTCTTCCTTCATCCTTCTTCCCTTATCCCTCCTCCTCAATCCCGTTCCTCGTGCCCCTCCCCCTCCCCGCATTCTTCCTCCTCCTTCTCACCGCCGTCGCCGCCCAGGCCGCCGTCGCCCCCGCTCCGGCCAGTTACCCGCGCGACGCTGCGACCCTCATGCAGGGCCAGGCACTGTTCACGCAATACTGCGCGTCGTGCCACGCCCTTGACCGCGACACGATGGGACCGCCCCTGGGCGGCGTGACGCAGGTGCTCAGCGGCGACGAATTGCGGCAGCAGATCAGCAATGCGACCGCGGTGGTCGAGTCGGGCAATCCGCGGGCGAACGCGCTCTTCCGGCGCTACAAGATCGTGATGCCCCCGTTTGCCGCGCTGCCCGCGGAACAGGTCACGGCCATCCTCGCCTACATCGACGCGGAATCCGAACGGGCGAAGTTGAAACCGTTTGCCGTCAACCTCACCCCGCCGTCCGCCCAGACGCCCCGGCTGATTCCGCCGGTGGAGAAATCCGGACTCGTCATCGAACTCGAGGACTACGTGCAGATCCCGCTCGCCGCGAATCGCCGGCCCGACAAGGGCATCGCGACGCTCCGCTCCAGCCCGCAGAAGGACGGCGCGTTTTTCGTCAGCGATCAGATGGGCGTGATCTACCGCGTGCAGAACCGGCAGGTCAGCGTGTATCTGGATACCCGGGACAAGCTCCCCGACTTCGTTTTCGAGCCCGGCATTGGCACGGGCCTGGGCAGTTTCTCGTTTCACCCGGACTTTCTCCGCAACGGCCTGCTCTACACCACGCACGCCGAGCTCACGCCGGAAAAGAAGGCGATCAACGACGACTGGTATGAGAAGGTCACCATCCCCTTCCAGGGCACGCCGACGCTCCACTGGGTGGTTTCGGAGTGGAAGATTGCCGACCCCAAGGCCGACCACTTCACCGGCACGCGCCGCGAAGTGTTGCGCTTCAAGACCCCGACCACCGCCCACGGCAGCCAGGATCTCGCGTTCGCCCCGGTCGATCCCAAGGACCCCGACTACGGGTTGATTTTCCTCGGCGTCGGCGATGGCGGGTCGGTGAACCTGAAGATGCCCCAACTCGCGCACAACCCGCGCTCCCTGCTCGGCACGGTGCTGCGGATCGATCCGCGCGGCACCAACGCCCCGGCCGGCACCTATGGCATCCCGGCCGACAATCCCTTCGCGCACAGCACCGACCCGCTCGCCCGCCCCGAGATCTGGGCCTACGGCTTCCGCAATCCGCACCGGATGAGCTGGGATGTCTCCTATGGAAAAAAGCGGCTCATCGTCGCCGACATCGGCGAGTCGAACGTCGAGGAAGTGAACCTCATCGAGAAAGGCGGCGACTACGGTTGGAACAAGGTCGAAGGCCCGACGAAGGTCGACGTGCTGCGCGACGCGAAAGTGAACTTCGCCGCCCAACCCGCTGACCTCGCGCCGTACAAGATGCCGCATGGGATGTTTGATCACACCGACGGCAACGCGATCAGCGGCGGGTTCGTCTACGCCGGCCCGCTCGAAGCGCTGCAGCACAAATACGTTTTCGGCGACATCGTGACCGGCCGGCTGTTTTTCATGAACTTCGACGCAACCCTGTCCGACTCGAAAGTCTACGAGCTGAACATCGTCCGCAACGGCGCCGCGACGACGATCGGCGCCTTCTCGAAAGCGAAGCGCGCCCACCTCCGCATCGGCTACGACGAAGTCACCCGCGACCTCTACATCATGACGAAGGAAGACGGACGCATTCGTCGGGTGATCAAAGCCTACACCCGCTGATTGTAGGGCCGCCGCCTTTCGGCAGGCTCAAGGCCTCAAGTCCGCCTGGGATTCAAGCCGTGAGCGGCGTCGAACGGCTCGCCGCCGGGCCGTTTCTCGAATGAAGGACAGAGACCTGCGAAGAGCGGCGGTTGCTAAACTGATTGGTGAACGTTCCGCTCGACGAAAGGCAGCCGTGGACGGTGGGGGCACCGTCCCTCCATGGATTGCTCTTTGAGAGGAGCGCGAGCGGAAGTCTGAACGATCCGCCTACAATGGAGGGCGGGTGCCCACACCCGCCGATTTCGTTCCACTGCATCGTTCCGGCTCGAGAGGGGTGGCGCGAAGCGACGGGGTGTGTCGCGTGATTCACGCGCTTCAATCTCACCGCACGAGGATCGCCGGCCGTCCCCCTGACTTTAGGCGCCCCACTCCAAAACCCTCCGCGTCCTCCCTCCCCTCCGCGTCCTCTGCGTTCCCAAAGTGGGCGGCGCGCACGCCGCCCACAGCCGCGAGCCTGCCGAGCGGGGGCAACCCCGGCGCGCACGCGACTCGCCAAAAGTCGGGCTCCAAACCGGGCGCGGTCGAGCCGCGCCCCGACGAAATTCGTCGAAGCGAGCCGCGTGCGCGCCTGTCCGAGGGGGGGAGGAGTTTGGAGTTTGGGGTTTGGAGTTTAGAGTTCCACGGCTGCGGCTCGGCTCTGTGTCCTCTGTGCCCTCCGTGTTTAAACCGGATTGGGAGGTTTGGTTTTTTTTGCGCCTTTTGCGCCTTTTTGCGGCAATTCTCAGCTCCTAGTTGAGGGCTGAGAGTTGAGAGTTGAGAGTTGAGAGTTGAGAGACCGAACTGGATTGCTCGGCAGCAAGAGGCGCTCTGTGTCCTCTGTGCCTTCGTGGTTAAACCGGATTGGGCGGTTTGTTCTTTTGCGTCCCCTTGCGCCGTCTTGCGGCCACCTCGAATGGCCGGCACCCTCCCGCCCATGATTCGTTTCGCGCTCTTCACCCCGTGGGTCGGATGTCTGTGCTTCAGCGCCAGCGCCCTCCCGGCCGCCACCCCGCGTTACTCGGTGCATGAATCGGCCACCCCCGAAAAGGTTTCCCTCGTCGTCCTCCGCGACGACACCGCCCGCGTCGAAGCCGCGGTCGCGCCCACCGAGGGCGGAGAATTGTCGAGCCTGCGCGTCGAGTTCCAGGGCCGCTGGATCGAGCTGCTCTACCGCGGCGGCAGTTACGCTCCCGCGCCCGGCTTCCGCGGCAAAGCCTCCGTGCTCTGGCCTGCCCTCGGCTCGAGCGTCCCCCGCGACGCGAAACCCGTGAACGGCAAAATCGAAAGCGAGTACGACTACGACGGCCGCCGCTACCCGATGCCCCAGCATGGTTTCGCCCGCACCAAGCCGTGGCGCGTCGTTCGCTCGTGGGCGAACGAGACTGAGGCGGCAGTCGAGGTGGCGCTGGTCGACGATGCCGCCACCCGCGCGCAATACCCTTTCGGTTTCGAGCTGCACATCACCTACCGGCTCAGCGAGGGAAAGGTCGAACTCCAGCACGCCGTGACGGCGTCCGCGGCGAACACCGCGCCGATGTTCTTCTCGATCGGGAATCACATCGCGTTCGCCGTGCCGCTGCTGCCCGGCTCACCCCTCGACGGCTACAAGATCGAGAGCCCCGCCCGCCTCGAATACCTGCGCGGAGCCGACGGCGCGCCAGACGGTACGACCCGCGAACGCAGCTTCAGCCCTGCGGTTCCCTTGAGTTCAATCAAGGTGCTTCCGGCAGTATCATTCGGCGGCATGCCCGGAGACCCGTGGTTCCGTGTGATCGATGCCAGTGGACTCGGCGTTAAGGTCAGTCACCACGGCGAATCGCTCCCGAGCGCGCCGTTCATCCAGTTCAACCTCTACGGCGGCACCGCCGATGGCTTCTTCTGCCCCGAGCCCTTCTTCGGCCTGCACAATTCCTTCAACAAACGCGCCGGGCTGGTCGAAGTCTCTCCCGGCCAGGCCTGGCGCTGGCTGGTCCGCGTCGAGCCCGAGCGGCGGTGAGTCTCGATTGCGGCAATCCACCGGGGGGCCGGCCGCAAAAGCGCACAAGCGGACGCAAGCCGCCGAGCCGGGGTTGGCCGCAAAAAAGCACAAAAGGCGCAAAAAAAAACAAACCGCCCAATCCGGTTTAAACACGGAGGGCGCCGAGGACACGGAGCCGAGCCGCAGCCGTGGAACTCTAAACTCCAAACCCCAAACTCCGGCCCGCCCCCGACAGGCGCGCACGCGGCTCGCCATTTCCTGCCCTGTAGGGGCGCGCATCGTGCGCGCCTCAATTCATTTCCGACCCTCCGCGATCCGCGTGCGCGCCGGCTTGCCCACTCGGACGTTGTCCTCGCGCTGTGGGCAGAGCCCACTCCGGTCAAATCAGAGGCTTGTGGGTAATAGAGCCCTGGACGAGGTCCCCTCTCGAGTGCCGAGCGAAGCGACACGCTGACCGGTTCTCGCGATGCGCTCGGGCGTGTCGCGAAATCATCCTTGGAATGGGTGCCCGTAGAGCGGGGGTGTTGGTTCGAAACTTCAGCGTTCAGCGTTCAAAGTTGGGCGTTGAGCGTTGGCTCGTGAATTCCGACCGCTCCCTCCTGCCGCCCTTCGGCTCGGTTTCATACTTCTTCGTTCTTACTTCTTCCTTTGTCCCGAGCGTTGAGCGTTCCCCGAGTTCGAACGCGCCGTTCCTCGAGCTGCCCGCTAACTCAACTCTCATCCCTAAGCTAGGAAAGTTCGGAGCGTTCGCTTCCCGGTCGCCCCGATCTCCCGGTTTTAGAATCTCCCGGCTCCGCGTCTCCGCGGCTCCGCGTGAAAAAGGATCGTCGAGTCGGCCCTTAGCGCCTTCGCAGCTTTGCGCTTAAACTCCGAGGTTCGAAGGCTTGAGGTCTGATTTGGTTGCGGCTCCGCTGCGCTGCGCCTCCTCGCGGCCAAAACCCGATAAGAATCCGGATTGCTGCATCCTCCACGCACCGGAAAGCTCCCCTGCGCTGGCCGTCACCATGAAGCGAAAGATCATCATCATCGCCGGCCCCAACGGCGCGGGGAAGACGACCTTCGCTCGCACCTTCCTTCCCGTCGAGGCGCAGTGTCCGCGCTTTATCAACGCCGATTTGATCGCCGCAGGACTTTCCCCTTTCGCGCCTGAGACCGCTGCCATCAAGGCCGGCCGACTGATGCTGCAGGAAATCGCCGCCTGCGCGCGGCGCGGTGAGAGCTTCGCTTTCGAAACCACGCTTTCCGGCCTCACCTACCTTTCGCACCTCGCCCGCTGGCGGAAACAAGGGTACCACGTCAGCCTGTTCTTCCTCTCGCTGCCAAATGCCGAAGCTGCCATCGCCCGTGTCGCCGAACGCGTGCGACAGGGCGGCCATAATATTCCTGAGGACGTTATTCGGCGTCGTTTTGCCGCCGGGCTGCGCAACTTTGACCGCGCCTACAAACTGGCAGTGGACGACTGGGTTAAATACGACAATGTGGGCGAAGCTCCGGTCCTGTTGGACTGGGGGCAAAATCCGTGAAAACCATCACACAAGCTAGGAATCCAGATCTCCGCACCGCTGGCGCCGCGCTGCTTCGGGCGGCCGAGTTGGCCCGCCAGACCGCGATCCAGACCGGCACGAATATCGTCGTGATGAAGGATGGCCGGCTCACCCGCATTTCCGCCTCAGAGCTGCGCCGCACGGCCGCCCCCGCCACCCGCAAGTCGGCCTGAGTTCGTGCCCGGCGCCGCCTGCGGGCGGACGATCGACCATGGACCATGGACTAACGATCTGCGTCTCCCGTCGCCGATAGTTCGAAGTCTGTAGTCTATGGTCTCGCCGCAGGCGTTGGCCGAAAAAAGGCGCAGAAGGCGCAAAAAAAACAAGCCGCCCAATCCGGTTTAACCACGAAGGCGCAGAGGACACGGAGCCGAGCCACAGACGTGGAACTCCAAACCCCAAACTCCGAACTCCAAACTCCTCCGCCCCCGCACAGCTAGGCGCGCACGCGCCTCGCCATTTCCTGCCATGTAGGGGCGCGCCTCGTGCGCGCCTCAAATTTCTTTCCGACCCTCCGCGAGCCGCGCGCGCGCCAGTTTCGCTCCCCTCGGACGTTGTCCTAGGGTCTGTGGGCATTGCCCAGTCTCTGGGGAACACAGAGGACGCCGAGGTCAAGGGAGGACGCGGAGCTTCGACGCGAGGTAAACGCCCTTCGGCTCGGTTTCTTCCTTCTTCCTTCTTCCTTTGTCCCGCGCGTTGAGCGTTGGCTCCTCCTGCATCCTGTCCAGCACGCCGAGCCACCTGTTCTCCCCTCTTCGCATCAAAGACGTCACCTTGAAGAACCGCATCGGCGTGCCGCCCATGTGCCAGTACTCGGCGGTCGATGGTCTGGTGAACGACTGGCATCGGGTGCACTTGGCCGGGTTGGCCAGGGGCGGCGCCGGTTTGGTGGTGGTGGAGGCGACCGCCGTGGCGCCGGAAGGGCGAATCACGCCGGGGTGCACCGGCCTGTGGAGTGACGCGCAGGCTGAGGCCTTCGCTCCCATTGTCGCGGCGGTGGAGAAGGCTGGGGCGGTGCCCGGAATTCAGATCGCCCACGCCGGCCGCAAAGCCAGCGCCAACCGGCCCTGGGAAGGCGACGATCACATGGCGGAAAACGATCCCCGGGCGTGGCCGACGATCGCGCCGTCACCGGTGGCCTTCGGGGCGAATCTGCCTCGCGTTCCGCGGGCGATGACCGGGGAGGACATCACGCGGGTGAAGTCGGATTTCGTCGCGGCCGCGATCCGCGCTCGCGAGGCCGGATTCCGATGGCTGGAACTCCACTTCGCCCATGGATATCTGGGCCAGAGCTTCTTTTCGGCGCATTCCAATCAACGGCAGGACGCCTACGGCGGGAGCCTGGCCAATCGCTCCCGATTTCTCCTGGAGACCCTGGAGGCGGTACGCGAGGTCTGGCCGGAGCGACTGCCGCTGACCGCGCGGTTCGGAGTGATTGAGTTTGATGGCCGCGACGAGGAGACCCTATCCGAGTCGATCGAATTGGCGCGCGGCTTCAAAAAAAGGGGACTCGATCTGCTCAGCGTCTCCCTCGGATTTTCGACGCCCCTGGCAACCATCCAGTGGGCACCGGCCTTCCTGGCGCCCATCGCCGGCCGTGTCCGCCGGGAAACGGGTCTGCTCGTCGCGTCGTCGTGGGGAATCGACGATCCCCGACTGGCGGAGGAAACGGTCGCGTCCGGGAACCTGGATCAGGTACTGGTCGGCCGCGCCCACCTCGCGAACCCGAACTGGCCGTATCACGCGGCGCTGGAACTGAAGACGGATCGTGCGGCCTGGGTGCTGCCAGCACCCTATGCCCACTGGTTGGAGCGGTACCGTTCGTGATCCCGGAGGCCGGTTGAGAGTTGAGGTCGGGGTCTTGCGTCCTTCACTGCCACGCCGGCGAGCGGTTACGTGGTGGATCAATGGCTGGTTAACGGCACTGGCGTGCAGAACAGTGGGACCACTTTCACACTTGAGAATGTCACCGCCCCCTCGACGGTCGCGGTAACCTTCAAGCTGGCATCTACCAATTCGGCCTTCGCAAGCCAGCCCCTTAACCAAGCGGCGGCGCAGAGCAGCAGCATCACGTTGTCGGCGGCGCCCGCTTCGGGTAGCCCTGCCCGTGAGGGCAGGGACTTCTCGAGAGCTTCGCATCACGTCGTCCCGCTGCTCACGCAGCGGGCTACAACGGCCAGCGGTTTCTATTTCCGAACCGCAAGCCGGGCGCACACGAGGTGCGCCCCTACGAAAGATCTTACGGCAGCACTCGTCCGCGCCCGCTCGGGGGATTGGTTTTTTTGCGCCTTTTGTACTGCTGTACTCTCGAATCACTCATTTCCGGGAGGATTTTGAACAGGAAGATCGGGGAGTTCGGGAAGCGGGTGGAACGGACCTCTCCCCGATCTTCCCGGCCTTCCTGTTTAATCCGGCTTGGTCCTCTTTGGTTGCGGCTCCGCCGCGCTAGGCCTTTTTGCGGCCATCCCTTTACCTCCCGCTTTTGCGGCCACCGCGTTTATCGCCAATACGACGGCGCCTCCGCGGCTGAAATCCGTTCACTCCGGGCTTCGCGCGAAAGCGCCGGAGTTAGCTCCGCTTCACTTTTCGTCCCTCAAGGCATTGGGAGATCCAGAACTTGATGACCGACTGCCGCGGAATCCCCAGGCGTCCGGCCTCTTCGTCGAGCGATTCGATCATCCACTTCGGAAAGTCGACGTTGACTCGTTGGATTTCGAGGCCGGGGCGGCGCGAATGCTGAGAATCAAGGTGGCCGGTCATCGCCTCGCCCGAATCGTGCAAGGCATCCAATTCTTCTGCGGTAAGTTTTCTCTTAGCGGCCATAGTATTTATTTTTCTCTTCATCGCGGGCGTGGCGGACGGAAATGATCCGGATGTCTTCGTCGCGATAGGTGATGAACGCTGACCAAACCGTATTGCCGATCATTCCTAGAATTTGGTGTCTCGGTTCGGTGGAGCTTCGGGCGGGCGTTTCAAGACGTAGTTCGTCCTGCCAAAGCGTTTGCGCCTCAATAAAATCAATCCCGTGTTTAGCCTTGTTTGCTCGCGACTTTGCTGGGTCGAATTCGAACCTCACCGGTATAGAAAAGCACCCATTTCGCCCCCGTCAAGAGGCCGTTAATCACTGGCCGGCTGAAATCCGATGGCAAATGCACCCCGGCTGGGCGCGCTTGGATTGGCCTTGGCTTGTCCTCCTGTGCCAATGGCCGGTGGAGACAACAGCCCGTTGGTGAGCGTCGCGGCACCCTGTTCGATGATCGCGCCGCCGGCTTCCTGGATCACGACGTCGACGCCGACGACTTCGACATCGTCACTCGCCAGAAAGAAAAACGCCGGCGTCACGGAAGACCCGCAACGCCGGCGACATCAACGGCCGAGACGGTCCAAGCCCGTCCGCGACGTGACTTACTTCTTCTTGGCTGCTGCAGCCTTCGCCTTCGTCGCCTGCTGCGACGCGATCAGGGACTGCTTCTTTTGATTCGAAACGTCGGACTTCGATTGTTTTTGCGAGGCCTGCTTCTGCACGGATTTCGGAGATCTATCGCCCATGGTAGGTATTCTTTCGTCGAGTTAACTCACCATCGGAATGTTCGTTTCCCCGAGGGCGTTGGTCTATTTTCTCGCAGCGGCTGGGGAGTAGCAAGCACGGCGGTGCCACGTCCACTCAAGGTTCGAAGGGGAGCTAAGCCCGAAGACGCCAAGGCACGAAGCGAACGCGAAGCAGGCCGAGCCGCCGCCAGCCAGAGGCCGCCGGACGGGCTGCGGCCAGTCTGGCGGGCGCGGTCCGGTAATCGAGACGCACGCCGGTGAAAGGGCGCGAGGAATTCGCGCGGGTTTACGCGACGGAACTACCGATCCGGAGCGAATGACGGATCGGAGAACCGCATTCCCGACCGCTCAGCGGCTGCTCTTCTTGAGCTGCTTGGCGGCCTTTTTCTCCGCCGGCGTTTTCAGCGGCGCCTTCTTGGTCTGTTTCTGGGAATTTTGTGTTTTGGCCATGGTAGTTTGGGCTGGCGGGCAAAGCAGAGTGCTTCACCCGGTCTCAGCGCCGGACCCATCCTGAAAATGCCCCAACCAAAACGCGACGACCGATTCCGCTGGGAGCCGCGTGCGCGCCGGTCTGGGGGGCGCGGAGTTTGGTGTTTGGAGTTCGGAGTTTGGCGTTCGAGGGCTGCGGCTCGGCTCTGTGTCCTCTGTGCCTTCGTGGTTAAACCGGATTGGGCGGTTTGGTTTTTTTGCGCCTTCCGCACTGCTGTACTCTCGAATCACTCATTTCCGGGAGGAAGTTGAACAGGAAGATCGGGGAGTTCGGGAAGCGGATGAAACGGACCTCTCCCCGATCTTCCCGGCCTTCCTGTTTAATCCGGCTTGGTCCCCTTTGGTTGCGGCTCCGCCGCGCTAGGCCTTTTTGCGGCCAAGTCCCCGACCGGGTCGAGCCGATCGAGCGCAGCCTTGATGGCTTGCAGGTAATTCGGGTGCCAGAGTTCGTGCTCGGCGGCGGGGACGACCGTGTAGGTGTGACGCCGGTAGAAATCCCGCACGGCGCTCGCGCGGCGGTGCATCTGCGCGTCCTCCTTCGCGCCGACCAGCACGTCGGCGGGCGTGTCGGCGTTGCCGGCGCGGTAGGAGATCATCCAGCGCTCCGGCTCGTCGTCATCCTCGAGGAAGAACGGCGAGATCGACCCGAGGATCAGGTGCCGCGCGCGCAGGGCGCCAAGGTGCGCGTAGAGCGCGCCGAGCGAGAAACCCAGCACGACCTTGCCCGCGGTCTGCGCGGTGACTTGCGGAAAAATCTCGTGCGAGCCGAACGGAGGCACGCGGTCCGACCACTCGAGTTGCACGAACTCGGTGTCCCAACCCGAAGCGCGGACGAATTCGACAAACGGCCGGAAGCGGCGCTCGGCGCCCGGCATCGGCGGAACCACAGTGAGCAAGGGCATGGATGGAAAGAAAGAAGGAAGAAGGCAGAAACCGGAGGAAGGAGGGAAGGAGTCAGGATTCAGGAGCCAACGCTCAACGCCTAACTCTCAACGCTGAACGCTCAAGTTTCAGATCTCGAAAAGTGGGCGAAGCCAACCGCGCGAGGACAACGTCCGAGCGGGCCAACCCGGCGCGGACGAGGCTCGAGGAAATTCGAAATGTAATTCGGGCGCGCACGAGGCGCGCCCCTACACCGCTGGAAAGGGCGAGCCGCGTGCGCGCCTGACTGGGGCAGGAGTTCGGAGTTTGGGGTTTGGAGTTCGAGCTGCGGCTCGGCTCTGTGCCCTCTGTGCCTCTGTGGTTAAACCGGATTGGCGGATTGGTTTTCCGCCTCTTGCACGCTCTTGCGACCATACCCCGTCCGCTGCTACGGAGAATTGGCGGCTCTTAACTCTTAACTCTTAACTCTTAACTCCTAACTCTTAACTCCTAACCCAGCCTTCTCCGCTCACCGGAACGACCCAAAGTGCAGCGGCTCCTTGATCCGGGGATCATCGAGGGTCTGTAGCGTTGAGATGACATCGAAGTTCTTCCAGTCGCGGAGGGCCCAGACGACCTTCTTGTCCGCATTGACCTCAATCGCCTGCACGGGCGCCCACTCGTCCGGGGTGTCACCGACGCGCCAGGCGGTCTCGTTGTTGACGGTGATGATCGTATTGCCATTCGGGAGACGCATCGCCGTCTGCAGCTTGTCGATGATGTAGCCCTGCGCCGCGAGGTCGGCCGGCGTCAGTTTCCAGACCGTCTCGCCCTTCGCGTTCATTTCGATCGTTTCCATGTTCACCGAAGCGACGAGCGTGTGGCCGTTCTTGAGGCGTTCGACGGACCACGGCTGGCGCACCGGCGCGGACCAGACTTCCTTTCCGTGCTCGTCGTATTCGGCGACCTTGTCCGCGATGGTGTAAGCGATGAGCGCGGTGCCCTGCGGTGTCAGCCGCAGGCGGCGGGCCTGCATGTGGACGTAGGTGACCTCCTTCATGTGCGACTCGCCCGCGAGCGGGAGGGTGATGTCCTTCTCGATTTTCCCGGTCGTGAGGTTGGCGACGAGGAGGTGCGGGCTCGGGTTGCTGTTTTTCAGAAACACGACGCGGTCGGTGCCGATGGGTTGCACGCCATCGATTTCGTTCTCGATGGGCTTCACCTGATACCGCCAGAGGATCGATTTGTCAGGGGCGATGACCATCACGCCCCGGGCGTGAGCCAGGAGCAAATTGCCGTTCGCCATCATCGTGCCGTCGTAATAATTCCCGGTGACGGTGGGATCGTAGAAATTCCACACGACCTGGCCGTTCCGCACCATGACGATGCCCTTGCCGTCACGGGACGAATGGACGCCCGCCGCGAAAAAGTCGTGTTGCTTCAGTCCGTTGCCGGGAAGGGTTTCCGGCGCCTGCGGGCGGTCGAAGCCGCCGGGATGTTTCGTGATGCCGCCGTCCCCGGCCGGATCGATCCCGCTGGAGCCCGCGGCGCGCTTCAGCGCTTCGGGTGAAGGCACGAAGGGTTTGGTTGCGGCCTGGGCGAAGCCGGAACCCGTGAACCCGAGCGCGGCGAACGTGATGCCGGCGGAAAAGAAGAAGCGGGGAAGTTTCATCGTGGCGTCGCTAAAGTAAGAATGAAGAAGTAAGAAGGCAGAAGGCAGAAACCGGGGCCCGGAGTTTGGAGTTTGGCGTTCGGAGTTTGGGGTTCGAGCTGCGGCTCGGCTCCGTGCCCTCTGTGTCTCTGTGGTTAAACCGGATTGGCGGATTGGTTTTGCGTCTTTTGTACTGCTGTAATCTCGAATCACTCATTTCCGGGAGGATTTTGAACAGGAAGATCGGGGAGTTCGGGAAGCGGGTGGAACGGACCTCTCCCCGATCTTCCCGGCCTTCCTGTTTAATCCGGCTTGGTCCCCTTTGGTTGCGGCTCCGCCGCGCTAGGTCTTTTTGCGGCTAACCCCGGCTCGGAGTTTTGCGTCCTACTTGCGCGTCTTGGCGGCCATTTCCCATCCGGTTCATCCTGTCTCCGTCCGGCCGAATCAACGATCGCCCTGCAGGAAAACGAACACACCGCGCTTGTTGGTGATCGCGAGGTCCGGACGGCCGTCGCCGTTCAGGTCCGCCACGGGAAACTGGCAGCCAACCCCGGAATCGTCATCGATCAGGTGCGGCGTGAACGCGGCGCCTCCGGGTCCGCGGGTGAGCTTGAACCAATAGAGCACGGCGGGCGCCGTCGGCTCGGGATCGCCTTTGTCGCCGTGGGCCCAGTGACGCTTGCCGGTGACGAGATCCTTCAGGCCGTCGCCGTCCATGTCCACGAGCATGAGGGCATGGGGCTGCGAAAACTGCACGCCCTGCAACTTTTCCGCCGGGACCGCACTGGTGATCGCGTGCTCGCGCCAGGCGATGCCGCCGTTGGTCCCGGCGATTTGCTCGAACCAACTGAGGCCGTAACCGTGGGCGGCGAGACTGGTCACCACGTCGGCGCGGCCGTCGCCGTTGACGTCGTAGGCGTACATCTGCGCGCCACCGGGCCCGAAGGATTGGGCGTGGAACGTCCACACCGGATCGCCGGCGAGGCTCGGGGGTTGTTCCCACCAGCCATTGGCCTCGAGGAAGTCGGCGCGTCCATCGCCATTGAGATCGCCGAGGCCGACGCCGTGGGTGTAACGCTGCCATTGGCCCGGCGGCGTGACCGGGTGAAACGTCCAGGGCGCCTGCGGATCGCGCGGGTGGCGCGTCATGTAGCCGAGGCGGCCGCCGCTGCCGCCCACGAGATCGAGCGAGCCGTCGCGATCGACATCCGCAAAGCCGGGTGACTCGGTGTCGACGTTGCCGTAAGCGAGGTGCTGCGGCCAGTCACCCGGTCGATCGGGGCCGGGATTCTCGAACCAGAACGCCTCCTTGCCCGGCCAGCCGATGACGAGGATGTCGGGCCGGCCGTCGCGGTTGAAATCGTCGTGAAACGTCAGGAAATTGTTCGAGTAACTGAGCCGATCGAACGCATGCGGTGAACGGTAGACCCGGTTGGTTTTGAAATCCGGACCGGCAAAGATTCGCGGGCCGGCGGCGACGTCCATGTGGCCGTCGCCGTTGAAATCGGCGATGGCCGCGCCCTCGGCGGAGAAGAACGAGTCGAGGGTTAACTTGGTGAAGCCGGGCGTGGCGGCGATCGCCGCCGGCGGGACGAGGAGCGCCGCCAGCGCAAGGAGAGAGGGGAAGCTCTTGGCCATGGGGTGGGCTCAGCAACGGCGGATGACCGGGGCGAGTCAACGGCTCAGCGGGCAGCTGGCCGAGCGGGATGCCGAAGGCGCGCGCCAGGGCCCGCCGCGGGTGCTCCCAAATCTCGGCACGAGCGCGAGCAGCGCGGTGCCGCCTCTGGTTCGCGCCTCACGCGATGAGATCCGACACGACCGTGCCATGCACGTCGGTCAACCGGTAATCGCGGCCCTGGAACCGGTGGGTCAGCCGGGTATGATCGAGCCCGAGCAGATGCAGCAGCGTCGCGTTCAAATCGTGAACGTGCACCGGATCGCGGACGACATTGAAGCCAAGTTCATCCGTCGCCCCGTGGACATGGCCGCGCTTCAGGCCGCCGCCGGCCAGCCACATGCTGAAGCAGCGGTTATGGTGATCCCGCCCGTCGTTGCTGCCCTGCACCATCGGGGTGCGGCCGAATTCGCCGCCCCACACGACCAGCGTGTCATCCAGCAGCCCGCGCTGCTTGAGGTCTGTCACGAGGGCCGCGCTGGCGCGATCCGTGTCGACGCAGTTCTTCTTGATCGCCTTGGTCAGATCGCCGTGCTGGTCCCAGGCCTCGTGGAAGAGTTGGACGAACCGCACGCCCCGCTCGATCAGCCGCCGCGCGAGCAGGCAGTTGCGGGCGTAGTTCGCCTCCTTCACGTCCTTGATCCCATAGAGCTCGAGGATGTGCGCTGGCTCCGACGAAAGGTCCATCAACTCGGGCGCGCTGGTCTGCAGCCGGTAGGCCAGTTCGTAGCTCTGGATCCGGGCGGCGATTTCCGGATCACCCGTGCCGGCGAGCGCAAGGGCGTTGAGCTCTTGCAGCGTGTCGAGCGAGGCCCGCTGCGTCCGCGCGTCGAGGCCGGCGGGATTGGAAAGATACAGCACGGGATCCCCCGTGCTGCGAAACGGAATTCCGCCATAGGCCGGGGGCAGGAATCCGCAGCCGTAGTTGCTCGCGCCACCGCTCGTCCCCTTGGCGCTGGTCAGCACAACATAGCCCGGCAGGTCGGCGCTCTCGCTCCCCAGCCCGTAAAGCGTCCACGCGCCAAAACTCGGCCGCCCAAACTGCTCCGAGCCGGTGTTCATGAGGATCTGCCCCGGGGCATGATTCACGGCGTCGGTCCGCATCGAGCGGACGAGGCAGAGATCGTCGGCGATGGCGCCGGTCTGCGGAATCAGCTCGCCCAGCTCCATGCCGCTCTGGCCGTGGACGCCAAACTTGTACTTCGGGCCCAGCAGCGCGGAGTTGGGCCGGATGAAGGCGGCGCGATAATTCGCGAGCAGTTCCGGCGGCGGGAGCTGGCCGTCGCGTTTCACCAGCTCCGGTTTGTAGTCGAACAGCTCGAGGTGACTCGGGGCGCCCGCCTGGAAGAGATAAATCACGCGCTTGGCCCGGGGCGCGAAATGCGGCGGGCGGACGGCCAGCGGGTTCACGGCCGCCGGCGCGGCGACGCTGTCCCGCGCCAGCAACGAATTCAGGGCGATCCCGGCGAGACCGACGCCGCAGTCGCGCAGGAACCAGCGGCGCGTCAGCAGGCGCGCCCGCTCCCTCCGGATTTCTTCAGCGTAGGTCATCTTAAATTCCCGAGGTGTTTAACCGCTAGAGCGGTTTAAATGAAACTGTAGCCGTAAAGTAGGGAGGGCGTGCACGAGGCACGCCCCTACATCGATTGTCATTTCGTGTAGGGGCGTGCCTCGTGCACGCCCAACTATGGCTACGGCATTCTTTAATCCGCGCTGAACTGCACCAATGAAACCCAAAACTACCGGCGCATTGATTCGCCTCTGGAGCGGGTCGAAAAAACCATGGCTTGTCATTCTGAGCGCCAGCGAAGAATCCATGTAATCGGCGCTGGATTCTTCGCTTCGCTCAGAATGACAGAAATAAGAGGCGCCGACTAAATTCAGCCACCCTCCAGGGGAATGATTCAGTTCAGCCGATCCGAATTCAATTTTCTCAGCAGCGTTCATTAGCGTGCGTGCGCGGTTTCTGCTCCTGCAGGATTGAAGTTCACGATCAATTTTTGGTCAGCGTTTCATCCAGATTCAACAGCACGCGGCTGGCGACCGTCCACGCGGCGAGTTCGATCGGCGTGGCGTCGACCGGCAGTTCGGCGGGTTTGGTGGAGGGCGCGAAGGCCAGCGTGGTGGCGTTGAGCTCGCCCCGGCGCAGCCGCGCGCGGGTTTCCGCCAGCAGCCGCTGCACGCCCGTGATCTCCGCGGCGGCCGGCGAGCGGGCCGTGCAGAGGCGGTAGCCGTAGGCGATTCTTTCCGCATCGCTCGAACCGCCCTCGCGCCAGATGCGCCGGGCGAGGCCCTGGGCGGCTTCGACGAAAATGGGCTCGTTGAGGCTGGTCAGTGCGGCCATCGGCGTATTGGAACGGGCACGACGGGCACAGGCCAGATCCGCATTGGGCGCATCAAAGGCGGTGAGCATCGGATCGGGCATCGAGCGCTTGCGGAAAAGGTAGAGGCTGCGGCGATAACGCTCCGGTCCGTCGGGGACGTGCCAATAGTCGGGCTTGACGTAATTATACGAGAGGACGTTTTCCGGCACCGGTGGAAAAACGCTGGGCCCTCCCACCTTGGGGGTGAGCAAGCCGGCGGCGGCCAGGGCGATGTCGCGCACCATCTCGGCGTCCGCCCGGAAGCGCGGGCCCCGCGCCAGCAGGCGGTTGCCCGGATCGCGCTCGAGCAAAAGAGGAGTCACCCGCGAATCCTGCTGGTAGGTGCGGCTCGTCACGATCGCGCGGATCAGCCGCTTCTGGCTCCAGCCCTGCTCCATGAAATCAACGGCGAGCCAGTCGAGCAGTTCGCCATACTCCGGCGAGGAAGCGCGGGTGCCGAAATCCTCGGGCGTCTCCACCAGCCCGAGGCCAAAAAGGGCCTGCCAGACCCGATTCACGGCGACGCGCGCGGCCAGCGGCGAACGCCGGTCTGCGATCCAGCGGGCGAAGGCGAGCCGATCGCGCGGCCCGTCCGGTTCCAGCGGATGCAGCACGGCGGGGACGTGGGGAGTAACGGTTTCCTTCGGCCGGTCCCAGGCGCCGCGTTCCAGCAAATGCGTTTCCCGCGCCAAGGGCGGCTGGCATTCCGCCAGATGGAGGACCGAAGTCTGCGCGGCCGGAAATTTTTTCCAAAGCGCAGCGGCCTCGTCATTGAACTTGGTGGCCGCCGGGTCGCTCGCGCGCCACGCTCGATCGATGAGTTCCTCCTGGGCCGCGGTGCGCTGGTCCGCCGGGATTTCGAGGGCGAGAATCGCCGCGTAATCGACAGGCGCCGCCTTGGGGTCGGGCGTGTTGGTCAGCGAAAACCGGGCGCGCCCCAGCATGGTGCTGCCCCGTCCCGTCGTGTCCTCGCCATGGTTCATCGTGTACAGCACCTTGAGCTTGGTCCCGGCCGGGTGAGTCAAGGGGCGTTCGAATTGGAGGACCGCCACCGATTCCTGATTGCGGCGGCCGGGTCCACGATCCGCCCGCCACGCCGTGTCTTCGTTGCCATCGATCAGGAACGCCACCGGCCCGCAGGTACGCCGGCCGTCGGGATCGATCGAGGGGGCTTTCCACTCCGGCTCGAGCCCGCGGTTGGTTTCGGAGAAATCGGCGGTCGCGTTTTTCAGGCCCACCTTCTCCCACGTTTCAGTGCCCGGCGGCTGCACGAAGACTTCCAGTTCGGTCAGGGCCCAGGTGCCGTACCGGCTGTGACCCGGACCGCCAAACGGCAGGTCGCCATGGGTGAGCGCCTCGACCCTCAGGCCGGTGGCGCCGGCCAGGGCGGGTTGGCTGATGACGTAGATGCCGCCCTTAACCGTCGGGTGGCCCACCGTCAGGATGGAAAGATCCGCCAGCTGCACCGGATGGTTCAGCCCGCCCGTGCTGTCGGTTTCGGTCGCGATCAGTGGTGTCCACTCGAACCGCTGCTGCTGCAATTCGGCGATCCAGGCCGCGCGTTTTTCGCGCCACGCCGGCTGGGCCTGCCGGCTGCGCTCATCGATGGCGCGGAGCCCGGCCAACACCTGCTCCATTTCTTGCCGCTGTTTCGGAGTGTAGACCCAGGACCGCGCCTCATAGGAGTTGTTCAGGAACGCGAAGGTCCCGAAATACTCGTCGTGGGTGATCGGATCGAACTTGTGCGTGTGGCATTGCGCGCACTGCAGGGTGAGCCCGAGCGCGGCCTTGCCAATGCAGTCGAGGCGATCGACGATGCCCTCGATCCGGAACTGCTCGGCGACGACCGCGCCTTCCTCGTTGACCATGCCGTTGCGCAGGAAACCGGTGGCCACGACTTGAGCGGGGGTGGCGTTGGGCAGGAGATCCCCGGCGATTTGTTCGATGAGAAACTGGTCGTAGGGTTGGTCGCGGTTGAGCGCGTCGATCACCCAATCGCGCCAGGCCCATTGCTCCCGCGGCAGATCCTTCTCGAAGCCGTTGCTGTCGGCATACCGTGCCACGTCGAGCCAGATCCGCGCCCAACGCTCGCCGTAGGCCTCGCTGGCCAGCAACCGGTCGACTGTCCCGGCCACGGCCTGGGCGAGACCGGACTTCGCCGCCGCGCTAAAGGCCGCCACGTCCTGCGGCGAAGGCGGCAGCCCCGTGAGATCGAGATACAGCCTCCGGCAGAGAGCCGAGACCTCAGCTGGCGCCGAGGCCGTCACGTTTTTGGACGCGAGCTTGGCGGCGACGAGGGCGTCGATCGGACTCCCCTCCGACGGTCCGGGTAGTGCGACCTTGGCCGGGGCCACAAAAGCCCAGTGCGGGGCATACTCCGCGCCGGATGCGACCCATCGGCGCAGGGTTTCCTTTTGGCCGGCGCTAAGCGGCTTGTTCGCGTCCGGCGGCGGCATGACCTCGTCCGGATCGGTGGCCATGATCCGGAGAAGCAGCTCGCTGTCATCAGGCCGTCCCGGAACGATGGCGGGCAAATTCGATTTCCCGCCCTCGAGGGCGGAGTCGCGCTGATCCAGGCGCAGCTCCGACTTGCGGTCCGTGGCGTCAGGCCCATGGCACTTAAAGCAATGCTCGGCCAGGATGGGCCGGACTTCGCGGGCAAAGTCGACTCCCGCGCCCTGCGCCA
>CANJCM010000078.1 GCA_947472765.1 Opitutia bacterium
CAGCGCCTGCTTTTCGACCGGAACCGGCCAGCAGGTTTTAGACAGGATGTCAGGATGGGCAGGATGGATTCATCCGGGCTGAATCCTGCTCTCCTGTCCAAGTTCAGATCGGGATCGTCGAACGACCTTCCCGATCTCAAATCTCAAATCCGAGATCTCAAATGCCCGGCGCGAACGCGACGAGCTCTGCCAGCAACGACCTGCAGGTCTTAGACAGGATGGCAGGACGCGCAGGATGGATTCATCCGGTTTGAATCCTGTCATCCTGTCCAAGTTTGGATCGGGATCGCCGGACGACCTTCCCGATCTCAAATCTCAGATCTCAAATCGCAGCAGAGCCGCTCGCACCGACTGAAACATACGGTTCTTCGTGCAGGGCTGGCGCGCGCTTTGCCATCACGAGCTGCCACCAGACGCGGGCATTGGCGGCGACCACCACCGCGACGAGAATCAGGAAGACCGCGGTGACGCCGGCATCGACTCGGTTGTTGAGCAATTGCGCCTGCCAGCCCGCGATCTGCGCGGGGGTGCCGCCCGCCGCGATCTGCGCCTCAAGCCCGCGGGCGAGATCGAGAAACCCGAGCGGAGCGGCCCCGAAAATCTTCATCAGGCCGGCCGTGGTCGTCACGGCGAGCAGCCAGCCCAGCGGCAGCAGCGTCACCCAGATATACCGGCTGCGGCCCATCTTGAGCAGCACCGTCGTGCCGAGCGAAAGCGCGAGCACTGCCAGAAGCTGGTTCGCGATGCCGAAGATCGGCCAAAGCGAGTTGATGCCACCCAGCGGGTCGACCACGCCCTGATAGAGGAACCAGCCCCAGGCGCCGACGAAGAGAAGCGTGGCGATGAGCCCGCCCTGGAAGGAACGGGTATCACCCAGCGGTTTCCAGAGCGACCCGAGCAAATCCTGCACGAGGAAACGCCCCACGCGCGTGCCGGCGTCGATCGTCGTGAGGATGAAGAGCGCCTCGAACATGATCGCGAAGTGATACCACAGCGCCAAAGCGGCCTTGCTGCCGATCACGCCGGCAAACATGTGGGCCATGCCGACGGCGAACGTCGGGGCGCCACCGGTCCGGCCGACCATGGTCTTTTCGCCCACGCTGGCCGCGAGATCGCTCATCTGCGTCGTCGTGACCGGGAAGCCGAGCGCCGTCACTTTCGCCGTCACGACCTCGGGCGTGCCCGCCATGTTGATCGCGAAATACTGGCCGGGCTCCATCGCGCACGCGGCGATGAGTGCCATGATGCCAACGCACATCTCCGTCACCATCGCACCGTAGCCGACAACCCGGATGTGTGACTCACGCTCGAGGAGCTTCGGTGTCGTGCCGGACGAGACGAGCGCGTGGAATCCGGAGATCGCGGCGCAGGCGATCGTGATGAAACAGAAGGGAAACACGGGACCCGCGAACACCGGTCCGGTGCCGTCAACGAACTTGGTGATGCCCGGCATCTTCAGCATCGGTGCGAGCGCGATGACCGCGATGCCCAGCGCGATGACCGTGCCGATCTTCATGAACGTACTGAGGTAGTCGCGCGGAGCGAGCAGCAGCCAGACCGGCAGGATGGATGCGGCCAGCCCGTAACCCATGATCCACCAGGCGAGCGTCGTGCCCTTCAGGGTCAGCATCGACTCGAACTGCGACCCATGGAGAAACTGACCGCCCCACACCGCAGCGAGAAGGGCGATGACCCCGAAAGCACTGATCCAAATGAGATTCTTGCTGCTATGGCCGGTGCTTTTCATGGCCAGGCCCATGACCACCGCAATCGGCATGGTGGCGGCGATCGTGAAGAGGCCCCATGGGCTTTCGGCCAGCGCCTTCACCACGACGAGCGCGAGCACGGCAAGCAGGATCACCATGATGGCGATGATGCTGACCAGCGCGACCGCCCCGGCGAAAGGACCGACCTCATCGCGCACCATCTGGCCGAGCGATTTGCCGCCGCGGCGGGTGGAGCAAAAGAGAATCACGGAATCGTGCACCGCGCCGCCGAGCACCGCGCCGATGAGGATCCAGAGCATGCCCGGCAGAAAGCCGAACTGCGCCGCCAGCACCGGACCAACCAGCGGGCCGGGGCCGGCGATCGCCGCAAAGTGATGCCCGAAGACCACCCATTTGTTGGTCTTCACGAAATCGCGGCCGTCGTTCTTCACCTCGGCCGGCGTCGCGCGCAGATCGTCGAGCGTCAGGACCTTCGCCATCAGCCATGCCGAGTGAAACCGATAGGAGATCGCGAAGGTGCAGAGGGCGGCGACCACCATCCAAAGCGCGCTCACGGGTTCGCCACGGGCCATTGAGAGCACCGCGACCGAAATCGCCCCGGCCGCGGCAATGCTGCCCCAGCCAAGAATTCGGAGAAGCTTCGGGGTCGAGGTCGGGGGAGGGGAAACCAGCGTGTCAGTGCTCATGGGGAAACAGGGTCTTTCTAGCTATGGTCCTCGTCCCGCGCTTCGCAAGCGCCGACCTGTACGGCGGCCGCCCTATCGCGCCGAACGCAGCGCGTCGGCCGCCTTGATCCACGTGACGTCGCTGCCAAATCCACCCGGCTTGATCGCCATGAGCCAGCGTTCCGGGGTGCCTTCCGACGCAGCCAGCACAAGTCCGGGTTCGATGTCACCCAGCACGCGCAACGCGCGAATGCCCCAGGCGTCGCACAAAGCCCGCGCCGTCTCTCCGCCGGTGACCATCAAACGACGAACCCCGGTTTCCTGCACCACCCGCGTCACCGCGGCGGTCACGCCACGGAGGACGTGATTACTATCGAAGTGTACTCCGGTCCCACGCGCGGCCACCTGCAAACCCGCCGCCCCGGACTGACGCAGGCTCGCCATCGCGGCCTCGGCGGCGCGTTCGGGCTCGGAAGGATTGATTTCATGCACCGCGATTTGCTGCTGTGTTGTCAGGTTCGCCGCCTGGGTCCGATTCAGCGGATGCGCGCTTCCGCAGACGAGAAGCACGCCGCCCGTCCCCGTCGGCAGCGCGACGCCCGCGGCCGCGCGCGACGGATCGGGCCGCACCAAACGCGGCACCAGCACCCGGGCCAGCGCGCCCGAACCCACCGCCATCCAGAGCCCGGCCGCCCGTTCGCGGTGTTCAATGGCCCGGATGAAATCCGCATCGGTCGCGACATCGAGCGCGATGACCCGGCCACCCGTTCCCGCCGGCAAGGTACCGAGGATGGAACTTTCCTTCACCGGCATCACCGGATCGCGCCCAAAATCCGTCTCGGCCACCGGCACGCCGTGCACGAGCAGCACGCCCTCGCGCACCGTCCGCCCGGCATGGGGATTGGCAGGCGTGAAAAGCACCGTGGTGTCGGGCAACGCCGCCGCGACCGCCGCGAGTTCCGCCGCGACCGGGCCACGCATCGTGGAATCGATTTTCTTGAAGAGGAGCCGCCGACCCCGCGCACCCGCTTCGCGCAGCGCCTTCGTCACCTCGGCCGCGGCCACGGCCGGCGCGGTGTTGCGCGTCTCCGTGTCGAAGCCCACGACATCCTCCGGCCCGCACGCCGCCCAGCCTTCCGGCGACCAGATCACGATCGATTTGCGTCCGGACTGGTAAAACGCCGCCGCCACCTCGAGCGCGCCGCTGAGATCGTCGGCCAGAAAATATTCGTTCATCGGATTTTTCGCGGTGCGAAAAATCTAGGCTTTCGCCGAGCGAAAGCCGGACATCGTGGCGGCCAGCTTTAGCGCTTGGACGAGACTGCGGGGATCGCCGGTGCCCTTGCCAGCGTTCGCGAAGTCGGTGCCGTGCTCGACCGAAGTGCGGATAATCGGAAGCCCGAGCGTGACATTCACGCCCTGCCAGATGCCGAGCATCTTGGCCGCGACGTGGCCCTGGTCGTGATACATCGCGATCGCGCAATCGAACTCGCCCTGGAGCGTGCGGAAGAAAACCGTGTCACCCGCGTAGGGGCCGCTGACCCGGAAGCCGCGCCGCTTCGCCTCCTCGATGGTCGGAGTGATGACCTTGATTTCCTCGTCGCCAAAAAGGCCCCCTTCACCCGCGTGCGGGTTCAGGCCGGCGATCGCAATGTGCGGGTGTTCGATGCCGAGTTGCTGCACGCCGTCGTGAGCCAGCTTCACCACCTGCAGGATCCGCTCCGGTTTCACCCGGGCAATCGCCTCGCTGAGGGAAACGTGGGTGCTCACGTGGCACACGCGAAGTTTACCGGCCACCAGCATCATCGTGACCTTCGGCTTCCCGCACAGTTCGGCGAGCAGCTCCGTGTGTCCGTCGTAGAGGTAGCCGGCGGCATGGAGCGCCGCCTTGTTGATTGCTGAGGTAACGACGGCCTGCGTTTCGCCAGCGAGAGTGAGTTCGACCGCGCGCTTGATCGCCTCGTAGGCCGCCTTGCCCGTCACCGGGCTGATTTGCCCGCGCACCAGCTTCGCCGTGTCGAGGTTCGCCAGGTCGATCACGTCGATGACGTTCGCCGCCGTGCCCGCGTCGGCCGGCCGCGCGATGACCCGCACCGTCGATGGCACCTTCGTAATCGCGAGCGCCGCCCGCATCACTCCGGCATCACCGATCACAATCGGCCGGCACACCGCCCGGACCTCGGGATCGGTGAAGGCCTTGGTGATCAGTTCCGGCCCGCTGCCGGCGGCGTCACCCAGCGTGACCGCGAGAATGGGAAGGGAGGAGTTCGACATGGAAAGGGATTACGCGCCGGCTCATTCCGAACACCGAGCGAAGCCAGCGCGCTTGCCTCATCCCGCCGATTCCAAACCGGCGCGTCAATCGCGCGGCATTCGTAGGGCTGCCGCTCGCCGGCAGGCCACGGCATTTTCGATTTTGGATTCTCGATTTTCGATTGGGCCCGGCGGCGAGCGCCGGGCCTACGAATGCCTTTCAATATGCAGCCCGGAACAACGCCAGCGCGTCGGCTTCGGTCACTTCGCGCGGATTGTTCTTCAACAGCCGCTGGATCTTGCTCGCCGCCAGGGCGCACTTCGGGAGGTCGGCCACGGGAATATTCACGTCGCGCAGCCGCTGCGGTACGCCGCACGCCTTCGAAAGCTCCGTCAGCCGTGCGACGCCCGCCTCGGCCGTCGCGAGGGCGGAGCCGGCTGTTGCCACCCCGAGGGCCCGGGCGACCTCGGCGTAGCGTTCGGGCATCGCCGGCAGGTTGAAGCGAAAAACATGCGGCATCAGGAGCGAGTTCGCGACGCCATGGGCGACGCGGTATTCGCCGCCCAGTGGAGCCGACAACGCGTGCACGGCGGCAGTGTTCACCGGCCCGAGACACAAGCCGCCGTAGATCGCGCCGAGCATCACGTCGGCCCGCGCTTCACGGTTGGTCCCTTCGCGCACCGCCGTCTCGATGCTGCGCCCGATGCGACGAATTCCCTCGAGCGCGTAGAGATCCACCGCCGGATGCGCCGCCTTGTTGGCAAAGCCCTCGATGCAATGCACAAGCGCGTCGATCCCCGTCGAGGCCGTCACGCCCGGCGGCGAACTGATGGTCAGATCGGGATCGCAGATCGCGAGATCCGCCACGAGGTGCGGGCTGATGACACCCTTCTTCAGATTCTCGTCGATCAACACCGCGTTCGGCGAAACCTCGGCGCCGCTGCCGGCGGTCGTCGGCACACACGCGAGCCAGGTCCCGCGGCCCTGAAGATTGCCGATCCCAAAAGTGGCCTTCACGTCCTGCCGGCCATCGAGCAACGCCGCCACGAGCTTCGAGGTGTCGAGCGGACTGCCCCCGCCGAGTCCCACAATCCCGTCCGGACCGAAAGCGCGGGCCACTGCGAGCACTTCGAGAAAGAGCGCTGTGTCCGGCTCGCGATTCACGCGCGAGCAGACTTCGACCACGAGACCGGCGGCGCGCCAGGAGTCGACGAGCGGTGCCGTGGCTTTGGCGACGTGGGGACCGGTGACGACGAAAAGACGCCGGCGGCCGGCCGCGATGAATTCCTCCGCGCTGCGCTGGGCGCAGCCGTTGCCGAAGAGGAGTCGTTTGGGTTGCTGAAGGATCGTGGTATTCACAAGAGGGGTCCGTTCATCCGATGCGGCCGGCCGCACGGGAGCCAGCAAAACTCCTCCGATCCGCGTCGCACCGGGTCGCGGGCTTGCGGGCGAATCCGGGGCGACGTAGGGTCGCGCGCTCTTCATGCGGCTGGGACCTTACGAACTCACCTCGAACCTCTTCCTGTCGCCGCTCGCCGGGTACACGAATCTGCCGATGCGGCTGACGGTGCGGGAGCTGGGCGGTCTGGGTTGGGCCACCACCGACCTCGTCAACGCCCGCTCCCTGATCGAGCGCAACCGCGTGGCGCTGAAACTCGTGGCCACCGCACCGGGCGACCAGCCGTTCGCGATTCAGCTCTTTGGCAGCGTGCCCGAGGAAATGCGCGATGCCGCCGTGATCTGCCAGGAACTCGGCGTGCAGTCGGTCGACATCAACATGGGCTGTCCCGTGAAGAAGGTCGTCAAGATCGGCGGCGGCTCGGCGATGATGACCGAACTCGACAAGACCGCGGCGCTGGTGCGCGGGATGATCGCGGCGGTGAAGATTCCGGTGACTGCCAAGATGCGGCTCGGCTGGGACGACGACAATCTCACGGCACCGGATCTCGCCCGCGTGCTGGAGGATGCCGGGGTGGCGGCGATATTCGTCCACGGCCGGACGCGGGCGCAGGGTTTTTCCGGCACGGTCAACGTAGCGGGCATTCGATCCGTGGTGCAGGCCGTTCGCCGCATTCCGGTGATCGGCAACGGCGACATCACGACGCCCGCCGCCGCGCGGCACATGATCAACGAGACCGGCTGCGCGGGTGTGAGCATTGGCCGCGGCGCGTTCTACGATCCCTGGATCTTTCGGCGCACGGATCACTTTCTCCGCACCGGCGAACTGCTGCCCGAGCCGACATTTTCCGAACGCGTGGCGGTGATGCGGCGGCACTACGAACGTTACCTCGAGTTCTACGGCGAGGAGCACGGCTCGAGGCTGTTTCGCAAAGTGGCCCCATGGTACGCCAAGCGCTTCGGTCCGGCGAAGCCGTTCAAGCACCGGATCATCACGATTAAGTCGCGCGCAGATTTTGAGGCCGCCCTCGTCGAGTATCTCGGCTGGCGCGCGCAATTCTGTGACGCCCACGGCACGCTGCTGGAAAAATTTTCCCCCGCGCCGATGGTCGCTTCCTTCATGCGCGAGCCCGGCTCGCCCGAAGAACGCATGTCGATTCCGGTGCCGAAGGGCCCGGTTGACGTGTGGTGACGGTGGTTAAAAAAATCCGGGGTTTGACCACCGAGTGCACCGATTTCACCGAGTGGAGCCGTCGCACTGAAACAAGAAGATCAGGAAGCCAGGGATCGGACTCCACCTGACTTCCCACTTTCCCGTTCAGTATTTGCGAGAGACGATCGCGCCGACCTTGTCCTTGAAGATCAGGACCTTCTTTTCGGAGTCGATTCCGTCAAAGGCGATGCCGAGTCCGGTTTCGACCACCTCGCCGGCACGGTAGAGCCGGCCGTTGATGAAGGCGCGGGCCGGCGATCCCTGGAAGACGCCGCTGATCTTGGCGTTGGCGACAAAGGATCGGATTGCGGGCGTGGCTTCCGCGCCAGCTTCGAGGTCGGTGCTCGCAGCCAGGCCCGGACTGACTGACGCCTGGGTCGAAGAGGCCTTCGTCGTCGGAGCCGAAGCAGCGACTTTGGTGGCCGTGGAACTCATGGTCGCATCAGCGACAAAGGCGTCGGTCGCCTGCGCGTTCGCACCGGCCTTGGCCGCCACGTCGGTCGCCTTGTTGATGGCGTTCACCGGTGCCTTCGCGATCGCGTTAAGAGTGTCGGAAGGCGTCGGACCCGGTTGAGCGGCCGCGGTCGAAGGCGCGGGGGCGGCTGCGGGAGCGGCGGCCGGCGTGGCCTTGGGAGTCGGCGCTTTCTTGGACACCGGCGGCGGAGCCGGTGGGACCGCCGTGAGTTTGAGATACGCGAACGCGGCGCCACCCAGCACGAGCACCGCGGCGGCACCCATGACGGCCAGCTTGATAATCTTCTGCTTCGATTTGGCTTTTGCGGGTGGGGGCGGCGCGGCGGCTTCTGGCTCCGCGGCCGCGGGGGCTGCGGCCACGGGAATTGGCGGCATGGTCGATCCGGTCTTGGGCGGGGCCACGACCGGGAAAGGCGGCGGCGCCTTCGGGGCCTCGGCGGCAGCAGGAGCGGCCGCAGGTGCGGGAGCGTCAACGGCAGGGGCGGCGGCGTCAGCGGGTGCGGCGGGTGGCGGCGGAGCGGCCGGAACCTTGGGTTTGAATTTGAACTTCCCCGCTTCTGCGGCGGGTGCGGCCGCGGGAGCCGCAGGAGGCGCCGGCGCTTCCACGACAGCCGGCGGCGGGGGAACGGATGCGGCTGGGGCCGGGCTCGGAGACGGTGCGGCAGCTGCCACCGGCTCGCGCGGTTTCAGGCGAATTTTGGGAGCAGGACTCTCGGCCGCGGGTGCAGCGACTGCAACGGGCGCCACCGGCGGAGGCGGTACCGCAGCTGGCGCGGGGGGATTCACTTCGGCCACGGGGGCCGGAGGCGGAGGCGTTTCCACCACCGGACTCGCCGGCTCCGCCGCGGCAACGGGAGCTGGTTCTTCCTTCTTGGCGGTTTCCGCCGGAGCCGCCGGTTCGGCAGTTAATCTCGGCTTGAATCGAATCTTGGGCGCGCCTTCGGCCGGGGCCGCGGCAGACTCCGCCGCGGCGGGCGCGACGACCGGAGGGGTCGGCGCAACCGGGGCAGGAGTGGACGTGGCAGCAGCTGCCTCGCCGGCCGCCGGAGTCGTACCTTCAGGTGGACGCAGTCTCGGCTTCAGGCGGAGCGCCGCGGGCGGCGGCGTTTGCTCATCACTCATGGGGAAAGGAGAAAAGAAAATCGCGGGCAGCGCGAAACCAAAAAACTGGGTTTCTCCTGAAACCCCAAGGTTTCACTCGCGGTCAGGAGGTCAGCCCCGCAACTTCTTCGGCCTCGCGCTTCCGATGATTAAATCCCTCCCCGTCTGCTGCTTGGTGCTTCTGCTCACCAGCGGCTGCCTTTTCTCCCGCCGTTCCGCTCCCAAGGACAACGGTCCGATCACGACGGAGGTCCAAGAGACGTTTCGCAAGCGCTGGGTCGACAAACGGACCGCGGAACTTGCCACCCAGGGAATCGCGGCCGACGCGGCGCGCACGCAGGCCGAGACGGAGTTTCGCGCCCGCTACGACTTCAAGTCTCCCCCGGCGAAATAGCGCTGGCAGCGCCTGGAGGGCCGGGGTTCCCACCGGCCAAGGATCGAACGTGGAACTGAAGTATTATGGCGGGTGAGGAACCCGCCCTCCATTGGAAGGAGTTTTTCGTGGCTCCGGCCGCGCGGGACCGGGCAGCGATCTTCCGCGACACCCGGCACACCGCTGACGCGCGTTGACGGGGGCACAAACGGCAGACGAACGTGGCGGCGTGTCTTCCGCCCGCCGCACCCCCTCGCCCGCCGCCTCCGGTCCCGCCACCGCGGCGGCCAAGTCGGGCGCTCTCGCCGCGGCGCTCTGCTACTTCCTCTGGGGGCTCGTGCCGATTTATTGGAAGCAGCTCGGCGGGATCAACGCGCTCGAGCTCATTGCGCACCGACACGTGTGGTCGCTCGCGTTCGTGCTTTTGCTCACCGCCACACAGGGCGGTTTCGGCGAGATCGCCGCCGCACTCCGCTCGGGCCGGTCAATCGGGATCAACCTCGTCAGCTCGCTTTTGCTCACGATCAACTGGCTCGTGTACGTCTGGGGCATCGGGCAGGGCGAGGTGATCGAATGCAGCCTCGGGTATTTCCTGGTGCCGTTGGTGAATGTCGCCGCCGGTCGCTTCGTGCTTCACGAACACCTGCGGCGGGTCCAATGGCTCGCCATCGGCTGCGCGGCAGCCGGCGTCGTGGTGATGATTTTCCAACTGGGCCGGCCGCCATGGCTGGCGCTCGTACTCGCCGGGACCTGGGGCGCCTACAGCCTGATGCGAAAGCAGTCGCCCCTCGGGGCCATCACCGGGCTCACCGTGGAGACGCTCCTGCTCGCGCCGCTCGCGATTGGATTCCTGCTCTGGCAACACCACACCGGCGCCGGGGCGCTCGGCCGCGTCGACGGTCGCACTCACGCCCTGATCTTCAGTGCGGGGCTAATCACGGCGGCCCCGTTGCTGCTCTTCGCTTACGGCGCGCGGCGCATCCGGCTCGCGACGCTCGGCCTGCTCCAATACATCGCGCCCACAGTCCAATTGATCATCGGCCTCTGGATCTACCATGAACCGTTCGCGCGATCCCGCGCCGCCGGCTTCGTCTTCATCTGGGCCGGCCTCGCGCTCTACACGGCCGACAACCTGCTCGCCCAACGCCGCGTCCTCGCCGGCTAGAGCGCGCGGGAAATTTGTCTAAATCGGGCGTGGCCAAGGCACGCCCCTACGAAATCGTCCCGCCCCCGCCGAAATTGCCGGTGGCAATTTCGCTCGGAATCCGGCGGTACCGCCGGATTCCCTTTAATCCTTCCGGATGTCCAGCAGATCGATTTCGAAAATCAGCGTCGCATTGCGGCCAATCTTCGGCGGCTGGCCGCGCGTGCCGTAAGCGAGCTCGGAGGGCACGATGATCAGGCGTCGTTCGCCGACCTTCATGAGCTGGAGCACCTCGTCCCACGCGACGATCACTTCATCGCGGCGGAGCCGGAAGGTGAACGGATTCTGCCGATCGTCCGTCTGGTCGATCAACTTGCCGTCCAGAAGCCGCAGGACGTAGAGCACGGCGACTTTCTCGCCGGGCTTCGGCATCGCGCCCTGGCCTTCGCGCATGATGATGTAGCGGATCCCGGTGTTGGTCTTCTTGGCCTCGGGGAAAGTCTTCTGCACGTATTCGAGATCCTCCGGCGGGAGCTTTTCCCGCTGGGCCCGCACGGCCGGCGCGGCGAGGATCGAACCGACACAGAGAGCAAGGAGCAGCTTGGCGAATTTCACAGTGCGAGGGTTAAGGCTTCCCGGCATCGCTGTCATCCGTGTAATTCTTGGTCAAAGATTTTTTGATGAAGCCCTCCGTCGTCATCCTCTGCCCCAAGGAATTCAAATTCACCGACCACGAAGCCAGCGTGGAAAGTCCCTTTCTCAAGGACGTCGCCGCCGTCAGCACGGTCTGGCTCGAGTACAACTCGCCGTTTCCGCGCGAGGTCCTCGACTCGGACGCCCTGATTCTCTGGCACGGTCCGCTCGTGGACGCTGCGATCATCAGCCAGATGCGCAACTGCAAGGCGATCATCCGGAACGGCGTCGGCTACGACAGCGTCGACACCGCCGCCGCCGCCCAGGCCGGGATTCCGGTGTGCAATGTGCCCGACTACGGGACCGAGGAGGTGGCCGACCACGCCATCGCGCTGATGCTCGCGCTCTACCGCCAGCTCTTCCCGCTCGACATCGAGGCGAAGCAGCTCGGCTGGAAAATCAACGTCGCCGGCAAGATGCGGCGGCTCCGCCACCAGACGCTCGGGATCGTCGGACTCGGCCGCATCGGCACCGCCACCGCGCTCCGCGCCAAGGCCTTCGGGCTCCGCGTTGTCTTCTACGACCCGTACGTCCCGACCGGCACGCACAAGGCGATCGGCATCGAGCGCATGAACTCGCTCGACGAGCTCCTGCAGGTGGCCGACACGGTTTCAGTTCACTGCCCGTCCTCAGCCGAAACCCGGGGCATGATCGGCGCTCGTGAGATCGCGCGGATGAAACCGGGCGCGTTCCTCGTCAACACGGCCCGCGGCGACATCGTCCAAAAAGCGGCTGTGTTTGCCGCCCTTCGCAGCGGTCATCTCGCCGGCGCCGGACTCGATGTCGTGGAAAACGAGCCGCTTCGCACCGCCGAGGAGGCCGCCACCCCCAATCTCATCTGCACGTGTCACGCCGCGTTCTGCAGTCCCGAAGGCATGATCGAAATGCGCAGCACGTCGGCCAGGATCGCCCGCGCCGCCGTCACCGGGCAGCCGGTGTGGAATCGGGTGAATTGAATTTTCGATTTTGGATTCTCGATTTTGGTCTTCGGAAGACCGGACGCGCTGAGGTTTGGACAGGATGACAGGATTGGCAGGATAACCTGGCGGTCACGCCGAGCCTGGTTCCCTCGCCAAGGTTCGATTCCTGGCTTCATGGCTTCCGGCTCAAACTGATTGGATCGGCTTAGGCCGTGCGTGCGTCGGTCACCGCCGCGCGCACAGCCGGGTGCCTCGCGATTTTGGTGAGGGCTTTTGCCAGCAGGGTCTTGCCGGGCTCCATGCGATGCCACGGTGAGGCGCCAGACGGATGGGGCAGCGGAATGCAATCCGCCTCGTGTCCCCGGTAGTTGATCGGAAACGTCCGCCCGATCGTGTCAATCAGCGGTCGCTCGCCGAGGAACTGGCCAATCGCCAGCTTGCCGACGGGCAACACGAGCTCCGGTTGCAACAGGGCGAATTCCCGTTCGAGCCAGTCCGAACACTCCTCGATCTCGTCAGGCGCCGGGACCCGGTCGCCGCCCTCGGGCCGCTTGCCGGGAAAGCACCGGCAGACCGCCGCGAAGTAGACCCGGTTGCGCACCTCGTCCTCGGTCCAGCCGAGTCCCGCTTCGAACCACTTGAAGAGCGTCTTGCCGGCCGTCCACGCGAAGGGCCGGCCGAGTTTTGGTTCCTTGTCGCCGGGCGCCTGCCCGACGAGCAGGATCCGGCTCGCCACCGGACGACCCAACACCGACGGCCGCAACATTCGCGGACAACGCGTGCAGGCCCGCAGGGCACGGAAATGGAGATCGAGGGCGGTGGCTGAAACCATGGCCGACGAAAAGCGCTTCAGCGTGCGGCCGCAATATACTCGTCCACCAGCCGGTCGAGCGTCCGGAGCGAGACGTTGCCGCTGCCGAGGACGACGTTGTGGAACTTCTTCAGCGAGAAACGCGCCCCGAGCGCCTGCTGCGCCTTCGCGCGGAGCCGCAGGATTTCGAGTTCGCCAATCTTGTAGCTGCACGCCTGGCCCGGCCAGACGACGTAGCGGTCCACTTCGCTCGGCTGGATGCCGTAATCGATAGCCTGCTGGCGCGTCCACAGCCTGGCATGCAGCCCGGAGTCGACGACGAGCCGCCGGGCGCGAAAGAGTTCGAAGTTGAGCTGGCCCAGCCGGCCCGGCTGGTCGCCTTCATACCAGCCCGCCTCGGCCACGAGTTTCTCAGCGTAGAGCGCCCAGCCTTCCGAATAGGCCGTGCTGCTGCCAAAAACATTGAGCCGCACGTAGCGCGGCACATCCGGCAGTTCCTGACGCAGGGCGATTTGAAAGTGATGGCCCGGCACCGCTTCATGATAGGTCACCGAGCGGAGGCCGGCGCCCACCCAAATCAGGCTCCGCCAGTTATCCGGCAGCGGCGCCCAGAAAATCCCCGGCTGGGATCCGTCCGGCGCCGGGGAGCTGTAATGCGCCGCCATCGTCGATTCCGTAAGGGACGGCTCGCGCCGGACCTCAATCCGCGCCTTGGGGCGCAAGTCGAACAATTCAGCGGAACGCCTCTCGGCCTCGCGCACCACCCGCGCATATTCCTCCACCAACCCTGGCCGGGGATCGGGTTCGGACGGCGGCATCACCTTCTCGTTCAACGCGGCATAGCGCGCGGTTACGGTTCCGTCCCGGTAACCGAGCTCGCGCAGAATCTGGTCCATTTCCGCCTCGATCCGCGCCACCTCGCGCAGACCGAGAGAGTGGATTTCCCCGGGGGAGAGTTCCGTCCCGGTGTTTCGCCGCAAGGCCGAGGCGTACGCCGCCGTGCCCCGCGGCAGACGCCACAGTCCCGCATCGTCGGTGGCGCCGGGGATTTGTTCCGCAATCAGGACGCGCAGCCGGCGGTAGGCGGGCAGAATCGCCTCGTCCACGATCTTTGTCGCGGCGGCGACAGCTCTCGCCCGCTCTGCTTCCGTCAGCGCTTGCACGCGGGCGGCGCGTTCGGCGAGCGAGGTCACGAGGACGCTTTCCGCCGCCGGTGGGGTCAGAAACTCATCCACCTGCTCCAGCACTGCGGTGAGGATGAAGTGCGGCAGCCGGAGACCGCGCGCATCCTGCGCGCGCGTCCAGTCGATGCTCCGGTCCATCACCCCGGCCACCTGCGCGAGCCGGGCGAGATAATTCTCCACGTCGCGCGGATTCCGGATCGGATGGGTCTGCGAGAGAAAATTGACGAGCGAGACGTGCAGCCCGCCCATCTGGTTGAAGCTGAAGGCGTGGTCTTCGAATTCCACGCCCGCGAGCGAGCTGTCGATAGATTCGAGGATCGAGTCCGCCACCAGCCGCTGCCCGGGCATGAGTTGCCGCCGATCGAACTGTTGCAGCTGCTCGCGCTCGCGCCGCAGCTGCGCGAGGTCCGCCGCCCGCCGCACCGGGTCCAGCGCGTGACCCGACGGACCGGTTGCGACGAGCTGGCGATCGAGCGCGTCCTGCTCCGCCCCGGTGAAGTACTGGGTCGCCGTCGCGCTTTCCGGATCCGCCCGCAGCCATCGCGCCGCGACTCCCTCGGCAAACGCCTCGAAATCCGCCTGCGCGAATGCCCCGTCGGGTACGGCCCATGCCAGCCCCAAGGCCATCCAAAACCTGATTTTCATGATGAAAACCTGACCCTGATTGGCCGGTTTTGCAGCCGAAATGGAGAGGGCGGCGATGCAGTCAGGCCGCGGAAACCGCGGCCCGCCGCAGCGGACCATCGAACCACATAAGAGACCCCTGCCTCAGCGCCGCTGGCGGTAGCGATTGAAGCTGCCCTTGTGCCGGATCTGGCCGGGCAGGCTGCCCCGCGTCCGGGTTTGTTCCGCCTGCGGGGGGCGCGGAGCGAAGGCCTTGTACTCGAAGCCTTCCAGCCGGAGTTCGGGAATTTTCTGTCCGATGAACCGCTGGATGTCGCGAATGTCGTTCGCGTTCTCCGGCGCCACGAGGGTGAAGGCATCGCCGACCGCCTGCGCGCGGCCGGTGCGGCCGATGCGATGGACGTAGTCCTCGGGCTTTTCCGGCACATCATAGTTGATGACGTGGGAAACACCCGCGACGTCGATGCCGCGGGCCGCGATGTCGGTGGCCACCATCACCTCGTATTTCCCGCTCTTGAAGCCCGCGAGGGCCTCGATGCGCTGATTCTGGGAACGATTGGCGTGCAGGACGGCGACCGAATGGTTCGCGGCCTTGAGCCGGCGCGCGATCTTGTCGGCGCCGTGCTTCGTCCGGGAAAACACAAGAACGCTGTCGAAGTTAATCTTCTCCAGCAGCGCGAGCAGGAGATCGAACTTCTGCTCCATGGCGACCGGGTACAGCGCGTGGTTGACCGAAGCCGTGACCGAACGGGCGACGCCGATCTCCACGCGGGTCGGATTGCGCAGCGCAAAGGACGCGACGGCGGCGATCTCCGGCGGGACGGTGGCGGAGAAGAACAGCGTCTGCCGCTCGCGCGGGCAGCGGGCGATGATGTCCTTCACGACAGGCAGGAAGCCCATGTCGAGCATCCGATCCACTTCGTCGAGGACGAGGATGCTGATGTCGCGGAGGCTGATCGTGCCCTCCTTGAGGTAGTCCATCAGGCGGCCGGGCGTGGCGACGATGATGTCGACGCCGCGCTTAAGTTCGGCGCGCTGGTTGCCGTAACCGACGCCGCCAAAGATGGCGACGGGACGAATGTCGGAGAAGCGGGCGAAATCGCGAAACGCGGTTTCAACCTGGGCCGCAAGTTCGCGGGTCGGCTCGAGCACGAGCACGCGGGTGCGGCCATGGGTGCCGAGTCGGGTGAGAATGGGCAGCGCGAACGCCGCGGTTTTGCCGGTGCCGGTTTGGGCCGAGGCGATGAGATCACCGCCGCCGAGCACGGCCGGAATGGCGCGAAGCTGGATCGGTGTTGGGTCCGTGTAACCGGCGGCTTGGACGCCCCGGAGGACGGATTCAGAAAGATTGAGAGCTTTAAATGACATGCAGAGAAGCGCGTAAGCGCGAATGGCGCGCAAACCGCGCCGCGGCCCGGTGGCGCCGGTCCAAGACCTGAGCACCCGGAACCGTTGATGGCCGGAAGGTTTCCGACCCGAACCGCCGGTCGGAAGACCGGCGTACCTACAAAACGAAAAGGGACGAAGCCCCAAAGGAGCTTCGTCCCTCGAAATTTAAGAAGTCGTTAGACTGCTTAGTAACGGCGCTCGCCGCGATCGCGATCGCGACCACCGCCGCCGCCGCCGAAGCCACGACCGCCGCCGCCGCCGCCGCCGCCGAAGCCGCGACCACCGCCGCCGCCGCCGAAGCCACCGGAACGTTCTTCCTTCGGGCGGGCTTCATTAACCGTCAGCTGACGGCCACCGAGATCGGTACCGTTCATTTTTTCCGCGGCGGACTTGGCCTCATCGGCCGTGCCCATGGTGACGAACGCGAAACCGCGGGGGCGGCCGGTCATCTTGTCCATCGCGACGTAAACGTCAGTGACGGAACCGAACTGGCCGAAGGCCGAGCGGAGTTCGTCTTCGGTCGTCTTAAAGGACAGATTGCCGACGTAGAGTTTGGAGTTGCTCATGTGATGTCTCGTAGATCCACCGTCCGCTGCCAGTCCGTTCCCAACTTGGGTTTCGAAATCATCACTTAAGCCAATCGCTCAGCCAACGACTCACCGATACTGTCATCTAACGCTTTCTCTAACGAAGTGCAGACACCGTGCAGGTGAAGGGCTCCAACGCAAGGGAAAATTCGATCCCTCCCCTCCGGCACGATTTCGCGGTTTGAGCCAGCTCACGGCGCCGGAAGACCGCGCCGGCGGTGGAGTTCACAATCCGGAGAGGCCCGCGCGCCGGCTCACTGCATCACACCTGTGCGCCGAACCGGGACCACTCCGCCGCGTTGCACGCGCAGCAATTCGCGGCGCAGCCAGTCCAGGGCCGCATTGACCGCCCTCACCTTCACCGTGGAGCGAGGACCGGGGTAACTGAGTTTCTTCGACCACACGCCGATCGGAGAGAAGAGCGCGATGAAGATCGTACCAACCGGATTCCCGCCCGCGCCGGTGGCGCCCCCGGCAAAGCCCGTTACCGCCAGCGCGTAGTCCGCGGCCAGATTCTCGGCTGCCCCCGTCACCATCGCCACGGCGGCTTCATCGCTCACGGCCCCGTGCTGCAGCAGCAGGCACTCCGGCACGTCGAGCAACTGCATCTTCGCGTCGTTCGAGCAACACACCACGCCGCCGGCGAAAAATTTGCACGCCCCGCACGATTCCGAAAAGGCATTCGACAACAACCCGCCCGTCGCGGTCTCGACCACCGCAATGCGCTTCTCCTGCGTCCGCAGGAGCTCCGCACAAACGTGCGCCAGGGTGTCGTGGCCGTAACAGACGAAATCGTCCTCGAGCAGTTGCGCGCATTCTCCGGCCACCGCCTCAAGCTGGGCATACGACAGCGCACCGGTCGGCGAACTGACGCGACAGTCGACCGCACCCTGATGCGCGCAGAAAGCGACACTCAGCCCGGCGCCGTGGCGATCAAAGATCGGCTGCAACTTGGTTTCGAGCGCGGACTCACCAATGCCCGCCGTCCGGAGCTGCACGTAAGCCTCGCGCTCAGTCAGCAGGCCAAGCCGCGCGAGCCGCGGGACCACCTGATCGATAAACATCGGCTGCAGTTCGTTCGGCGGCCCCGGCAGCATCACCAGCACGCGGCCATCCTGCTCGACCCAAAGGCCGGGCGCGGTGCCGTTCGCGTTGGGCAGGACCTCGCCACGCTCGAAAACGTAAGCCTGCTTGAGATTGTTGGCGGTCATCTTCCGGCCAAACCGGGCAAACCGCTCCTCGATCGCCTTCTCGATCGTCGGTTCGAAAACGAGCTTCTGGCCGAGCACCTCGGCGATGGCCTCCCGGGTCCGGTCGTCGCAGGTCGGCCCCAGGCCGCCGGTGGTGATCACGACATTCGATCGCGCCCAACTCTCGCGAAATTGCGCCACGATCGCGTCGGCCTCGTCGGTGATCGTGATATTACGCTGCAGCAACGCGCCACGCCGTCCGAGCTGCCCGCCGATGAACGTGAGATGGCCGTTGGCCGTGAGGCCGAGCAGCAATTCGTCACCGAGGGTCAGCAGCTCATAACGCGCTGTCGCGGCCGTGGGTTGGGGGGAGACACCCTCGGGTTGTTGGGCTGAAACCATACGTTGGGGCCGCAAACTAGATGTAATCCGGCAAAATGCCAGTGTGGACCCAATCACGCGCACGAAGATTGAAACGCCGCATCATCAGGGCCGGGGCGCCAATCCATTTGAGCTTGAAGCCAGGAAGCCATGAACCAATCCGTCTCTCGTTGTCTGCAGAGAGAGGAGAACGCCGGCGGACATCGGCCGAAACCCGTCTCCGGTTCCTGGCTTCCTGGCTACAGGCTAAACTCCGGCTGCGGTGCGCCGCTCATGCTCTTCCGCTTCCTAGGTTCAAAATCCCAGTTTGCGGCGCCGTCGATCCGGGTGCCACATTCCTGACCCACTGCCATGAGCGACCACTTGCCCGACAGCCCGCTCAAGGAGAAAGTCCGCCACTTGCCGGACAAGCCCGGCGTTTACCTGATGAAGGACCGGCTGGGCCGGATTATCTACGTGGGCAAGGCGCGCAGCTTGAAGAAGCGCGTCTCCTCGTACTTCCAGCGGGGCCGGGCCCGCACGATCAACCAGCCGAAGATTCGCGCGTTGATCGATCTAATCACGGACTTCGACACCATCGAGGTGAAGTCGGAACCCGAGGCACTTCTGCTCGAGGGCAAGCTGATCAAGCAGTGGCGGCCGCGCTACAACACCGACTTCACGGACGACAAACGCTTCCTGCTCGTGCGGGTCGATCTCGGCGAGGAGCTCCCGCGCTTCCGGCTGACTCGCCTGCGCAAGGAGGATCGCTCGCGCTACTTCGGGCCCTTCGCCCACAGCGGTCTGCTCCGGAAGACCCTCGCGCAAATGCGGCGGCAGTTCGGGATCCTGCTCGCGGACGGCACGCCCCAGAAACTCCCCGACGGCACGTGGCGGCTCTACGATGACGTCCGCGAGGAGTTATACGGCACCGAGAACATCGTCACCGACGAGTCCTACCGCCGGCGCGTCGATGACGCCTGCGAGTTTCTCGAGGGCAAGTCGCGCGAGTGGCTCGAAACGCTGCGGACCGAGATGGCCACCGCGGCCGGCAAACGCGAGTTCGAGAAGGCCGCGGAGTTGCGCGACATCGTGTTCGCCCTCGAGCAGACGCTGCGCAAGACCCGGCGCTTTGAGCGACACGATCCCACGCGCCCCGAAGGCGACGAGGACGCGCTCGCGTCGCTCGAGCAGGCGCTCGGCCTCGCCGGGCCGCCGCGGACGATGGAGTGCTTCGACATCTCGCACATCTCCGGGACGTTCGTGGTGGCGTCGATGGTGCGGTTCGCAGACGGGAGGCCGGACAAGGACAATTACCGCCGTTTCCAGATCAAGAGCTTCATCGGCAACGACGATTTCCGCGCGATGGAGGAAGTCGTCGGCCGCCGTTACCGCCGGCTCGCCGAGGAACAGAAGCCCTTTCCCGATCTCGTCGTGATCGACGGCGGCCGGGGCCAGATCGGCGCGGCCTTGAAGGCCTTCTTCGCCCTCGACCTCACGCCGCCCCCGCTCATCGGCCTGGCGAAGCAGCACGAGACAATCATTTTTCCGGATGCGCGGCCGCCCCTGAACCTGCCGCTCAACCATCCGGGGCTCCACGTCCTGCAGCGCCTCCGCGACGAGGCCCACCGTTTCGCGAACACGTACAACGCAAATCTTCGCTCGAAGCGCATTCGCGAGAGCGTGCTCGATGATTTCAGCGGGCTCGGCCCCGTCCGCCGCGCCGCCTTGCTCGATCACTTCGGCAGCATCGATCGGCTGCGTGCGGCGACCGTCGAGGAAATCGCGGAAGTCCCGGGCTTCGGCGGCCGGATGGCGTCGGAGCTGCAGTCGTTTCTCCAGCGGCCCACGCCGGCAGCGAACGGGAACGAAGTTGCCGACACGAACGAGTGAGGGTGGCAGTTTGAGACCGGCCGGGGCAAAACGCGTTGGGCCCAAACCTGACGCCGATCGATTCCGGTTTCGCGCTTGGCGCAATAAATGACACGCGGGCCGTCGTTGAGACGCCAGGCCGCGCCCCGGAACCTCCCGACCGGCGTTCACCCCCATGCCGATCACTTTCGTGTCCTCGAACCGCCTTCGCTACCCATGAAATCCGGCCGGCTTGTTTTTGCCTTCTTCCTGTTGCTGGGCACGACCGCAGCATTCGCCGCGAGCGCCGCCGAGCCCATCGCCCTCGCCAGCCGCCGCGAGTTGCTCGTCGACGACTACCTGATCGAACGCACCACCGGCGAAGTCGCCCTGCGCCTGAACCAGCCGACCCCGCGCGAACTCGCACTCGTGTTTGACCAGCCGTGGGAGGGCAACAGTTGCGGGGCTTACAACACCGTGATTTTCGACGAGGGCCGGTACCGGATGTACTACCTGACGTACTCCCAGGTCCTCGCCGGTGAGCCGCCGTCGCACCCGATCTTCACGTGCTACGCGGAGAGCACGGACGGCATCCACTGGACGAAGCCCGAACTCGGCCAGTACGAGTTCAACGGATCGAAGCGGAACAACATCATCATGTGGGCCGGCTACGAGAAGGACCGCTCCGAGCCGATCATCGTGCCCTTCAAGGATCCGAATCCGGACTGCCGGCCGGATGAGCGTTACAAGGCACTGGTGAACATGCGCCGCACGCTTTGGGCGCTGAAGTCCGCTGACGGACTGCACTGGGCGCTGATGTCGAACGAGGCCGTCCTCACCAAGGGTAAATTCGATTCGCAGAATCTCGCGTTCTGGGATCCGGTGCGTCGCGAATACCGGGCGTACTTCCGTGACTTTCGCGACGGATCTCGCGACATCCGCACCGCGACCTCGAAGGATTTTCTGCACTGGACCGAGCCCAACTGGCTCGAGTATCCGGGCGCGCCGCGGCAGCAACTCTACACGAATGGCATCATGCCGTACTACCGCGCGCCACACTTGCTGGTTGGATTCCCGGCCCGCTACATCGAGCGCGGCTGGTCCGACTCGATGCGTGCGCTGCCCGAACTCGAGCACCGGAAAAAGCGCTCGGCCGTTTCGGATCGCGAGGGCATGGCGGTCACGGACGGATTGTTCATGACGAGTCGCGATGGGCTTCGCTTCCATCGCTGGAACGAAGCGTTCATCCGGCCGGGGCTGCGCGGCACGGACAACTGGGCCTACGGCGACAACTACCAGTCGTGGGGTCTGGTCGAGACCAAGTCCGCGATCCCCGACGCGCCCAACGACATCTCGCTCTACGCCACCGAGGGCTACTGGCTCGGGAAGGCGAACAAGCTGCGCCGGTTCACGATTCGGCAGGACGGTTTCGTTTCGATGCATGCGTCTTTCGCCGGAGGCAGTTTCACGACCAAGCCGCTGACGTTCCAAGGCCAGCAACTCGTCTTGAATTTCGCCACCTCGGCCGCGGGTACCATCCGCGTCGAAATTCAGGACGCCGAGGGCCGACCCATCGAGGGCTACTCTCTCGCCGATGCCGGAGAGGTCTTTGGCGATCAGCTCGATCGCGTGGCAACCTGGAAACACGGCCGCGATGTGGGCAAGCTCGCCGGCCGGCCAATTCGCCTGCATGTCACGATGAGCGATGCCGACCTCTACTCCTTTCAATTTCAGGCCGGCGGTAACTAGCCGCCGCCCTCTCAGGAAGGTTAGGCCCTGACTTCGCCCATCCGGCGGTACGGTCCTATGCTTTCCCGGGCGCGCTCGAAGCGCGCCCCTACGCAAGCCATGTAGGGGCGGGCCTCGTGCACGCCCGATTTTCCGCCCGCCACACTTCTACGGTTGAAACTGGTACGCGAAGAGGTCCGCGTCCCGGAGCACGAAACGCACTTGCACCGTCTTCCCCGCGAGGTGGGAAAGATCGGCGCCAGAGCGCCAGGTCACCGGGCGCTCGATCGCGTCACCGAAAATCGGCGGACAGTCGTCGAGGCCGTAGCCGGAGATCGGCCAGCCCTTCTCATCGAGCAGCTCCACGCGCACGTCGCCGGCCGCGGAACTGGAAAAGTTGAGCACCAGCTTGCGACCGCTGAAGCGAATCGGCTTCGTGACCAGCTCGCCGCCCTTGCGCGTCGCCTGCACCGAAACGAATCCATCGAGCCGCAGCGTGTAACGGCGCAGGTCGGATCGTTCGCCCGGCGGAGTGCAATAGCTCTCGCTGGCGTAGAGCGAAAGCTCGTTGGGCGCGCCTTTCAGATCGGACTTCGTCTCGACCACGTGCCACGCGATGAATTGCTGGCCGTAATTCCAGGTGCCCGGGCGCTCCGGACCGGGACGCAGGAACGCCTCGTTCCAACGCTTGAAGTTCACCCCGTCACGGCTCGCCATCAGCAGGCCTTCGGTAATCGCCGTGCCATAGCGCGGGACCTCCTTGTCGACGGCCGCGCGGTGCTCGGGCTCAGGAAGCGCACGCATCGACTCCGACCAACCGCGATCGGTATAGCGCGCCGGAAACCCGATCAGCAGATGCGGCGCGCGCGAGTACGGTTTGACCTGATTCGTGTAGAGCTGCTCGGGCGGTGAATCGAAGTAGTTCAGGTCGCGCTGATCGGTCCACGTGAGAAAGTCCTTCGACACCGCGGTGCGCACTCCGCGAATACCCGGCGGGCGCCCCAGGCGCTCGACCCCGGAGGCCTCGGCAAAGTACCGCCAGTACGCGCGGTAGACGCCGTGTTCCGCGTCCCAGAACGCGAGATTCTGCGAGTCGAAGGCGCCGTCGGTGATCACCGGACGATCGCTCATCGGGGTCCAGTGCAGCCCGTCCGGCGACTTGAAGGCCATCACGCCTCCGGTCGGCACCGGCGAACGCTCGCCCGGCCGCCGGGCGCGGAGCATCGCCTTGTAACGGGCATCGGGCGCAGCGGCCGGATTGTCGTCGCGAAAGATCGCGGGATGCCCCGCATCGACTTCCATTTCGCCCAGATGCACGCCGGCAATGACAATGTTGTTGGCCTTGGATCCCTGAAAATCGTGGAGGCCGAGGTTCGGCTTGCGCCAGTGAATGCCGTCATCGCTCTCGGCATACGCGGTGTAGAGCGGATTCGTCTCCGTGTATTTCCCATCCTTCAACTGCACGGTCCACGATTTGTAGAAGAGCCGGTAGCGATCGCCGTCCTGGAACACACTGTGATACCCGCTGCCGGTGCCTTCCCACGGCGCATCGTGCGACAACACGATTTCCCGCGGGACCGGTTGATGAAGCTGCAGCCGGGCTTCGCCCGAGATCTTTTCGATCAATGCGTCGTCGACGAACAATTCCCGGCGCGAGCCGATCTCGATCGCGGCCGTCACCGGCAGCGCGAGCAGTCCCAGCCAGGCCGCGATGAGCTTCACGACGTGGCGCCTCCGGCCGGAAAATCGATCCGGATCGTATCGAGCTGCACGTAGCCCTCCGGCAGACGGGAGGTCCAGACCGGATAGTCGCGGCCCGCGCGCAGCAGGTGAGGGTCGCCCGGGATGTCGCCCATTGGACGAACTTCGAGCGGGAAGAGCACCAGCATGATGTTCACGTTCACATTCGAGAGGATCGTCCGCAGCGGATGAAAACCATAGAAGTCCTGGCGATCGTGCCGCGCCTTGAGACAGGTCCACTGGCCTTCGTCCGGAGCGGCGGTGATCGTCTGCTCGGACCATTCCTTCCCGACGTGGATCGGCTGACCGGTCAGCAACCAGCCCGCCACGGTTTCGCCGACGCGCCCCTGCACCAGCAACACGAGTTGCGCGCCGCGCAACTCGAGTTCGCCGCGGACCCGGACCGTCACCCGGGCATTCGTGAAATCGAGCGGGTACTTCTGCTCGGCGAACGGATTGGGGCCCGCGATCTCCTTGTGATGATCGGAGAACGGCCCGCGCAGGTTCAGGCTGAACAGCATGTGCAGATACCCGGCGCCGGGGGGCGCGTGGTTGTAGTCGATCCACCACGGGCTGCGCGAAGTCACCGCGCCGTTCTCCCGCGGCAGCGCCTGGAGTCCGAGATGGTTCCCGCCCCAGCCCCACCAGCCGCCGGTATGCTGATCGAACGTTTCGAGATAGGTGCGCAGAGAGGTTAGGGCCATGCCCAAACCGTTAGTGGCGGTTCCGGTCGTGTCGAGCGGAGCCTAGCCGACCAAACCGGGGTGAGCCTGAAGCCACGAATTCTGGCATCGGAGACCGCTGTACTGGTGCAAATCCGGATGGCCGTCTCGCCCGAGGTTTTCCGAGGATAGAAACAGGAAGGCGGGGGAGATCGGGAAGTTCGGCATTTCACTTCCCGATCTTCCCGCTCTTCCAGTTCCAACTGTCCCCGCCCGATGTCCATTGACCGATCTTTCCGGCCCGCGCTACGGTCGATCGGTGCAGTTGCAGCGACCGTTTTTAAAATGGGCGGGAGGCAAGACGAAGCTCGTGCCGATCATCCGCGGGCTCGTGCCGGCGGAGGCGAAGCGCCTGATCGAACCCTTCGTCGGCAGCGGCGCGGTCGCCCTCAACCTCGATCTGCCCGCCGCGATCCTGGCCGATCGCAACGCCGATCTCATGGGTCTCTATCGCGAGCTCAAGCGCGGCGGAAAGCGCTTCATCGCCCGGTGCGCCGAGCTGTTCACGCCGGAGGCGAATTCCGCGGAGGTCTATTACGCGCGCCGGGCCGAGTTCAACGCGACCAAGGATCGCCGCCGGAAAGCCGCGCTCTTCGTCTACCTGAACCGGCACGGCTACAACGGACTCTGCCGCTACAACTCCCGCGGCGGCTTCAACGTCCCCTTCGGCCGCTATGTGGCCCCCGGATTTCCCGGCGTGGCGCTGTCCGCCTTTCACCAACGGCTCGCCGGCTGTCAGCTCGAGGCCGCGGATTTTCGTCCGATTCTTGCCGCGGCCGGACCGGGGGATTTCGTGTATTGCGACCCGCCCTACGTGCCGGCGAGCAACACCGCGAATTTCACCGCCTACAGCCGGACGGCGTTCGGTCCAGCCGAGCAAGCGGCCTTGGCGGCGGCGGGACGCGCGGCGGCGCAGCGCGGCGCCTGCGTGGTGATATCGAACCACGATAATCCCACGACGCGGGAGCTGTATGCCGATGCCGACGAACGCCACGAGTTGCTCGTTGGCCGGCGGATCAGCTGCCGCCCCGGCGGGCGCACCGCCGTGCCGGAATTGATCGTGGTCTATCGGCCCCGCGGCCAGCGGCGCGGGATCGAGACGGCGGCGTGAGCCGGCGTCCTCACTTCTTCCACTGCCGGTCCGCGAA
>CANJCM010000079.1 GCA_947472765.1 Opitutia bacterium
AAACTTGGAATCGAGCCGCTCAGTCAGACAAGCAGACTTACACTCCTGATCTTGTCATTCTGAGCGCAGCGAAGAATCCAGCGGAGCAGTCACGGAGAAGCAGGTGGATTCTTTGCTGCGCGCAGAATGACAGGCGCTGAATAGGTTGGGGTTCGATTCCTGAATTCCTGGCTTCAGGCTCAAATGCTCCGGTTCCGGGCCGACTCGATGCCTTGAATGTAGGGCTGCCGCTGGTCGGCAGGCCTTGGTAATTTCGATCTCCGAGTGCCGATTGCCGAATGAGGCCCGGCGACGAGCGCCGGCCCTACAGCACGAGGCGAAAATTCAGTCTGACGTGCAACCGCTCTGGCCGGTGGGGGCACCGGCCCTCCATGGCAGGGTCTGCATCAGAAGGGTTGAGCCTGAAGTCAGGAAACCCGGAATCGAGCCGCTCAGTCAGACAAGCAGACTTACACTCCTGATCTTGTCATTCTGAGCGCCGCGAAGAATCGAGCGGAGCAGTTACGGCAAAGAAGGTGGATTCTTTGCTGCGCGCAGAATGACAGGCGCTGAATAGGTTGGGGGCCGTTTCCCGGGTTCCTGGCTTCAGGCTCAAAACAAAAAAAACGGGGCGGAGTCTTGCGACCCCGCCCCGCCATTGCACCTGACCATCAGGGGAGACGTCCCCCGAAATTCCGCCTCGCGGAAGTTCGCTCCGGTTTTGGCGGAGCCAAAACCGCGTTAGTCGACTTCGTAGACCTCGACGATCGCCAGACCGCTGCCGCTCTTGGCCTTGACCGTCACGGTGTAACCGCCGGGCTCGAGATTCAGAATGATCGCCGAGTCCGCGCTGCCCGCCGCGAGCGGGAAGGCGCCGACGCCGGCCGAAACGGTCATGATCTGATTACCGCTCCAGTTGTCATTCGTGGCGAAGGGCGTCGCGACGCCAGCCTTATTCACTTCGATCGTCGGATCGGCGAGGACTCCGCCGATGTTGAAGGGCGCCGCGCCGAGGGTCGGACCGACGCCGCGAATCAGGACCGTCTGCGCCTGGCCCGCGGGGATGATGAAGCCCGCGGTGATCGGCGCGGTCGCCGTCACGACCGCCGAGGTCGAGATGTTGATGAACTTGTTGCCCGAGCCCGAGAGGATCGGCACGTCGCCGGTGCCGGCGCTCTCGAGGGCGAACCAGCCATCGGTCCAGAGCTTCGTCCAGCCGGCCGCCCAGTTCGAGGTGCCGAAGGCGCCACGATAGGTGACCGTGGTGAGGAACGTGCCCGTCGGGGTCGTCACCGCCGCGCCCAGCAGCGGGCTCGTGGTGGCGGGACGGGGATCGAGCGTCCGGTTGGCCGCGCGCGAAACGCCGCGGAGGACCGGATTCACGTTGGCGTTGCCGCCCGCGGTGTAGAGGGCGGGCCGGAGGGCCGAGCCGCTCGCGAACACGCCCGTGCCGCCCGTGGCGTTGACCGCGTTGTTCGCAGCGACGTGCGAGAAGAAGGTGTTGTTCTCGAACTTGAGGCCGCCGTCATCGATCCGGGGCTGCTCGTCGGCATCGACCTGGAAGATGTTGGCGTAGTCGACGAAGACCGAGTTGTAGATCTTGTGGGCGCCGTTGTCGCGCATGTGCATGCCGACATTGTTCGCGCCCGCGGTGCCGTTCGGACGGGCCGCCCCGCCGATGCCGATCATGGTCGCGTTGAAAACCGTGCCGCCGCCGAGCGGAACCGCGGTCGCCTCAGGGGCCGTGGCGCCGTCCATCTCGAAGCCCTTGTCACCAAGGTAACCGTCGTCGGAGTCGTTCTGGCGGTTGTCGCCCTGAATCGCGAAGAGGAACTGGAGATTGCCGCGGTAGCCCTGGTCGTAGTCGAAGCAGTCGTCGCCGCAGAACGCCGCCACGAGGTAGCGGGCGTTGACCGTGCCACCGAACCATTCGAACGCGTCGTCGCGATTGGCGAAGACCTCGACGAACTCGATCGTCGTGCCCCGTCCGACGCCGCCCATGGAGAGACCGTTCAGCTCGTTGGCCGTGCCGACGATCGCGCCGGCGTGGCGGATCGAGACGTAACGGAAGGTGCCGGAGTTGTCGTCGTCGTTGGTGCCGCCGAAGGTCCCGAGCGCGGTGTCGCTGCCGCTCAGCACAATGCCCTCGATCTGGTCGGTGATTGGCGCCGCGACGATCGCGCTGTCCGCCCGGGAATTGATCGTGGCGTTACCGAGGATGACCACGCCGCCCCAGAGGCCGACGTCCCGCGCGGTCAGGTTGCCGTTCAGGTTGTCGAGTTCGGAGGTGAAGATGATCGGCTTCTCGGCGGTGCCGGAAGCGTTGATCTTGGCGCCGCGGGTAATGACGAGCGCAGCCGCGTCATTGCCCGAGCTCAGGCGGCCTTGGACGACGGTGCCAGGCTCGATGGTCAGGGTGGCGCCATTGACGACGTACACCTTGCCCTGGAGCTGGTACCGGTTGGTGGCGGTCCAGGTCGTATTGCTGGAAATCTGGCCGCTGACGATGACGTCGGCCGCGAAGAGCGGGCTGACGGCGGTCGCCAGGACCGAAAGGAGGAAGAACTTCAGTTTCATTTCGTTGGTTTGGTTACGGGAAAAATGGGAGTGCGGATCACTCGAAGAGATAGGTGACCCCGAGCGAATAGCTGCGGCCGGTCCGGTACCGGTCGTAGACGAGGTCGTAGGTCTGGAACGGCACGAGTTTCTCGCGCGCCGGATCGAGGAGGTTCCGCGCGGTGAACTTGAGCCGGAAGCGCGACGACAGCCGCTGGGAGAGCACGAGGTTGAGACGCCCGGCCGGCATCTCGTAGACGTCCGGCAGCGAGCCGAACTGGACCAGCGCGAGCCGCTTCCCGACGAGATTGTAGGAGATCGTGGCCGTCGTGCCCGAGGTACGGTGGCTGTAGGTTAGGTCGGTGTTGAAGACATACGGCGACTGACCGAGCAGTTCGCGACGGGCCTTCGCCTTCGGCTCCTGCAGCCGGATGCTCGACATCTCGACCTCGGGAATCGTCACCTGGGAGGCGACGAGGGCGAGGTTCGCGCCGAAGCTGAACGACTCGAGCGCGGGAAAATAGGCACTGAGGCTGCGGCGGAATTCAAACTCGAGTCCGTACACATCGCCGCGGTCGACATTCTGTGGCTGGGTTGCTCCCGAGGCGGGCGTGAAGACGACCTCGATCGGGTTGCTCATCCGCTTGGCGAACGCACTCACTGCGACCGTCTCACCGCGGCGCGGGAACCACTCCCAGCGGAGATCGACGTTGTCGATGATCGTGCGGTCGAGGGCGGGATTGCCGAGGTAGGTGTCGAGGGTGAAGACGTCCTCGGAGCGGACATCGGTGAGTTCCTTGAAGGTCGGCCGCGCGAGCGTGCGTCCATAGGCCGCGCGCAGGTTCGAGTGCGGGCCAACCTCGTAGACGAGATTCAAAGCCGGCAGCGCATCGGTGCCGCGGATGGCGCCGTCGCGCGGATTCAGGCCCGCGAGGCGCACCGGTCGCGTTTCCATCTCGGTGCGTTCCACGCGCACCCCGGCAATGGCGCGCAGGCGACTCGTGATCGGGACATCGCCCATCAGGTATCCTGCGCTGATCGTCTGCTGGGCCGCGTAGTTGTTCGGCTCCTGCAGGCGCGAGATCGTGTTGCCGAAGTTCACGCTGCTGGCCGTCTGCCCGATCACCCCGATCGCGCCCGGGTAGGCCTCGAGGTCGGCGCGGGACTGCGGACGATTGGACCACTGGAAACGCTGCTCGGTATAGTCGCGGTCGCCCTGCAGGCGATTGAGCCCGCCCTTCACCCGGAGCTCGCGGCCGCCCACGGTGAAGACCCGGGCGACGTCAACGGCGGCCTCCCGGCTGTCCTCCGAGAGTTCGCGGAAGAAGCGGTTCGGCTGCACGCCGGTCGCGTTCACCGCGGCGCCGGACGGATCGTAGTACGCGGCGAGCGTGCGGTAGTCGGGCTGGTCGAGCGAACTCTTGGAGTAGGCGACGCGGTAATCGACCCGCAGATCCTGCGCGGCGGGGAACAGACTCTTGCCTGCGAGCTGGATCGAGGAGACGCCCCGCTCCGTGTACTGCAGGTCATAGACCTCGTAGAAATTGCCCGGGTAGTCGCGCTGCTGTTCACCCACGCCCCGCTGCACGACATCGTCGGCGGACTGATTGTGAAACAAGTCGAGGCTGATCTCGTGATTGGCGGCCAGACGCAGCGCGAGTTTGGCAAAGGCGCCCCAGGAGACGCTCTCCTGGCTGTTCGTCACGCCGAGCGCCGGGGTGGCCGCCGGCCGCGTCGACGCGTCGAAGGTCAGACCCTTGGGTTCCGGGGTGAGGGCCAGCTTGACCTGCGGTGCCGTGACAATGCCCTCGAAACGATTCTTCTCCCCGCCGGTGTAGCCTTGGGAGTCCCGATCGTACGTGAAACTCGCGGTGTACCCGAAGAGCCGGTCGTGGCTCAGCGGAATCTGGTCTCCGAAAGCGATGGCGAGGCCCATCGAAGGAGCCGCGGAGGTCAGACGGGGAAAGTAGCCGCGATTGTCGAAGGCCTTGCTGGCGGCGTCGAGCTGGGTCGCCGCCGTGAAATTTCCCTGTCGCGCGGCAATCGCCGCCGCGGTTCGGTCGGGAACGGCGCCGGCGAGAACGGGCGCAGCGCGATCGCTGGCGCCGAGGGCGAAGCGATCGCCGCTCGCACCCGGCGTGGTGAGAAAATCGTGGCCCGTCACGCCCTGCCGGTACTCAGCCGAACTCGAGAGCGAGAAGAAGAACTGCTGCGGAAACGACTTCGTCTTCAGGTTCACGCTGCCGCCGGAGAACGAGCCGGGCTGATCGGGCGTGAAGGACTTCGTCGTCACAATGCTCTCGAGCAAGTCCGCGGGAAACTGATCCATCTGCACGGCGCGCTTGTCCGGGTCGGCCGTCGGCACGGCGACACCGTTGAGCAGGGTGTTGGAGTAGCGGTCACCGAGGCCGCGAATCATGACGTATTTCCCGTCGACCAGGCTGGCCCCGGTGACCTTCGCCATCGCCTCGGCGGCGTTGCCGATGGCGAGCCGGCCAAACTGCATCCCGCCGATGGCGTCGCTCACCGCGGCCGACTTCTGGCGCGAGCTGAGCAGGCCCACATCGGAGCCCGACGCCACATCCGCGGACACGCTGAACGCGTCCATCTGCACGACCGCATCCCCGCTGGCGGCCACCGGCAGCGCGATCTCCACCGTCGCCAGTTCGGCGCTCACGGTGACGTCGGAGACGGTCGCGGACTGCAAGCCGTCCTTGGCCGCCATCACGCGAACCGCGCCCCGCGGCACACCGGCGATCCGGTAACCGCCCTCGAGGTCGGTGCGGACGGAAAGAGTGGTGCCAGCGACCGAAACGGTCGCGCCCGGCACGGGCAGGCCGGTCGCCGCGCTGACGACGTGACCTCCGATGACGCCCGTGGCCGTGTCGGCGGCCCGCCCGGCGGAGGCGGCCGCGAATTGGATGAAAAACGCGAGGGCCGCGGCGGTCCAGCGTGTCAGATGTTTGGTCTTCATGGTGCGCGGGTAGAGGCCACGCCGCAACCGGCCGCCGCAACGCAAATGCCGTCCCGTCACGATCTGTTCACCCGTCCGCCGTCATTCCGTCACAAATGTGACAATCGGATGACATCGCGAAGGTGGGCGGTCCACCGCCGGTTCCGCAGCCGCCCGATTCTTGGACTCCGAAGTCGACCTCGTAGCCCGCTGCGTGAGCAGCGGGACGACCTGATGCAAAGCGTTCGAGAAGTCCCTGTCCTCACGGACAGGGCCACGAGGAACCGCTTAACTTCGGAATTCAGGCGTTTCGTGACACGACTGTTGCCAGAGCGACGCCGAAACGTGTCGCGGACTGGTACGCTCATGGTGCCTATGTGCTTATCCTTCGTTCTTCGTTTCGCGCCTGCTCTTCCGACGGTGCTGCTGGCACTCGTCGTTTCCTCCGCCACGGCCCAACCGGCCACGACCACGCTCAACGGCCGCGTCTTCGTCAACCACGGCCTCGTCGGCGTCGGCCGCATGTCCGCGTCGCTGAAAGACAAATACGGCGAGACGTTCGGCTCCTTCTCCGCCTTCGCCTTCCAGCCCGGCTCGTGGCGGCGGCAGGCGGACGGCTCCTATGCCGGCACGCTCTTCACCCAGCCGGACCGTGGTTACAATGTCACCGGCACCACCAACTACACGCCGCGCTTCAACAAAATCGCGCTGACCTTTCGTCCGGCTCCGGCCGGCGGCACCGCGCAGGACCAGGTCGGCCTGACCCTCAGCGACACGATCCAGTTCACCGAGTCCAGCGGCACGCCGATGACCGCGCTCGATCCGACCAGCTCCGGCACGGGCGTGCGCGCGGGCTTCCCCGCCCTCCCGCAGGCCTTCAACGGCCGGCTCTCGCTCGACGGCGAGGGCATCGTGGTGAATGCCGACGGCACGCTCTGGGTGAGCGACGAGTACGGTCCCTACCTCTATAAATTCGCTGCCGACGGAAAGCTGATGGCCGTCGTCCGTCCGCCGGAGGCCCTGATCCCCAAGCGCAACGGCGCGGATTCCTTCGCGTCGAACACCCCGGGGCCCGGCCAGCCGGTCCCCGCGCCCGCCGATCCCACCACCGGCCGCCAAAACAACCAGGGTCTCGAGGGTCTTTCGGTCTCGCCGGACGGCCGCACGCTGTTCGCCCTGCTGCAATCGGCCGCGCGCCAGGATGGCGGCAACGGTGGCTCCAGCCCGCGCCGGTACACCCGGCTCCTCGCCTACGATCTCACCAACGCCGCGGCCCCGACATTGAAGGGCGAATACATCGTCCCGCTGCCGACCTACCTGCTCGGCACCGCCACGCGGGTGCCGGCCCAGAGCGAGATGGTCGCGCTGAGCAACACCCAGTTCCTCGTCCTCGCCCGGGACGGCAACGGGCGCGGAATCGCCAACCCGACCTCGCTCTACCGCTCGATTCTGGCCTACGACATCAGCGGCGCGACCAATGTCGCCGGCACCGCCTATGATGCGGCCACGCCGGTCGCCCCCGGTGGCGTGCTCGCGGCCGGAATCACGCCGGCCGTCTCGACCGTCGTGGTGAACATGAACGACGCCACCCAGCTGGCGAAGTTCGGGCTCAACAACGGGCCGGTCGACAACACCAACACGCTTTCCGAGAAGTGGGAGGCGATGGCCCTCGTGCCCGCCCTCGATCCCGGCGCGCCCGACGACTGGTTCCTGTTTGTGGGTAACGACAACGACTTCATCACGACCACGGGCTTTCAGGACGGAGGCGCGTACACCGCCGGGTTCGAGAACGACACCATGGTCCTGGTCTACCGCCTCACGCTGCCGGGCCGCCTGATCAACGTAGCCAGCCGCGCCCTCACCGGCACGGGCGCGGACTCGCACATCCTCGGCTTCGTCGTCACGGGCGCCCGGCCGAAGTCACTGCTGATCCGCGGCACCGGCCCGGCCCTCGCCGCTTACGGTGTCAGCAGCGCCCTCGCCGATCCCACCCTCGCCGTGTTCGACGTCTCCGGCCGGTCGCTCTTCACGAACGACAACTGGAATGACGGCACGGCGGCGGCCGACATCCGCACGGCGGCGACCCGCACCGGGGCGTTTGCGCTGGGCGAAGGTTCCAAGGACGCCGCCGTCCTCGTGAACCTCGATCCCGGGGTTTACAGCGTCCAGGTTTCGTCCACCGGGTCGGCCACCGGGGTCAGTCTGATCGAAGTTTACGAGCTGCCCTGAGGCAGCTCAAACGTTGGCGATTCTCTGCGTCTTCGTGTCTTCGTGGTTGAAGGCTCGGGGATTGGATCCGATCCAATCCATTTTAACCACGAAGGCACGAGGTTCGCGGAGCTATCCGGGCGCAATCCACCGAACCTCGTCCGCGTGAGCGCCTCCGCGTGAGCGCCTGAATTCGGATTTCTCAAACCGGTTTAACCACCGAGACACCGAGGCACGGAGCCGAACCCGCCGATTCTCTGTGTCTTCGTGTCTTCGTGGTTAAAGGCCTGGGGATTGGATCCGATCCGATCCGGTTTAACCACGAAGGCGCGAAGTTCACGGAGCTCTACGTTCTCGGACCCGGCGGCGTACGCCGCTTCTCCACGATCGCGAGCAGCAGGTCGCTCTTCGAGAGCGAGCCGCGGAGCGTGCCGTCGGGATCCACCACGGGGAGTCGCTCGGCCTGCGCTCCGAAAAATGCGGAGAGCGCCTCGATCAGCGGCTGATCCGGGGCGACGCGGGGAAAATCCTCCCGCACGATGTCGCGGGCGATGACGAGTTCCGCCAGGTCGGGTTCGCCGAGGTAGGGCTTGATGTCGTGCAGCGAAACCACGCCGAGAAATTTTCCCCCTTCATCGACGACGTAGAGATTGTTGACGCGCACATTGAGGAACATCTGCGCCACCTGATCGAAATGCGCGGAAGGCAGGATGACCGGCGGATCGGGTCGCATCATGTCGGCGACGCGCGTTTCCTCCAGCGCCGGATCGGGGGCGCTCGCGGCTTTCCGCCGGATCGCCTCACTGTAGAGCGAAGCGCCCTGCAGGCTCTTCGCCGTATAGTACGCGATCACGCTGCTCATCATCAGCGGCAGGATGATGTCGTAGCTCAGCGTCATCTCGAACAGCAGGATGACCGCCATCACCGGCGCATGCGTGGCGGCCGAGAGGAACGCGCCCATCCCGACGAGGGCAAACGCGCGCGGGTCGTGCGCCGCCAGCGGCCAGACGTGATGCACCGCGGTGCCGAAGAGCAGCCCGGCGCCGGCCCCCATGAAGAGCGAGGGCGTGAAAACGCCGCCCGGCGCGCCCGAGCCGAACGACGCCATGGTCGCGAGCCACTTGCAGGCGAAGATGCCGACGATCGACATCCACATCAGCTTGCCGGTGAGAATCTCGACCACGACCGAGTAACCGTTGCCGGCGACCTGCGGGACGTTGATCGCAATCGCCCCCACCGCGAGTCCGCCCAGCGCGAGTCGCGCGATCAGCGGAATCTTGAGCGAGACGAAGAAGGTCTCGGCCTGCTTCAGTGACAGCAGGAACATCGGCGCGAGCACCCCGACCATCAACCCGAGCACGAGGTACGGCCCCATCTCCCAGGCCGAGCCGAGCACAAAGGGCGGGACCTGGTAAAGCACATGGGCCGCGGTCAGTCCGCGCACCGTCAGGGTCGCGACGACGGCGGAGATGGCGAGCGGGCCAAGGCTCTCCATGGCGATGGTGCCGAGGATGATTTCCGCGACGAAGAACGATCCCGCGATCGGCGCATTGTACGCGGACGCGATGCCGGCCGCCGCCCCGCAGGCGACCAGCAGCCGGAGTTGCGGCGGGGAAAACTTGCGCCCGCGACCAACGAGCGAAGCCACGACGGAGGCGAGCTGCACCATCGGGCCCTCCCGGCCGATGGAGCCACCGGAGCCGATCGAGAAGAGCGCCGCGACGGATTTCACGATGCTGGATCGCACCGGCAGACGGCCGGTGCCGATCACCATCGCCTCCATGTAGTCCGTCGAACTCTCGCTCCTCGTCAGCCGGGGACCGAAATGCAGCACCAGGCCGGCGCACGCCCCTCCGATCGTCGGCACGAGCAGGCAGCCCCACCACGGGAGTTGCTGCATGGATTCGACAATCCCAAGGCTGCGGCTGCCAAAGAAGTCGTAGATGTTCTCGGTGATGGCCGTGAACAGGATGCAAACGAGGGCGCCGAGAAAACCGGCGACCGCGGCCCACAGGACCATGATCTGCCACTCGGTCGGCTGGACCTTTTCCTGGATCCAAACCCGCCAGCGGAGCAGGCGGAGCAGGCGTCGCATCAACACGCGATGCGGAGCAAGGATGGCCTTCATCGTCCGGCGCCGCACCCGCCGCGAGCGCGACCGCCGGCCCGCAGGGCGGTGCCTGGCTCCAGCGATCGAGGGCCAAGAGGCAAAATCACGCCGCCATCCTACGTCGGGGACGCGGCGAAACAAGCGCGCATCGCGGCGAGGCGATCGCGACGACTACGCCGCCATCCCCGCCAAAACCGACCAGATCGCGGCGACACCGAAGCCGAGGATGACCACGCCAGAGATTCGGTTGACCCAGCGCAGTCGCGCGGCCCATGCGTGCAGGCTGGCGGGTTCAATGTCGGATTCGGGCCTGCGTTCGGCGTGACCGGCATCATTCCAGCTACGCACGTTTGCGTAGAAACCCGGACCGGGCCGCACTCGACGTCCCGATCCGCGCCCGCACCTTCGACGCACCCTCCCCTTGCCATGACCCTCCGCCCGATCGTTCTCGGTCTCCTTTTCGCCCTTCTCCCGCTCGCCCGGGGCCAGACGACTTACGAGTACGGCGGCGATGCCACCCCTTCCAGCGGCACCTACGCCTCGTGGTTCACGACCGTGGGGCCCGGACATCCCACCGGGGGCTATTTCGTCGGCACGACCTGGTCGAGCAACGGCTCCTACCTCACGATGACGACCGAACACCCGAGCGACTACGTCGGCGCGACGAGCAAGGGCATTTGGTTCGGGCTCGGCTACGGTTACGGCGATGACCCGGGAATTGGCTTCACCTGGAACGCATTCGGCAACGACGTCACGACCCGGCTCGCGCTCGCGCCGGGCTCCAGCCAGTGGTCTCTTTATTGGTTCGACGCGGACGGCTATGAGGCCGCGCTCTACTTCGAGAACACCGGTTTCACCTACCAAACCGCCGCCGGCGCGACGTTCGTCAGCGTGGCGGACATGACCGCTTTCCACACTTACGGAACGCACCTGTATCAGGGTCAGGTCACGTACACCCTCGACGGGAGCATGATCGCACACAGCGCGGCGGTTGGCGGCGGTCCCGGCGGCCTGATGGTTTTCGGTGATGGCTCGGCCACCGACGTGAGCGGGTACGGCTCGCTGCTCATTGATTCGCTCACGCTCACGGTGGGCACGGCGACCCCCATCGCGATCCCGGAGCCCGCGGAAACCGCATTTGGTTTCGGCGCGCTGGCACTCGCCGGGCTCGCCCTGCAACGACGGCGGGTGAGTCGGGTCACCACTAAAGCGGGTTAAAGAATGTCGTAGCCAATTTTGGGCGTGCACGAGGCACGCCCCTACACGAAATGACAATCGATGTAGGGGCGCGCCTCGTGCGCGCCCGCAATTTCTGGTCGGCTACACTTTAACTTAATCTGCTCTAATCTTCACTCATCGGACACTCATCAGGAGCTGGGTTCGATCGCCCGAGGCTGTACTCGGTGTCTCCGTGTCTTCGTGGTTAGCTCCGAATCCGAACCGGGGTTGAGCCTGAAGCCAGGAAACCCGGAATCGGACCAGGCGGTTTCAATCATCACCTGAGCCCCGATCACCACCGGCTGATTTCCTGGATTCCTGGCTTCAGGCTCCAAAAATCCCGGTCCCGGCGATCGACTAATCGAGCGTATACGGTTCCTGCGCCTCTTCCGGCTCCGTCGCGGCCGTGAGCGTGACCAGGCTGCGCAGCGACGTGAAGTGCTGGCTGAGATCGAAGTCCCCACCGAGTCCACCGATCAGTTTGTCGAAGAGATCCTTCTTCGAGGCCTTCAGCGCCTGGATCCGCTCCTCGATCGTGCCGGCCGTCACCATGTGGTACACGAACACCGTGTTCGTCTGGCCGATCCGGTGCACGCGATCGACGGCCTGGGCCTCGACCGCGGGGTTCCACCAGGGGTCGAGCAGGAAAACGTAATCCGCCGCGTGCAGCGTGATGCCGGTGCCGGCCGCCTTGAGCGAGACGAGCATCGCGGCCGCGCCGGGGGCATGCTGGAACTGCTGCACCGGCTTGAGCCGATCGAGCGTCATGCCCGTCAGCTCGAAGAGCGGCAGCTCGGGGAAATGGAGCTTCAGCGCCTCGCGGACGCGTTCGAGCAGCATCACGAACTGCGAGAAGATGACCACGCGATGTCCGCTGCCCACGACCTCGGTGAGCTTCTCGATCAGGAGGTTGATCTTGCCCGAATCCTTGAGCGGCGCCTTGAGCCACGGCAGCATGTCCGGATCGCAGCACGTCTGCCGCAGCCGCGTGAGCAGCGCGAGGAAACCAAACGACTTCTCCCGCATGGCCACGCCGACGTCGTCGCCGAGGCGTTCGAGTCCCTCGCTGCAGATCCGGGCGTACTCCGCGCGCTGCACATCAGTGAGCGGGCAGATGAGATCCATCTCGACCTTCGGCGGCAGCTCCTTCGCGACCTCGTTCTTCGTGCGGCGCAGGATGAACGGCGCGAGCTGCGCCCGGAGCCGGTGCAGCGTCCCGTCGCGATCGGCGTGGAGCGCGGCCTCGAAGGACGAACGCGAGCCGAGCAGTCCCGGCAGGAGAAAGCGAAAGATGCTCCAAAGATCGAGCTGGCGGTTTTCCAGCGGCGTGCCGGTCAGCACCACGCGGTGCCGTGAGCGAATCGCAAAACAGGTCTGGGTGATCTTCGCGTCGGGATTCTTGATGAACTGCCCCTCGTCGAGGATGGCGTAGCCGAACTCCACGCCTTCGAGCAGGTGGCGGTGTTTCCGCAGCTGCGTGTAACTCGCGAGCCAGATCACCCGCTCACGGCGGTGATGGAAGTCGTGGCCGGTCTTCAGCACCTCGACGGCGAGATGCGGGAAGAACTTCGCGATTTCCTCGCGCCAGACCGGGACGACGCTGGCCGGGCAGACGATCAGGGTCGGATGGTCGCCCACCGGCCGGAAGGCGAGCAGCGAAAGCACCTGCAGCGTTTTGCCGAGGCCCATTTCATCGGCGAGCAAGCCGTGGCAGCCGACGTCGCAGAGGTGGTGCATCCACTCGACACCGCGCCGCTGGTAGGGCCGGAGCATCTCCGGCAACACGGGCGGCGCCGGCGGGGGGGCGAGCAGCGATTGGCGCCACTCCTCGATCTCCGGGGAGAGCGTCAACTTCAGCCGGTCGTCGTTGAAGAGGGAAAAAATCAGGTACGGCGAAAGCGGGGCCGCCTCGGTCTTCGCGCCGGGCTGGGTTTCCTCGACGTTCCGCTGCCACGCCTGGTACGTCTGCCACTTCTCCGCCGGCAGCGCGACGATGCCGAGATTGGGCAGGATCACCGGCTGGCCGCCCCGCCGCAGCAGCGCGTTGACCTCGGTCTCAGTCAGCATGCGTTCGCCCGCGCGGAAAATCCACCGCAGGTTCAGCGCCGCGTGCTCGGCGGCCGCCCCGCCCGCGCCGCTGGTCCCGGCGGGCGCGCGTTCCGCGATGGCCTCGATTTCCACCATCCGGGTGCCCTTGAGCAGGTTCAGGGACTTCTCATCGAGCTCGATCGAGAAGAGCCGGCGCCACGCGGGCAGCACGGTCTTGAGGAAATTCGGAATCTCGACCAGCGACTCCATCAGGTAAACCCCGGTCTCCTGATTGTAGTGGAAGTGCGCCTTGCGCGCGTAGGCGGCGAGTCCGATCAGCTTGGTCCGTTCACCCGAGGTCACGTGCGCGTTGCCGTTGCCGTGCGCGTCCGGGCCGAGCGCCGGGTGCTTCGCCTTCTTGTCGTCCATCCACACGGCCTGGAAGGTCAGCCCCGCGGACCTCGTCTTGAAAACCAGCACGAGGGTGCGAGACGGACCGGACGAGGCGGGCGCGGCCGGGGTCCCCGCCGCGGCGCGGTGGCTGCTGCCATTGCCGTTGCCCACCGGCGTCGACGACTTCGCCAACCCGTACCCATGGCCATTGCCGTTACCCACCACCGGACGGGCCCCGTTCTCCTTGCTGCCGTGGCCATTGCCGGGCGTTTCGGGCGTCTGATGCGACCGCGGCGGTTCACCTGGCAGCGGCGAAATCTCATCCGCGACGAGCTCCTCAATCTCGTGCAAACCGGCGACCGCGAGGGCATGGGCCAGATCGCGGTCGGTGGAGGAGGAGCGGACCGCCAGGCCGTTCTCGGACCATTCAATGACCGCGTACTCATCCTTCTTCTCGACGCGGCGATGCACAATGGCATCCCGGTCCGTCAGTTCCAGCTCCCGCACCTGACCATCCCGGTAGATCTGCCGTCCCTGCTCCAGTTGCTCCGGGCTAAATGCCCCCGCCCAGTCGTTTTCCAGCTTTCCAAACCAGAATTCCAGGGAATGAGGAGTGTAGACGCGCTTGGGGCCGTGCGACTGCATCAAGAAAAAAGTTGACCGTAAAAACGGGCGATATGGGCGCAATCCCTAACTTCGAGGAACTTCCCGGTCATTCTTCCACGGCCGCCATCGGCAAATCGGCGGCCCCGATCGCACGGGTGACTTCGGCTGGAAGGAGCCGATCCATCCCCTGGAGGGCCGGCATCCTCACCGGGCAGGTTCAGCACACCCTCCGTCAAGGCGCTGCTGACTTCCACGTGGCACGGGTCTCCTGACCCGTGAAAGTGATAACGTCCTTCCCTTCTGTCTTCACGGGTCGGGAGACCCATGCCACGCGGGCGCTCATGTTCCTCGCGGGGCCAGACAACGTCCAATCCTGGCGGGCGCGGACACCTGCCCTCCACGGGATGCATTAGTTTTTCGCGAGCTCTTCGCGGATGATTGCCAGCGTCCGGGCCAGCGCGCCGGTGTTGTCGCGCTGCCATTTCCCGGCGGCCTCCGCCAGCACCGCGCGCGCCGCGGGATCCTGCAGCAAAGTGACCACGGCCGCCTTGAGGGCCGCTGCGTCCGCGACTTCGCGCGCCGCGCCGCGGGCCACGAGGTCACGCGCCAGCAGCCGGAAATTCCCCATCCCCGGCCCATATAAAATCGGACGGGCGAGCACCGCGGCCTCGACCGGGGTCTGACCTTCCGTGTGCGGCGCGAGGCTCTTGCCGACGAAGACGAGATCCGCGAGCTGCGTGAGGTTGCGGAGTTCGCCGGTGGTGTCACCGACCGCCACGTCCACGTCACCCGCCGCCGCGCCGGTCGATCGAAAATGAAACCGCACGCTGGCGGCCCGGAGCAGCCGCTCGATTTCCCCGCGACGTTCCGCATGACGCGGCACAATCAGAAGTCTCACCGCCACGCCGGCCGCCCGCGCCGCCTGCCACGCCTCGAGCAGCGCCGCCTCCTCGCCCGGCCAGGTCGAGGAACCCAGCAGGACAATTCCGTCGGCCAGGCCGAGTTCGCGCCGCAGCCGGGCTCGCGCCGCTTCGGCGAGTGGCGGGATGCGAACGTCGAGCTTGATGTTGCCGGTCGTGAAAATCTTCGCCGCGGGCACGCCGAGTTCGAGAAAGCGCCGCTCGTCCTGCACGGAGCAGGGCAGGACGCGCGTGACTCCGCTCGTCATCAACCGCGCCGCCGCCGGGAAACGCCGCAACCGGTGGAAACTCCGGTCGGAAAGCCGCGCATTGATGCTGAGGACCGGCACGCCACGACCCGCCGCCTGATGAAGGTGCTCCGGCCAGCGCTCGCCCTCGGTCAACACGATGAGATCGGGCTGGATTCGCCGCCAGGCCCGCGCGCTGAACGCCCACCAATCGAGCGGAAAATAGCCGATCCCCAAGGTGAGCGGCGCGTAGCGGTCCGCCGCCAGCCGGAAGCCGGTGCTGGTGGTGGTCGTCAGATAAACCTCGGCGCCGTCTGCCCGCAGACCTTCCAGCAGCGGCCCGATGGCGAGCATTTCGCCGACGCTGACCGCCTGCAGCCACACCCGCTTCACCCCGGGACGTTTTGCCGGCAACTGCAGATGGCCCCCGAAGCGCTGGCCAAACTGGGAACCGTAACCCCCGCGCCGCCGCATCCGAAGCAGATAGCCCGGGGCCAGGACCAGGAGGACCGGCAGGAAGAGCAGGCGGTAAAGGCTCAGCATCAAAGAGGCAGAATTAGACAAAGGAAGAAGGAAGAAGAAAGAAGGAAGAACGGGAGTGGATGGCAGCTTGGGATTCGACGGTCTTCGACCCGCGCACCCCGGCGCTCCGCGCCACCCCTCTTCAAGAGGGGACCCAATCGAGGCGCGTTCCGAACGTCCCCTTAGACCCAATCGAGGCGCTTTCCGAAGGTCCCCTCTTGAGCCGGAACCATGCAGTTGGGCCACAAATGGGCACGAATGAAAGCAGGCGGAGTTATTTCCGGTGACCAGACGGTGACGCCGAACCCGGCCGGTCCGAGTTGCCTTGGCGCCTCTGGATTTCTGCCCATCGGTGCCCATTTGTGGCCCAACTGCATGGTTCCGGCTCGAGAGGAGTGGCGCGCAGCGCCGGGGTGTGTGGCTCGCGTTGGCCCGAGACGAAGCTCATTTCGGAAACCCCTCCGCTCTCAACTCTCCGCTCTCAACTCTCAACTCGTTTTTGCTTTTCCCGCCGAGGTAATGAACCAGTTTGCCCCTATGCGCTCGATTCCCCGTCTCGTCGTGCTGGCTGTCTGGTTGTTCTCGGCCGCCTTGAACGCCGCCACTCCGTTTCCGCAGACCCAGAGCGATCTCAAGGCGGATCCCGCCGCGCGCTTCGGCACTCTGCCCAACGGCCTGCGTTATGTCGTTCGCGCCAACAAGGAGCCCAAGGACCGCGCCGCCCTCCGGCTGCTGATCGAGGCCGGCTCGCTCTACGAACGCGACGACCAGCAGGGGCTCGCGCACTTCCTCGAGCACATGGCGTTCAACGGGAGCAAGCACTACCCGCCGGGCAGCCTGATCGAGTTCTTCCAGCGCATGGGGATGAACTTCGGCGGCGACACCAACGCCAGCACCGGATTCGACCGCACGCTCTATCTCCTCGATTTGCCCGACACCAAGGACACGACGCTCGGCGAGGGCCTCAAGGTCTTCGCCGACTACGCGGGCGGCCTGCTCCTCGGACCGGAAGAGATCGATCGAGAACGCGGCATCATCCTCAGCGAGAAACGCACGCGTGACTCCGTCAGCTACCGCACGTTCGTCTCCTCGTTCGAGTTCCTCCTCAAGGGCACACGCTATCCGCAACGCCTCCCGATCGGGACCGCGGACGTCATCCAACATGCGCCCCGCGAACGCTTCGTTGAGTTCTACAACACCTGGTACCGGCCCGAGCTGATGTCCGTCGTCGCGGTCGGTGACTTCGACCCGGCGAAGATGGAGGAGAAAATCATCGCGGCCTTTTCGCCGCTCGAGGCCCGGGCCCCCGCGCCCGCCGCCGTGGATCTCGGGAAGCTGCCGACCTTCGACGGCGTCAAGGTGTTCTACCATCACGAGGCCGAGGCGCCGTCCACGTCCGTCGCAATCGAGACCATCGTCCCCTACTCCCGCGAGCCCGACACCGCCGCCAACCGCCTGAAGGATCTGCCGCGCAGCCTGGCACACGCCATGATCAACCGCCGGCTCACCATCCTCGCGAAGGAAGAGAACGCGCCCTTCAACTCGGCCTCCGCCAGCGTCGGCGAGTCCTTTAATTTCTTCCGGCAGAGTTCGCTCACGCTCGACTGCCGCGAGGACCAGTGGTCCGCCGCGCTCGCGGTGGGCGATCAGGAACTGCGGCGCGCCCTCGAGCACGGCTTCCAACCCGCCGAGCTGAAGGAAGTCGTCGCGAATTTCCGCAACGGGCTGGAGCAGGCCGTGAAGACCGCAGCCACGCGGCGCTCCGACTCGATCGCTTACGAAATCGCGGACTCGCTCGTGGAGCGGGATGTTTACACGACCGCCGAGGACGACCTCGCCCTGTTCGCCCCGGCCCTCGACAAAATCACCGTCGCCGAGTGTCTCGCGGGCCTGCGCGAAAGTTGGAGCCCGAAACACCGGCTGGTGATGGTCACGGGCAACGCGAAGATCGGCGCCGCCGTCGCCGCCCAGGCGGAAACAACCGAGGCCACGATCGCCGCGGCATTCGAGAAATCCCGCGCCGTGGCCGTGAAGCCGCCCGCCGCGATCGAGGAACTGAAGTGGGCCTACACCGATTTCGGGGCGCCCGGGACCGTCGCGAAACGGGAGCACGTGGCCGACCTCGATGTGCACCTGGTGACCTTCGCCAACGGCGTCCGGCTGAATCTCAAGAAGACCGACTTCGAGGCCAACCGCATCCGGATCAGTGTTCGCATCGGCAACGGCCAGCTCGTCGAGCCCAAGGACAAGCCCGGCCTCACCTTCTACACTTCCCAAACCTACACCGAGGGCGGACTCGGAAAACACAGCACCGACGATCTCCGTCGCATCCTGGCCGGGCGCACCGTTGGCGCCGGGTTCAGCGTGGCCGGTGACGCGTTCGTCACGGGTGGCGGCACGAACCGCGAGGATCTCCTGCTGCAGATGCAGCTCATCACCGCCCGCCTGACCGATCCCGGTTACCGTCCCGAGGCGGCGCGCCAGGCGGCCAAGGGCATCGAGCAGATGTACCTCGGCTTCGCGCACACCGCGGGCGGTCCGTTCTCGCTCGAGGTGCAACGCATGCTCGCCAGTGGCGACAGCCGGTTCGGGCTGCCAGCACTGGAAGTGATGCAGCGCCGCACGCTCGACGAGGTAAAGGCGTGGGTCACCCCCGAGCTCGCGAAGGGCGCGATCGAGGTGGCCATGGTCGGCGACCTCGAGGTTGACGCCACCATCGATGCCGTGGCCCGGACGCTCGGCGCGCTGCCCGCGCGCGAAGCCCGGCCCTCGCTCGACGAATTGCGGAAGGTGAAATTCCCGTCGGAACCGTTTGCCCGGACCTTTGCGATCGAAACCGACATTCCGAAGGGGACCGTCGCCATCTACTGGCCCACGACCGACGGACGCGACATCCGGCGGACCCGCCGGCTCGGCATGCTCGGCGAAGTCTTCTCCGACCGGTTGCGAATCAAGGTCCGCGAGGAACTCGGCGATGCCTACAGTCCCGGAGCCGGCAGCTCGGCGAGCGATCTCTATCCTGGCTACGGTTACATGCAGGCCAGCGTGACGGTCGATCCGCCGCGGGCCCAGCAGGTGGCCGATATCATCATCCAGATTGCCGACGATCTCGCCGCGAAAGGTGTGACCGAGGACGAACTCGATCGCGCGAAGAAGCCGATTCTCACCAGCCTCCGGGAAAGTGCCCGGACCAACGGCTACTGGCTCGGCAACGTGCTCTCCCGCGCCCAGGAGCGGCCGGAGATGCTCGACTGGTCGCGTTCGCGTTACTCCGACAACGAGGCGATCTCGAAGCCGGACATCGACGCGCTCGCCAAGGCGTATCTCAGCTCCGCCCGCGCGAGCCGGGTGGTCATCGTACCGGAAAATTCCGCCGCGAAGCCCGCGCCCGCCGCCGCCAAATAGCCCTCGTACCCATGGAGGGCCGGTGCCCCCACCGGTTGGTTGCGGTCCCGGCCCGCCGCCGTTTTCGTCGGCGTGCGGCTCTCCTCCCCCAACCGCTTTCCTCCTCACCCCTCCGCTCCTCCGATGTCCAACGTGTCGCTCACCATTCCCCCGACGATCCCCGACTGGTCCGCCCTCACGTTGGGCGAACAGATCAGGCACCTTGAACTCGAGGGCTACCTCGTAATCCCGAACCTGCTTTCGCCCGCGCAGGTCGAACAGTTCAAGACGCTGACCGCCGCACTGGAAACGAAACCCACGGACTACAGCGACAACCAGCGGGGCCGCGGCAACATTCACTGGGACGATCCGGCGTTCGCGGACCTCGTCGCCCATCCTCCGACGATTCGTTTTCTCGAGGCGGTCCTCGGGAACGACCTCGTCTTTCTCGGTTCCGTCTACGCGCTTTCCCGGCCCGGACACCCGGGCATCAGCCTCCACACGGACGGCCAGCCGTGGGGCTCGAAGATTTTCGGCTACTCCGGTTCGTGTCCGGTGCAGGTGCGGGTGCTGTACTATCTCAGCGATCTCACCCCGGAGGTTTCCCCTTTCACGGTGGTGCCACGCTCGCATCTCTCGCTGCACGCCGACGGTAATCCGTACACTCGGTATGCGAGCCACCCCGAGCAGATCGCGGTTTCCGCCCAGGCGGGTTCGGCCGTCCTGCTCAATCACCGGTGCTGGCACGGAAATGGCCCGAACACCGGGACCCGCAACCGCGAGATGCTGGCTTATCTCTACCGCCCCGCGTGGGCCGGTCCCGTTGAGGAGAAAATCCCGCAGTGGCCGGCGGAGAAAGTGGCTGCCCTCCCGGAGCACATCCGCCGTTTCTTCACGGATCCGAATCAACGCAAGGGCTTCGACTTCGACCTGCCCAACAAGCCCGCCAACATGCGGGCCGACGCGCCGGGCCTCGCGCCGAGCCGCTGGCTGCGTCGAAGTTAAACGGATTGGCGTGGCCCTGTCCGTGAGGACAGGGACTTCTTGATCGCTTCGCCTGAAGCCGTCCCGCTGCTCACGCAGCGGGCTACGAAGGCGACTTCGGAATCCAGGTGCGAAGTGAGGTGCAAGGTTGGGGAAGTCCGCGCCAAAGCTGCTCGGAATCCAGAAGGCCGCCAGTCCCGACTCCGCGTCTCCGCGCCTCCGCGTGAACTGATCTGCGAGCTGCGCCACCGCCTCCTGACAATTCCCTGACAATTCGCTGACGGCGCACTGACAACCCGCGCAGCGATTCGTGGTTTAATCCTGGGGTCCAAAACCGGATTAAACATGAAACACATCATCCTCCCTCTCGTCGCGGCCGCCCTCCTCGGAGCGCTTTCGCTGACCCTCGCCGCCAAGCACGAACCCGCGACCGAAGCCGACGCCCCGTCCGTCCGGCTCCGCGTCGACGTCGATCGCTCCATCCTCCCCTCCGAGTCGACCGAACGGGCCGTCGTTAAGATTGCCCTCGACGGGCTCCGGCCGGCCCGACGCGAACTGCGCCCACCGGTCAATCTCGCGCTGGTGATCGACCGCTCGGGCTCGATGTCCGGCGCCAAGATCGCCAAGGCCCGCGAAGCCGCTCTCGAGGCGGTTCGCCGGCTGTCACCCAATGACCTCGTGTCACTCGTCGCCTTCGACTCCCGCGTCGAAACGCTGGTGCACGCGCAGCGGGTCGGCAACGGCCGGCGGCTCGAGGAGGCGATCTGCCAGATCGAGGCCAACGGCAACACCGCCCTCTACGGGGGCGTGACCGCGGCCGCCGCGGAAGTCCGCAAACACAGCGAGGACGGACGCTACTTCAACCGGATCATACTCCTCTCCGACGGACTCGCTAACGTCGGCCCCAGTTCCCCGGACGAACTCGGCCGGCTCGGCACCTCCTTCATGAAAGAGGGTATCTCCGTCACGACCGTGGGCCTGGGCCTCGGCTTCAACGAGGACCTCATGACGCGGCTGGCCCAGCGCAGCGATGGCAACACGTACTTCGTCGAGAACAGCGGCGATCTACCCGGCATCTTCGCCGCCGAGCTGGGAGATGTCCTGAACGTCATCGCTCGTCGCGTCGTGATTGAAATCGAGTTTCCCGTCGGGGTTCGACCGATCGGCTTCGTCGGCCGGGAAGGCACGATCCGCGGCCAGCGCGCGGAGCTCACGCTGAGCCAGATTTACGGCGGCCAGGAAAAGTTCGCGCTCGTCGAGGTTGAGGTCGCGCCGTCCCAGCCCGGTGAGGAACGCGAAATCGCCCGCGCCCGCGTGAGCTACGACGATGCGATCAATCAACGGACGTCCACGCTCACCGCCGCGCGCACCGTGCAGTTCAGTGCGAGCCGCGCCGCCGTCGTCGCCTCAGCCGATCACAAGGTGCAGACCGACTACGCGGCGAATGTCATGGCGGTCGCCAAGGACGAGGCCGTCTCGCTGGTCGATGCCGGTCAGCGCGAACGCGCCGGCGCCCTGCTCCGCGACAAGGCCCGCGAACTCAACGAAGTCGCGAAGGAGTATCGCAATTCCGCCGTCGGCAGCATGGCGCAGGCCGCAGCCCCCGAAGCGGACCGCCTGGCGAGCGAGGGCCTGAGCAACGCCGAGCGGAAGATCTACCGCGCCGACAGCGCCCAGGTGAAAACCCAGCAATCAGCCGGCCGGCCCTGAGGATCCGTGGAGTTTTTGATTTTGGATTCTCGATTTTCGATTGGGCCGGCGGCGACCGCCGGCCCTACACCCAGGCGCACGCCGGTTTGTCATTCTGAGCGAAGCGAAGAATCCAGGCCGTCGGTGCAGTAACCCGCGTGGATTCTTCGCTTCGCTCAGAATGACAGCAGTTCTCGGGTTGCTCCCACCACCCGCCCGCGTGGACACTCCCGCTCTCCGAAGCCCCCGATTTTCTCCCGTGTCGCCGACCTTGCGCCGCATCTTCCGTTACTGGCTCCTGCTGTTGGTTCCGACCCTGCTGGCGGGCGGCGGCGCGATTCTGCTCCTGCGGCGCGAACAGGGCCGGCTCGCGGAGCAAAGCGCCACGGTGGACGAATCCCGGCGCGCGGCGCTCGCCGCCCGTACCCGCCTGATCGCGGAGAACGTCGAGTTGCTCGTCGGTGACGTCGAGGCAGGTCTGCTCGACACCCTTGGCGGCGAGCCGGCGACCGGACTCGAGGCGTTTCTCCAGGGCTGGGAGAAGAGCAACCCGCTCGTGCGCGTCGCCTTTCGCTCCACCGCCGAAGGCCGGCTGCTCCGACCCACTCCGGCGGTCAACGACGAGGAGGCGCGCGGGTTTGTGCGACGGTTTCCCCGTCTCGTGGGCAATCCGCCGCCCTGGCTCGCCGCCCCGCCACCGATCCTCTCTTCCGAGAAAGCCAGCGCCGACGAGAAGGAGGTTCGCAAGGTCGCCTCCAATGTCGCCCAAGTGCAGTCGGCGCGCCGCGATGTGCAGGAACTGTTCAAGGCGCGCGAGTCCTACGATCGGCCCGCGAGCGTCGCCATGGCTCCCTCGGCCGGACTGGCCGACGCGACCGCCGCCAACGAACGCAGCCGCGGTCAGGTGAAGGCCGAGGCGGACGCGGTTGGCGCCACTTCTGGCGGCCGTCCGTCCGCCGCCCCAAGCCCACGCCCGGAAGCGAAGCGCGCCGCGGAAAGCATGAGTCAGCCGGAAGTCGCCGCCGTGGCGCAGGCAAAGGACAACAGCGCTGGCCTGCGTCGCGGCTGGACCTCGGCGGCGATTGACGGCCGGCAGCACGTCCTCGGCTGGGTGGAATCCGCTGACCAGACAGATATCCGGGGCGTCGAGTTGGAACTCGCCGCGTTGATCAGCCGGCTCGGCGCTGCGCTGCCCGCCGACTTCGGTTTCGGCGAGGGCTACGCGCTGCGCGACGAACAGGGCCGCGTGATGCAACAAGCGGGATCTGTCCCGCGCACCGGCGGCCCGATGATCCGCGTGCCCCTCGCCGCCACGATGCTGCCAGGCTGGGACGTCGTCGCGTTTCTCGCTCCTGCGCCCGGCGGTCGCGTCGGCGGCGCGGAATTTTTCTGGATCGGACTTTTGCTCGTCGGGCTTTTCGTCGCCGCGATCGTCGCGGGTGGATCGCTGTTGCTGTGGCAGGCCCGGCAGAGCGAAGCCGAGGCCGCGCAGAAAACGTCGTTCGTCGCCAACGTCTCGCACGAGTTCAAGACGCCGCTCACCACCATCCGGCTCTACTCGGAGTTACTCGATCAGGGACGCGTGCGCGACGCGTCGCAGGGCGGGGACTATTTGCGGACGATCGGCCGCGAGGCGCAGCGGCTCGCGCGACTCGTGAACAACGCCCTCGACTTCAGCCGGCTCGAGCAGGGCCGGAAGAAATATGCCCGCGAACCGCTCGACGTCGCGGCCGAGTTGCGCCGGCTGCTCGCCACGCATGAACCGCGTGTCGCGGACGCCGGGCTCGTCCTCCAGCGCGTGTTGCCCGAAGAGCCGCTCCCTGCGACGACCGACCGTGATGCCCTGGAGCAGATCGTCCTCAACCTGATCGATAATGCCTGCAAGTACGCGGTCGCCGGTGGCGAGGTCACCGTCGC
>CANJCM010000080.1 GCA_947472765.1 Opitutia bacterium
CCCGCTTCGTCGCGGGGCCGGCGATCGCGCAGCTTTACGAGCTGCTTCACGCGAGGGTTCTGGAGACTGGAGATTTTTTCCACCGGCATCGGACGTAAGGGTCCAGTCACAAAGGCACATCGCGCGCCTCCGCCGCAACCAAGGAGTGGGGGAGGGCGACGTCGAATGGGGCAAGGGGGTTGAGCCTGAAGCCAGGAAGTGGGGAATCAGACGCCAGAGCCGGAGGTTTCCTGTTCCTGGCTTCCTGGTTTCAGGTTCACTCCTGATTGGCCTTGCCGCAGGTAATCCCGGAGTTCGGGCCGCCTGCCGATTCGGCTTTCGCTTTAAGGCCTTCCGCGGTGTCCTGCGTGCGACCGTGGCCAATCGAAAAAAATACAACGACCATCCGTTCGCCTATCATCAGGAGATCGAACTCGAGATCGCCACGCTTACGAACCTGGGCTCCGGACTGGGACGCGTGCCGCTGCCGGCCGCAGCCACTGCTCCCACCGGATCGGACGAGGCCGTCCCGGTTGCCCGGGAGGGCGGGTGGGTGGTGATGGTGCCGTTCACGTTGCCCGGCGAACGCGTGCGCGTCCGGGTCTTTCGGAATCACAAGAATTACTCGGAAGCGGACCTCGTGGAGGTAATCACGCCCTCGCCGGACCGTGTCTCCCCGTCGTGTCCGCTCTTCGGCCGCTGCGGTGGCTGCCAGTACCAGCATCTGAGTTATCCGGCGCAGTTGGAGTGGAAGCGGCGCCAGGTCGAGGAGCTGTTGCTGCACATGGCCGGGATTAAATTTCCCGTCGCGCCGGTGATTCCGTCGCCGCGCGAATTCGGCTACCGGTCCAAAATCACCCCGCACTTCGCAGCTCCCCGGCCGGTCGCGACAGGCGCCGGCGGTTCTGGGTTTAGAGTTCCGGGCTCTGAGTTGGATGCCGGCCAGTCAGAAGTCCCGACCGCCAACGTCGCGGCTCCGAACTCAAAACTCGGAACCCAGAACTCAGAACTCAGAACGCCCCCCCCGTTCCCCATCGGCTTCCTCCGCCAGGGCACGCGGTTCGACATCGTCGACGTGCCGCGCTGCCCGATCGCCACGGATGCGATCAACGAACGTCTCGGACCGGTCCGCGCTGCCGCCCACGCGCGGGCTGCCGATTACACCCGCGGTGCCACGCTCCTCCTTCGCGAGGCGAGCGGGATCGTCACGACCGATTACGACGCCGTCATCACCGAGACGATCGACGACCCGTCCCGCGTTCCGAATTCCCCTCTCAACTCTCAACCCTCAACCCTCCACCAGCTCAGCGCTCAACCCTCAACTCTCAACTCCGCCACCCCCCTCCGCCTCCACTTCCTCGCGCGGGATTTTTTCCAAAACAATCCCTTCATCCTGCCGGCATTCACGCGCTATGTGCGCGAACAGGCGGCGGCGAGCGGGGCGCGGTATCTCGTCGATGCCTACTGTGGCAGCGGGCTCTTCGCGTTGAGCGCGGCGCCGGCGTTCGAGCAGGTGGCCGGGATCGAGATTAGCGAGAGCAGCATCCGGTTCGCCCGCGAAAATGCGGCCGCCAACGGCATCACGAACACCACTTTCCAGGCGGGCGACGCGGTCGCGATTTTCTCCGGCCTGACTTTTCCCGCGGCCGACACCGCGGTGGTCATCGATCCACCGCGCAAGGGTTGCGACGAGGCGTTCCTGACGCAGCTCTTCGCCTACGGTCCGCGGGCCGTGGTGTATGTCTCCTGCGATCCCGCGACGCAGATGCGGGATTTGAAATTATTTCTCGCTGCAGGCTACGAAGTCACGGCCGCCCAGCCCTTCGATCTCTTTCCGCAAACGCGGCACTTGGAGTGTGTGCTGACTCTGCGCCGCGGCGTGGCTTGAATCCAAACCGGTTTAACCACGAAGGCCCGAAGCGCGCAGAGTTCGGGCTCCCAGCCCAAGGTATTTTAATCACCGAGCCATCGAGGGCACCGAGAATGCCCAGACCCCGGTATCCGGGGCGGAAGTTCGATGGCGGTGCGGTCAGTTGCCGTACGTAGGACCGCGACGGGACGGGAGTTGCCAGAGGCCGGCCTGATCGCCAGTCAGGAATCATGTCCACGCCTGCTCCTGCTCACCGTTGGAAATTCGTCCGCATCGGCGGCCTTGATCAGGTCTCTCTCACGACCGCCGCCGATCTGCTCGCGCTGGACGAGTTGGACCAAAAGCTCTGGGTCGCGCTGAGCTGCCCGGTGAAGGGACTCGAGCTCGATGAGAAGACGCTCGCGCTGATCGACACCGATGGCGACGGACGGATTCGCGTTCCCGAACTGCTCGCCGCGGTGAAATGGGCTTCGGCCCGGCTGACCGATCCCGGGATTCTGCTCCGGGGCGACGATGAGCTGCCTCTGACGGCCATCGATGTGTCGACTCCCGGCGGCAAGATCCTGCTCTCTTCGGCGCGGCAGATTCTGGTCAACCTGGGCCAGAAGGACGGTGCCAGCATCGGCGTGGCGCAGGCGGCCGACACCGCGAAGATTTTTGCCTCGAATCCGCTCAACGGCGACGGCGTGATTCCGCCCGAGTCGACCGAGGATCCCGCGGTGCAGGGCTTGATCAAGGAAATCGTCGGCTGCGTCGGCGGCACCTCGGATCGCACCGGCTCGGTCGGCGTGACCGCGGAAAAGATCGACGCGTTCTTTGCCGAGCTCGCCGGCTATGCCGCGTGGGTCGAGAAGAGTTCCCAGAAGGACATTGCGGTGCTGGGCGACGCGACGGATGCCGCCTGCGCGGCGTTGAAGGCGGTGCGGACCAAGGTGGAGGATTACTTCGCCCGCACGCGGCTGGCGGCGTTCGATGCGCGCGCCCTGGCCGCGTTGAACCGGAGCGAGTCCGAATATCTCGGCCTCGCGGCCAAGGACATGAGCATTTCGGCCACGGAAATCGCGGGCTTCCCGCTCGCCCGCATCGAGGCGAGCCGGCCGTTGCCGCTGCTCGAGGGCGTCAATCCCGCCTGGGCCGGCGCACTCGCCGCGCTGCATGCGAAGGTCGTGGCTCCGGTGCTCGGCGCGGATCGCACGGTGCTGACCGCGGCGGAATGGGCGGCGCTCAACGCTAATTTTGCCCCCTACGAAACGTGGCTGGGCAGCAAGGCCGGCAGTGCGGTGGAAAAACTCGGGCTGCCCCGGGTGAAGGAAATTCTCGCGGGCTCCGGTCGCGCCGCCCTCGCGGCCCTCGTCGCGCAGGACAAGGCCCTCGAGCCCGAGTTCAAGGCCATCACCGATGTCGAACGGCTCGTCCGCTATCACCGGGACCTCCGCACGCTGCTGCACAATTTCGTCAACTTCACCGATTTCTACTCGCCGACGCGGTACGCCGTCTTCCAGGCGGGCACGCTCTTCCTCGACAGCCGTTCGACCGAGCTCTGCCTGCGCGTCGACGGCCCGAACCCGCTCGCAGCGATGAGCAAGACCTACATCGCCTATTGCGCGTGCACCCGGGTCGGGATGCCCGGGATGAATGTCGCCGCGTGCATCACCCAGGGTGACAGCGATTACCTTTTCGTCGGCCGCCGCGGGGTGTTCTATGATCGGCAGGGTCGCGACTGGGATGCCGTCATCACGAGCATCGTCGATCAGCCGATCAGCATTCGCCAGGCCTTCTGGTCGCCGTACAAGAAATTCCTCCGGCTGATCGAAGAACAGATCGCAAAACGCGCCGCCGCCGCCGATGCCGCCGCGAGCGGACAACTCGCCGCCGCGGCGGAAAAGACGGCGAATGCCGACAAGGTAAAACCCGAGGCCAAGAAACTGGACCTCGCGCTCATCACCGGTATCGGCGTGGCCATCGGCTCGATCGGCACCTTCATCGCGACGGTGTTTGCGAAGTTCGTGGACATCCCCGGCTGGCAGCTTCCGCTGATCATCGTGGGCCTGATGCTGGTGATTTCGCTGCCGTCGATGTTCATCGCGGCGCTCAAGCTCCGCCAGCGTACGATGGGTCCGATTCTCGAGAGCAGCGGCTGGGCGGTGAACAGCCGCGTGCGCCTCAACATTCCCTTCGGCGCCATGCTCACCGAACTCGCGCATCTCCCGCCCGGTGCGCAGCGCACGCTGGAGGATCCGTATGAGGACAAGGAAGCCGCGCGCCAGAAGCGGCAGGCGGGCCTGCTGCTCTTCCTCCTCATCCTCGTCGCGCTCGGTGTATTCATCCGCTGGGACCACAACCGTCGCGGGCACTATTTCTGGGAGCCGGCCGCCGCGGTGCCTGCGGCGGCGGCCCAGCCCTAAGCGGGGTCCTGCCCATGGAGGGCGGGTGCCTCCACCCGCCAAAGGGCTTATGGAAGCTCGTCGATCAGGCTGACAGTACGTTCCGCATCCCTGCCCTCACGGGCAGGGCCACATTTCAATCGTGGCCCAGTGCGTGAGCAGCGGGAGGTTTGGCCTGACAAAGACGGCAGTCTATTGCGCGGGCCTCAAAGAGGTGCGTCATCGGCCGGTGGGGACACCGGCCCTCCATGGTACGGCCGGCCCTCCCGGGTTCAGACTACCGGAACTCGTTCCACTCCGTGGACGAGTACTGATCGATCAGGGCACTGACTTCGTCTTCGTTGAATTCGGGCCACGGCACGGGCTCGGCGGGGCAGTCGAGTGCCGCCGCCAGTCGATCGAGAAAATTGGCCTCGAACGCATCCCAGTCGATCGGCGTCCCGGTGGCGGGTTGCCAAATCGAGCCCTGCAGCAGGAGTCCGTGCTTGTTTCTCTTCTGGGCGGCGCCGGCAATCTTCGCGCACGTGACCTCGTGGATCACATCGTGAATCTCGGCGCGATCGAAGCACACGTCGGCTCTGGGCGGTGTCGCACCCTCGGTGTCAGCAGCCAACGGCTCGGCCGCTTTCGCCATCGCGGGCACTCCCTGATCGCGGAGGGCCGCGGCCAAGGCTTCGTGCACGAGGCGGTAGCTTTGCGTCGCGCGCATCTCCTCGAGGGCATGGCCCCGGGGAAGCACCAACGCGTAGGTCCAGTCCTGCCGGTGATCGACAATCCCGCCGCCCGTCGCGCGCCGGCAGAGTTCGAGGCGCCCGCCTGATTCCTCGGCGCGGGCGGCGACACGGTCGCGGACGAAACCGAATTTCTGCGCATACCCGAAGGTGATAGCCGGTCCGCGCCACTGGTAATGACGAAAGCGGGGCGCGGTTGGCGCCGGGTAGCGCTGCAGCAGCAGAAAGTCGGCGGCCATGTTCTCGGCCGCGCCGGCCGTCCGGGTGGGCAGCACGTGAAGGGTCATGGACGAAAGGAAGCCCGCGCCCGCCGGCGACTCCACCTAAATGCGACCCTGTTTTGCGGGATGGCCTGTATCGTGGCGAAGCCGAGGCGTGGACGAGCCCCGCCCCTGCAATTTGTCCGTGATTCGTAGGGGCGTGCCTCGTACGCGCCCATTTTACCGGACGGCCCTCCATGTTGGGGTCCGCCCGGCCGGAAACTTCACGCCAGCAATTCCGGCGCGAGCTGCCACCGCACCTGCCAGTGAGAACCGATGCCTTCGAGCGCGATGACAGTGCTCTTTCGCACGACGAAGATCGGGACGCTGGACTTTCCGCCGACGAGCAGGGTGGCTAGGGTGCTCAGGTGCGGCTCATGGCCGACGATCGCGAGGGGCTCCCGGACTTTCTTCAAACGAGCGGCAATGTCCGCGGGATCGTCGCCCGGCTCGAGTCCCGGGGCCTCGATCAGTTTCGCGTCCAGCTCGAGGCCGTCGACGAGAAGCTGGGCTGTCTCGCGCGAGCGATCGAGCGGACTATGCCAGATTTCCGCCGGGTTGAGCGCTCCACTCGAAGCAAGGAACTCCGTGAGCGCCCGAATCTGTTTCCGCCCGCGGGAACTCAACGGTCGCCGCGCATCGTCCTCGCCGTCGACCGCGTGGGCATGGCGAATGAGGTACAGCTCCATGCGGAGAATCCTGCGCCGGTTTCTCGGCGGAGCGCGAGCACGAGCACGAATCCAGCGGTGTGACGGAACGACCCTCCCTGGAGGGCCGCTGCCCTCACCGGCCAGTGACGCACCCTAAGCCGTTCGGCGGGTGAGGGCACCCGCCCTCCACTGATCCATCCCCCCGACCGAAATCGAAAATCGAAAATCCAAAATCGAAAATCCAATCAAGCGTCGAGCAGCGCCCGCGTGGCCCGCAGCAGTTCGTTCAGGGCGTACGGCTTGGTGAGGCAGGCCTGGTGCTCCTTCGGCAGCCAGCTCACGGACATCTCAAAATCCGAGTTGCACGTGCACAGGATTCGCAGCTTCGGCTGCGCGCTGAGCAACCGGCGGGCGAATTTCTCGCCGTCGCCCGCCAGGGTGCCGATCAAAAGCTGGACGGGTTCGGTCCCCGGGGTCTGGCGCCGGGCCTCGGCGAAGTTCGAGACGGCGGTGACCTGGTAGCCGTCGGCCGTGAGGATGCCCGCGACCATCTTGCGCACGAGGTCGTCCTCTTCCACGAGCAGCACTGGCTCGCTGCCGCGGACGGAGGGCAGGGAGGCGATCGTGACCGTCGGCGCGTCCACCGGCGCATCCGTGGCCGGCAGGAGCACCTCGAAAGTGGAGCCCACCAACACGGCGCTGTGCACGGTCACGTAGCCGCCGCTTTGCTGCACGACCCCGTAGACGAGCGCGAGTCCGAGGCCCGTGCCCTTGCCCGCCGGCTTCGTGGTGAAGAAAGGTTCGAAGAGATGCTTCTGCGTCTCGGCGTCCATGCCGGTGCCGTTGTCCTCGACCGTCAGCACGACATAACGGCCGGGCGGCGTGTCCGTCGCGCGGCGGTTGAGTCCCTGCTTGATGACGCGGTTGGTGGTGCGGACGACGATGCGCCCGCGGTCGCGCAGCGCGTCGCGGGCGTTGAGCACGAGGTTCAACAGCACCTGCTGGAACTGTGCCGCGTCTGTCTTCATGTTCGCCAGCTCGGCGCCGAGCTCGATATCGATCCGGCCGGCGTCGCCGACCAGCCGCCGCAGGATTTCCGCGTTCTCCTGGACGAGCTGGTTCAGGTTGAGAACGGTCGAGTTCAGGGGCTGGCGGCGGCTGAAGGCGAGCAACTGCTGGGTGAGCGCGGCGGCCTTGCGGCCGGCATGGTGGATTTCGGCCACCTCGCGCAGCGCCTGCGGATTCATCGCCACGTGGGCGGCGAGAATCTCGCAGTAGCCGTTGATGACCGAGATCAGATTGTTGAAGTCATGGGCCACCCCGCCCGCGAGGCGTCCGACGGCATCGAGCCGCTGCGCGTGCACGAGCGCTTCCTGCAGCCGCCGCTTGTCGGTCTGGTCGCGGAATGTGGCCACGACGTGCGTCATCCGGCCGTCACCATCCACGAGCGGATCGTAACTCCAGGCGGCGTGGACGGTGCTGCGATTGGCCCGCACCAGCAGGCCCTCGCCGGCGAGCGGTTCGCGGGCCTGGCCACTCGCCAGCCAGCGCCGCAGCCGCACCAGTTCCGCGCGGTCGACATGCAACAGGCCATGGCCCTTGCCGACGAGGTCCGCCTCGGCGTACCCGGTCATCATGCAAAAACTCTGGTTGGCGAAAACAATCCGGAGCCCCTTCGGCCCGGCACAGCGCTCGGCGATGAACACGCCCTCACTCTGCGCGCGCAACGCGGCGGCCAGCACGTTTTCCGGGGCGGGACGGAGACGGGATTTTTTCTTCGGCGCGGCCAAGAGGGACCAGCAGACAGCGGAGGCGGAAAGGGGAACAGCAAAAAAGAGATTCCGCGGCGCCGATTCCCAAGGGCTCGGAGTTGAAACAGAAAGATCGGGGAGATCGGGAAGGCCTCGATCCCATCGCACAAAAGGCCAAAGCGAGGCCGAGCCAAGGGTCAGGGTGGCGGCTCGGACTTGCGCGACCCTTGGCCTGGCCTCCGGTTCACAGGCTTGGGCGGCTCCGCCTCGCCCGGTTCGCCTCCGGTAAAATGGATTGGGATCGGCCGTTCCCGATCTTCCCTTCCTTCTTGTTCCTACGCCTGGGCTTTCTCCTGAATTCCTGGCTTCAGGCTGAATATCCGTACCAGTCGAACCACGTTGCCCGGTTGTCAGGGGGCTAGCCGTTCGACGATCCACTCGTCCTTCTGGCGGCGGTAGCGCAGTCGATCGTGCAGCCGGCTGCGGCGACCCTGCCAGAATTCCACCGTCGCCGGCGACACGCGCCATCCGCCCCAGTGTGGCGGCAGCGGCACCTCGCGGCCGGCGTATTTTTCCTCGAGGGCCTTCACGCTCTCCTCAAGCACGGAGCGGCTGGAGATGAGCGTGCTCTGCGGTGACGCCCACGCTGCAATCTGGCTGGCGCGGGGCCGGGAGTGAAAATACGCGTCGCTCTCTTCGCGCGTCACCTTCGTGACGCTGCCCTCGATGATGACCTGGCGTTCGAGCGGGAACCACGGGAACACGAGCGAGGCGTGCGGGTTGCCTTCGAGTTCGCGGCCCTTCCGGCTCTCGTAGTTCGTGAAGAACATGAAGCCGCGGCCGTCGAAGCCCTTCAGGAGAACCGTCCGCGCCGAAGGCCGTCCGTCTTTCCCCGCGGTCGCGAGGATCATGGCGTTGGGCTCGATCAGCTTGGCCGCCTCCGCCTCGTGAAACCATTTCTCGAACTGCCGGTACGGATCCTTGGCGAGATCCTTTTCCACGAGACCGGCGAGGGAATATTCCTTCCTGAGTTCGGCGAGCGTCACGCACGCGACCGTAGGGCCGGCCGTGCGGTGCTGTCAAAAATCATCTCGGAATGATCGCCGTTCCAGCGAGGCCGGGCGCGCACAAGGCGCGCCCCTCCGATGCGACATGGTCGTTTCCGCGGCAGGGGCGCGCCTCGTACGCGCCCGATCCGTCCGGCGTTCCAATCATGGCCAGTGGGTACACCGGCCCTGCATCACAGGCATCGGGGATCGAAATCGGAGCATTCTGTGCTGCTCCGTGGTCAAAATTTCCGGAGTTAACCGCCGAGCAGCACCGAACCCACGGAGTGGAACCAGACCTGTCCTCCGAAATCCTGTCCATCCTGTCATCCTGTCCAAAATCTGGATCGAAGCCAATCCGGCCGCCGCACCCTCGAGCCGCCACTCGCTCACGCTCGCAGCCACGGGATCGAATCCTGGATTCGTGGCTTCGGGCTCAATCCCACATCGCCCGGTCAGAGTGACATAAGGTCAAAACCCCTTTACCGGCCGCGCCGCTCCACCCAGCGTGACCGCTCGCACGATCGGCCGGTACGTTTTGACCGGACCTGTTCGTCGAATTAACTCCTTCATGATTGCCACGGATCAAGCCATCGAAGCGGAGGCGGACCGGCTGTTGCGTTCGCTGCTGCACGTCGACTGCGACCCGCGCGGGAAGCAGTGGAATTACGAGGCGTGCCGCGCCATCGCGCCGCTGACCCTCGAAATCAATGCGCTCAAGCGGGAGCGCGAGGCCATCATCCTCGCGCACTCCTACGTCGAGCCGGAGATTATCTACGGCGTGGCGGATTTCCGCGGCGACTCCTACTTCCTCAGCGTCAAGGCACGCGAGGCGAAGGCGAAGGTGATCGTGTTTGCCGGCGTCGTCTTCATGGCGGAAACCGCGAAAATCCTCTCGCCCGAGGCCACGGTGCTCGTGCCCGATCGCGACTCCGGCTGCTCGCTCGCGGATTCGCTGACCGGCGACCAGCTCCGTAAACTCAAAGCGCTGTATCCCGACGCCACCGTCGTCTGCTACATCAACAGCACCGCCGACGTGAAGGCCGAGTCGGACGTCTGTGTCACCTCGGGCAACGTGTACCACATCGTCGAGCATCTGCCGGCGAAGCGCATCCTCTTTGTGCCGGACCGTCTGATGGGCGAAAACCTCCGCACCGAGTTGAAGCGGCGCGGTGTCGACAAGGAGATCATCACCTCCGACGGCACTTGCATGGTGCACGATCAATTCGGCCCGGCTGACATCGCCGCCGCCCGCTCGCAGTTCCCCGGGCTGAAGGTCGTGGCGCATCCCGAATGCACGCCCGAGGTTGCCGCCGTCTGCGACTTCGTCGGCAGCACCGGCGCGATGATGAAGTACGTCAAGACCACCGGCGCGCCGTACTACCTCATGCTCACCGAGTGCGGGCTCGTCGGCCGGCTTCAGGTCGAGGCACCCGAAAAGAACTTCATCGGCGGCTGCCGGCTCTGTCCGTACATGAAGCTGAACTCGCTCGAGAAAATCAGGGACGCACTACGTTCACCGAGCCCGGAACAGATCGTTACACTCGACGAAAATATCCGCCGGCGCGCCGCCCACTGCATCGAGCGCATGTTTGCGCTGTCACCCACGGACTGATGGTCCCTCATCTCACAGATGCGGTCGGCCTGTCGATTGTAGGGCCGTCGCTCGCGACGGGCCTCCCTTTCACCTTCTGTCATTCTGAGCGCAGCGAAGAATCCACGGCGTAAATCCCGGGTGGATTCTTCGCTAGCGCTCAGAATGACAAAATAGGACTGTTAGTCATCAGCCCGGACTTTGAACAGGAAGGTCGCGAAGTTCGGGGAAATTTCGATTGAGTCGCTTCCCGGCCTTCCCGGCCTTCCTGTTCAGTTGGGTTTGGGTCCGACTGGCTCCGGCTCTGTGTCCCGTATAATTTTCCTCCCATGCTCACTCCCCGCACCGAACATCTGATCGATCTCGCCCTCGAGGAGGACGCGGGCCTCGGCGACGTCACCAGTCGTGCGATCTTCCCGGCCCGCCATCAATCGAAGGCGTTCATTTCCACGGGACACGACCTCGTGATCTGCGGACTCGAGGTGGCTGCCCGGGTCTTCACGCGGGTGGATCCGGCGCTGCGGGTGACGTTGTCCGCGGCCGACGGTGATCGCGTTCGCCGTGGCGCACGCGTGCTCCAGATCGCGGGGTCGACGGCTTCAATCCTGACCGCGGAACGCACGGCGCTGAATTTCATCCAGCGGTTGTCCGGGATCGCGACGCAGGCCCGCAGGTTTGCCGCGGCGGTGCTGGGCACCGGGGTGCGCATCGTCGACACGCGGAAGACCACACCGGGGTTCCGGGCCCTGGAAAAGTACGCCGTCCGCTGCGGCGGCTGTCACAATCACCGCTCGTCGCTCGGCGAACACGTCCTGATCAAGGATAACCACATCGCCGCCGCCGGTTCGCTGGCCCGGGCGGTGGCCCTCGCCCGCGAGGCGGCGCCGCATCTTGCCCGCATCGAGGTGGAGGCGAAGACGTTCGCCGAGGTGAAGCAGGCGCTCCGGGCGCAGGCCGACGTCATCCTCCTCGACAACATGACTCCCGCCGGCGTGCAGCAGGCGGTCGCCGTGATCGCCGGCGCCGCACTCGTCGAGGTGTCGGGCGGAGTCCGGTTTGAAACCCTGCGGGAATACGCGCTGCCCGGCGTGGACGTCATCAGCATCGGGGCTCTGACCCATTCCGCTCCCGCGGCCGACCTGAGCCTCACGATCGTCGAGCGCGCCGCCCGCTGATGGAGGTCATCCGCACAGACTGTCTCGTGATCGGCTCGGGCCTCGCGGGCTCGGCCTATGCCTTGCATGCCGCAAAGCAGGGCCTCACCTGCGAAGTGCTCTCGGCGGCCGACCCGCTCGATTCGAACAGCAACCTCGCGCAGGGCGGCATCATCTACGATCCGACCCCGGACCCGGCGTCGCTCGCCCATGACATTTTCGAAGCCAGCGATCGCACCGCGAACCCGGCGGCGATCGAGCAGATCGTGCGCGAAGGTCCGCGCGCCGTTGAAGAACTGCTGCTCGATGATCTCCACGTCGGTTTCGATCGCGATCGTTCCGGGGCGCTGGACCTGACGCGGGAAGGCGGCCACGCGGAACGCCGAATCATCCATGCCAAGGACACGACGGGCCACGTCATCCTGTCCGCCGTGGCGAAGCGGGTGAATGCCACGCCGGGCATCACGCGCCGTCCGGGTTGGGTGGCGATCGATCTGCTGACGCTCTCGCACAACTCCACGGACCTGACCGACAAGTATCGGCCGCTGACGTGCTTTGGCGCTTACGTGCTCAATCCCGCGACGGGTGCGACCGTGGCGATCGTGGCGAAGAAAACGGTTCTGGCCACGGGCGGACTGGGTCAGATTTTCCTGCACTCAACGAACTGGCCGGGCAGCGTCGGTCACGGCGTGGCGATGGCGTATCGCGTCGGCGCGCGCGTCATCGACCTCGAGTACGTCCAGTTTCATCCCACGGTCTTCGCCCGCAAGAACGCGCCGCGGTTTCTCATCACCGAGGCGATCCGGGGCGAGGGCGCCGTGCTGCGGAACGCGAAGGGCGAGGCGTTCATGGACGTCGTGGACCCGCGGGGATCGCTCGCGTCGCGCGACGTGGTGGCGCGGGCCATCCGGCAGGAGCTGGCCGCGAGCGGCGAGCCGTGTGTGTTCCTCGATCTCTCGGCGATGAAGCCGGAGTTCATCCGCGATCGCTTCCCGAGCATTTACGAACGCTGTCTCGCCCACGGCGTGGACATCACCCGCGAGCCGATCCCGGTCGTGCCGGCGGCGCATTTTGCGTGCGGTGGCGTCCACGCGGACCTTCAGGGCCGGACGAGTGTGCGGAACCTGAATGCGATCGGTGAGACGGGCTGTACCGGCCTGCATGGCGCCAACCGGCTCGCGAGCACCTCACTGCTCGAGTGTCTCGTGAGTGGAAAGTTCGCCGCGCTGGCCGATGCCGCGGAAATTCGCGGGGCAGGGGAGTTTCGATTGCCGGTGCCGCGGGAGTGGGAGAGTCCGACGCGCGAAGCCGACCCGGTCCTCATCCGCCAGGACATGCTGCAGATCCAGCACACGATGTGGAATTATGCGGGTGTCGTGCGCTCACCGAAGCGGCTGACCCGCGCGCGCCGCATCCTGCTCGAGCTGCGCGAGGAGATTCAGACCTTTTACCGCGGCTGCCGGCTCACGCGCGAATTGATCGAACTCCGCAACGCGGTCCAGACCGCGCTGCTGATTGTGCACGCCGCCTCGCTGAATCCCGTGAGTAAAGGGTGCCACTTCGTGATCGAAGAGTCGTAGACCAAGGAAGAAGTTAGAAGGCAGAAGGCAGAAGGAAGAAACTGCCTCGATGCACCCTGCGCGTGCCAACTTGCTTAGCGGGGAAAAACTCCCGCGGAGTCGCGGTCCTCATTCGCCGTTTCCGTTGTCATCTATTACTTCGATTCCGAAGTTGGCTTCGTAGCCCGCTGCGTGAGCAGCGGGACGGTTTTGGGCGAAGCGATCAAGAAGTCCCTGTCCTCACGGACAGGGCCACGACAATCCGTCTAACTTCGGAATCCAGGTGATAGATGACAAAGACGAAGCCACCAACCGGGCTTCGTTTCTTACTTCATCCTTCTTACTTCTGACTTTCCGCCGCAGCACGTTCGCGCGCCCGCTCCAGGATTCGCAGCAGCGCGGCAAAATCTTCATCGCGCGTCCGGCTCTCGATCGTGAAGTCGAATTTCGCCGCCTCGCGCAGCTCGGCCTCCGCCGTCGCCATGCGCCGGGCGATCTCTTCCTCGTGGTCCTTCGCCCGCCCGCGCATCCGTTCCACGAGCCGCTCGTGGTCGACCACGATGAAGATGGTGGTCATCGCGCGCCGGAGCCCTGGATTGGTGGCGGCGACGCGCCGCAGGCTGTCCACGCCCTGCACGTCGATGCTCATGACGAGATCCTGTCCCCGTGAAAGCGGCTCGAGCACGCTCGAACTCGGCGTGCCGTAGCGGCGTTGGCCATGAACCCACGCCCATTCGAGAAACTCGCCGGCCGCGACGCGCGCGTCGAAGACGGCCGGCGTGAGAAAGTGATAATGCACGCCGTCGACTTCGCCGTCGCGCGGCGCGCGCGTCGTGGCCGTGACGACCCGGCCGAATTCGGTCCGCTCATGCACGAGTCGATCGCAGAGGGTGCTCTTGCCCGATCCGGCGGGGCCCGCGATCACCAGCAACACCGGTCCGCGACGAACTGGATCAGCAGGCAGGCGGGGCGCGGCTGGGCTGGTCATTTCCTTCAGTAGGAAAAAGCCGCCAGGGAAAGCAGCAGTCCGTAACCCGCCAGCAGTCCACCCACCCCTCGCGTGCGGCCGGGCCGGGCGAGCATCCACCCGAAGAAATCACGCAGTCGCCAAGGTTGCGCCCCGAGCCAGATGGCCGCGGCGATCGCAAGGTAGACCAGGGTCACCATCAGCAGCCGCTGCGGCTTGTCGAATTCCATGTATGCGGCGTCGAGCAGCGGCATGGCGCCGAGCAGGATGAGGGCGCAGAGGCCGCGCACCGCGAGAAAGTCCGGGACGCTCTTGAACGCCATCACCGCGACGAAGGTGAAACCGGCGAAGAGATAGAGGCGGTAGTCGCCGAAATCTGCGGGCGAAAGATTCCAGATCGCGTAGAGGAACCACGCCGCGCCGGCACCGAAGAAGACCTGCGCGGCTGGGGTCGAGCGCGGCATCGCCTTGAGGGTCGCCGTGAAGCCCCCGTGGTTCAGCACGAGCGGAACACCCAGGATCAGGAGGATGAGCCCGGGGATGAGCGTCGCGGCGGTGAGGGTGAGGGTCATGAATTAATGCCAATGGCCGATTGCCGGGTGCCGAATGGCAGAGGCCTAGTGACGAACGGAGACAGCAATCATTTCCAGCCTGAACTTGGCATTGGGCGTTCGGCAATTGGCACTCCGGCGAGCACCAGCTCGCCATACAGCGTGCTCACGCTCGCCCGCTCGATTCGCAGCGGCACGAGCTCGCCGACGAGCCGCGGATCGGCGTCGAACACGCAGACGCGGTTGCCACGGGTCCGGCCGGTGAACCGCTGGCCGTTTTTGTCCGGTCCTTCGACCAGCACTTCCTCGATCTTACCGACCAGCGTTGCGGTGCGACGCAGCGAGTTGCGCTGGAGGATATCCAACAGGGCCTGGTTGCGCGCTTCCTTCACCTCCTCGGGAATCTGATCCCCGAGTTCCGCGGCCGGCGTCCCGGTGCGGATGGAATACTTGAAGATGTAGGCCATGTCGTAGTTGCAGGCCTCGAAGAGATCCCGCGTCTGCTGGAAGTCCTCCTCGGTCTCGCCGGGGAAGCCCACGATCACATCAGTCGAGAAATACATGTCCGGCTGCGCCGCCCGCAGCGCCTCGACGATCTGCCGGTAACGCTCCCGCGTGTACGGCCGGTTCATCGCCTTCAGGATCCGATCGCTGCCGCTCTGCATCGGCAAGTGCACATAACCGCACAGCTTCGGCAGCCGGGCGTACGCTTCGATCAGGTCATCCTTGAAGCCGCGCGGGTGGGGCGACGTGAACCGGATCCGCTCCAGCCCTTCGATGGCGTGGACCCGATCGAGCAACTGCACGAACGGAGTCACGCCACCGGTGTGCACGTAATCGCGGCGGCCGTAGCTCGTGACGATCTGGCCGAGCAGAGTAATTTCCCGCACGCCACGCGCCACCAGTCCCTGGCACTCGGCCACGATGTCATCCATCGGCCGCGAGCGTTCGTCGCCGCGCGTCTTCGGCACGATGCAGAACGAGCAATCCATGTTGCAGCCCTGCTGAATCGAAACGAACGCGGTGACCTGCCGCGGGGCGTGCTCCGCCGCCTCCGGGACGACGTGGTCCTTGATCGTGTTCTGTGAGCCCGCCTCTTCCGCAATATCCACGATCGTTTCGCCAATCGGCACGCCGGCGTCACGCGCCGCCCGCAGGTTGTCGAGATAGTCGGGGACCTGATGAAACTTCTGCGTGCCGACGATCAGATCGAGGTCGGGCAACTGATCGAGCAGCGAGGCGCCGCGGTTCTGCGCCATGCAGCCGAGGATCCCGAGGATGAAGTCCGGCTGCTTTTTCTTCCGATGCTGGAGGTAGCCGGCCTTGCCGATCGCCTTCTGCTCCGCCGCGTCGCGCACGCTGCAGGTATTCAACAGCAGGATGTCGCAGTTGTCCTCGTCCGGCACGATGCGATAGCCCCGGGCGCGCAACATCGCCGCGACCGCCTCGCTGTCGCGTTCGTTCATCTGACACCCATACGTCTTAATATGGACGCGATTCATTCCGTGGGAGGTGTGTAACTACCCGGGAGCCGGTGGGGGTCAACGCGGGAAACCCCTTCGGCGGGCTTGCCGCGTCCGCGCCCGGAGCCACGCTGCGCCGCAACGCCATGCGCTCGTTATTCGCCGCGGTTTTTCTCCTTGTCGCGGGGCTCCTGCGGGCCGCGGAGCCCGCGCCTGAAGCCATCGTGGTGGTCGCGGGTGACATGCACTCGGCCTACGAGCGCACGGCGGCCTTTGTGGCCCGGATTGATCGGCTGCGGGCAGATAATCCCGGGGTCCCGCTCGCGGTGCTGATCAACGGCGACACCTTCGAACTCGGGAATGCGGTGGCCCGCCGGAGCGAGGGCGCAGTGGAGTTCGCGATGCTGGCGGCGCTCGCGCAACGCGGGCCGGTGATCCTCAACCTCGGCAATCATGAGCCGGAGTTCTTCGGCCTCGCGGAAACCGTCGCGCGGCTGCGCGCGGCCGGCGTCGTGGTCCTCGGCGGGAATGTCCGCGATCCCGCCACGGGCCAGCCGTACGCCGCGCCTTCGACGCGGCTGAAGCTCGGCGCCCGCGAGGCCGTGGTTGTCGGCGTCACGACCGATCGGCTCTCGACCTTTCGCGTGGCGGTCCGTCCGACGCTCGATCTCGCGGAGCCCGTCGCCTGGGCGAAACAGAATTTTCCGGCGCTGCTCACCGGGGAAGCGCTGCCGATCGTGATGACCCACACCGGACTCAAGGTGGACCGCGACCTCCTGCCGCTCGTGCCTGACGGCACGCTGTTCGCCGGGGCGCACGATCATCTGCGCTTCGTGCACCGCGCCGGACGCACCGTTTACTTTCACTCGGGCAGCTGGACCGACGTCATCTCGGTCGCCCGACTGCGGCGGGCGGCGGAAGGGTTGCGTTGGGAGGTCGAAGCGATGCGTTTGGCGGCCGGTGATCCCGAGGACGCCACGCTCGCGGCGCTGGTGCGGAAGACGATGAGTCAGCATCTGACGACGGAAGAAACCACCATCGTCGGAAAGCTCCGTGAACCGCTCGGGCCGACGGAGGCCGCGCGTTTCGCGGTCGAGGCGGCCAGGGTCGCGGCCAGGGCCGACGCCGCCATGATTGGCGGCACGACGTTCGGCGCCGGGCTTCCTGCCGGCGAGGTGTCCCGTTTTGCCCTCGATGCCTCGGTGCGATTCGACGGCCCGCTCTTCGTCGCGGAGGTCGATGGGGCGTGGCTGCGCGTGTTGCTGGACCGATCGAATCAGGGCCCCGACACGCCCTTCGCCGATCGGGCCGGTGAGAACCTGGTGGCTGTCGGCCCGGCGGCCATCGACCCGACGCGGCGCTACCGTTTCGTCACGACGGACTGGGTGGCCCGCAACGCCAAAAACTACTTCGGCGCCAACGCCCCGGTGCTCACCGAACACCCCGGCCTGAAGCTGAAGGCCGCCGTGATCCAAGCGCTCACTCGCTGAGGTGGGAACGCGCCCCGCGCGTTCCCGAGGTTTGATTCGCGATCCGCATGATGCGGCATCACCTTGCTCGCGTGTGCCGTAGCCTGAATTGGCGCCGTCTGATCTCGCTCGGAGTGGGCGGACTTTTTGCCGTCGCGGCCGCGCAGACCCCCGCGCCTGCTCCTCCACCGGCCGCGAATCCCGCGGACGATCTCTTCCAGCTCGGCCAGCAGCTCTTCAACGACTTGGCCCCGCCCGAGATCAAGGCGCAGTTCTCCTTTCCGACGCGCGAGCAATGGGACGAGTTCGGCCTGCGGCTGCAAAGTGCGCTCGAAGGAGAATCGCTGGAAGGGCTGGCGGCGTACGGGCCCGAGGCGCGCACTGCCCTGACGGCCCTCCATTCGGTCTCCGGCTACGAGGATCTCGCGGACTGGCTCGAGCAGCGGCTCGACGAGATCGAGGGCGCGCAGGAAGCGACGCAGCCGCCCGCATCGCCGACGCCTCCCGCGCCCAACGTGCCGCGACCCGCTCCCCAACCGCTGCCGAAGTCCGGGCCGTCATCCCGGGCGATTCCGCACTACGATCTCTGGCTCGCCCGGGTGCGTCAGCGTCCGGCTCCGGCCCGGGCCGCGGCGTTGCTGCCGCGCGTGCAGGGTGCGTTTCGCGCCGAGGGCATCCCGGCGGAACTGGCCTGGCTTGCGGAAGCCGAGAGCACCTTCAATCCCTCGGCGCGCAGCCCGGCGGGGGCGAAAGGACTTTTTCAGTTCATGCCGGACACGGCCCGCTCGCTCGGGCTCGATACCTTCCTGCCGGACGAGCGCACCGATCCGGAGAAGTCGGCGTATGCCGCCGCCAAATATCTCCGCAGCCTGCACGGCAAGTTCGGCACCTGGCCGCTCGCGCTCGCGGCGTACAACGCTGGCGAGGGCCGCGTGCGACGGGCCATGACCGCGAGCCGGGCGAAAGATTTCGCGGGCGTGGCGAGTTCGCTGCCGGCGGAAACCCGGATGTATGTGCCGAAAGTCCTCGCGCTGGTCGCGACCCGCACCGGCGTCGGACCGGAAAGAATTCCGTCACCGCAAGTTCGCTGAGTTTTGGACAGGATGACAGGATTTGCAGGATACGAATCTCGGAGTTTGGAGCCCGAAGCCCGGAATCAAACCGCCGATATCCTGTCCATCCCGTCATCCTGTCCAAAACGCCTTGGTCCTTTCGATCGCGTTTGAACAGGAAGTCCGGGAAGATCGGGGAGAGGTCTAATTCACCCGCTTCCCGAACTCCCCATCTCCCTGTTTAAAATCCTCCTGGAATGAGCGAATCGAGAATGCAGCAGTGCAAGCGGCGCAAGGAACTCAGATTGTGGCGGCTCGAGAGTGCGGTGACTGGATTTGGAACGCAGAGGACGCAGAGGCGAAAGGAGGGCGCAGAGTCGCGGATTGGGTTCGATCCAAATTTTGGACAGGATGACAGGATGGGCAGGATGTCGGCTCGGTTTGACACCTTGCTTTCTGGTTTCGGGCTCCAACCCAAACTCCGTATCCTGTAAATCCTGCCATCCTGTCCCCACCCGGATTGGAATCGCTTCGCCTTTTTGCGGCCATCCCGCTTTCACAGGCGAATGGGATTTTTCGACCGCTTCTCGAAGCAGAAACCCGAGTCCACGCCTCACACCAACGGCTCGACGGAGCCGGTGGCCGCGCCGGCCGCGAAGGGGGCCAAGCCGCTGCTGGTCGCCGCGCGGGAAAAGCTCGAGGCCAGGGACTTGCCGGGCGCGATGGCGATCTATGAGGAGATTTTGAAAGGCGCGACCGCCGACCGGGCCGACGTCCTCGTCGCGATTTCGGGCGATTTGGGCACCCACGGCCACGTCGCGGAAATCATCGAGCTGGTCGCACCGCGTTACGATGCCGAGCGTCACGGTCCCGCCATCGGACTGAATCTGATTCAGGCCTACCTCGCGGTGCACAACGCCGATGCGGCGCAGCACGTCCTGGATATTCTCTTCGGATTGGGCCGCCCCGAATTGGAGGAGCGGCTCCATGGGTTTTCCAACGCGATCGCCGAGTTGTTGCTCGCGCCCGCCCCGAGCTCGCCGGTGGGTGGCGGCGACGCGCCCGCCGGAGGCATGAAGATCGGGCTCGTGACGATTACGAAGCCGATCTGGTTCTACGGGCTCGAGGCGCTGGCGACCCAGATTCTTCCACCGAAGGATGGGCGCACGCGGCGGATCGCGTTCGCGCAACTCGCGCTGCCGGGGTTCCCAAAAGCCGTGGAGGCCGCCCGGCAACCGGAGGAGGAACTGGGGCGGTTGTCGCGCGCGCTGCCGCTGTGGCTGGCGGAGACATTTTATTTCTCGGCGCTGTACACGCCGATCGCCGCCGTGGGAACCATGAGCCAGCCGCCGGCCGACAATCAGTACGTGATTTTCGATCAGGAATGGCGCACGGAGCACCTGCGTCAGCTCGTGGACACCACCGAGGGCGGGCTTGACTACATCGTCACCGGCGCGCTGCGGATGACGGGCGGCGATTACGAGGTTTTGCTGCGCATCTGGGAGGTGAAGGGTTTCCGGGAGCGAAAGACCTTCTCGGTGCGCTGGACGCCGGCGTCGGCCGACACGGGGTTGCTGGAGTTGCACGGGCAGCTCCGCACCTATCTCGAGTGGTCGCCGGCGAGCGCGGCCTTCGCCTACATCATTCCGACCAAGCCGCGGGTCTGGCTGGAAACGCTGGGCGCGTCGCTGGGTTTCTTCCTCGTCGACAAAGGCGTGCTGCCGCCGGCGCAACTTCCCCCGGCGACACTGGATCTCCAGCGCGCCGCCGATGCCGCGGCCGGAGGCGAAGCGGCGTCATTTGCGTTTCTCACCCTGCGGCAGCGCGCCGCGCGGCTCGGGCTGGGCGAGATGCCGGCCGGAGTGAAGCTCGCGCGTTCCACGCTGGTCACGCAGGCCGAGCAGGCGGCGCGTTGAGCGGCTGACCGCCATGCACCAGCCCACCTCGGATCTCCGCATCCGCGCCCAGAAGCCGCTGATTGCGCCGGCGGTGCTCGAGGACGAGCTGCCCTTGAGCGACGCCGGGGCGCGACTCGTGGCGCAGTCCCGCCTGGACGTGGCCGGGATTGTCACCGGCGCTGACGACCGGCTGCTCGTGGTGGTCGGACCGTGCTCGATCCACGATTCGGATGCCGCCTTCGAGTATGCGGCGCGGTTGAAGGAAGTCGCCCAGGCGCATGCGCGCGAACTGCTCGTCGTGATGCGGGTGTATTTCGAGAAGCCGCGCACGGTCGTGGGCTGGAAGGGGCTGATCAACGACCCGCGGCTCGACGACAGCTACCAGATCAACGCCGGCCTGCGGCTGGCCCGGGCCTTGATGCGGTCGGTGGTTGAGCTCGGCGTGCCGGTCGGCACCGAGTTTCTGGATACGACGCTCGGGCAGTATTATGCCGACCTCGTCTCCTGGGGTGCGATTGGCGCCCGGACGGTGGAGAGCCAGGTGCACCGGGAACTCGCCTCGGGATTGTCGATGCCCGTGGGCTTCAAGAACCGGACGGACGGCAATGTTGCGGTTGCGATCGATGCGATTCGTTCCGCCCGCCACGCGCACTGGTTTCCCTCGCTCACGCGGGAAGGGGCGCCGGCCGTGCTCGGCACGACCGGCAACGATCACACGCACCTTGTGCTGCGGGGCGGCTCCGACGGGCCGAATTTTTCCAGCGCCCACGTGGCGGCGGCGGTGGAACTGCTGCGGAAGCATCAACTCCCCCCGCACGTGATGATCGACTGCAGTCACGCCAACAGTGGCAAGGATGCGGCGCGGCAGCCGGTGGTGGCCGCGGAGATCGCCGCGCGCATCGCGGCCGGCGATCGCGCGCTGGCCGCCGTCATGATCGAGAGTCATCTGCTGGCCGGCACGCAGGATTACCGGGCGCGGCCGCTGGTCCGCGGTCGCAGTGTGACCGATGCGTGTCTGGCTTGGGAGGACACCGTGCCGGTGCTGGCGCAATTGGCGGAGGCGGTGCGAAAGCGGCGAGCGGTGACGGGCTGACGCACCGCGAAATTCCAAAACGAAATTTTGGGCGTGGACGAGCCCCGCCCCTACAAAGGCCCGGTGTAGGGGCGCGCCTCGTGCGCGCCGGAGCCATCCCTCAGTTACCCCAAGCCGGCGTCGCGGCGTGTGGGGGGACACGCGCCCTCCATGGGTTCGAAGGCATTCCAAATCGCACCCGCATGATCGGAAGATCGTCGGGAACAGGCCCGGCGGTGAACGCCGGCCCTATACTGCTCGACCGCAGGGCCGCTGCCTTTCGGCAGGCTCAAGGACTCAAGTTAACTCGGAATTTAGGCCGTGAGCGGAGTCGAACGGCTCGCCGGCGGGCCTGAAGTCTTTCGGTCGCTCCTAACGCTTCTTTACGCCCGGTTCGACTTTGGATGGCTCCGCGGCTCCAGCGGCGGAAGAGGAATTTCCGGTGATGGCGGCCGTCGCCACGAGCGGGGCGGCGGGCGGCAGCCACTCGACGGGTTTGCGGGCGGCGAGTTCGCGCTCGATTTCGCCGGCTCGAGTTTCGCCGTGCAGCACCACGGAATGTCCGCCCTTCGCGTCGAGCTGCGTGCGGAGCGCCTCCGCGGCTTCGGCGCTGGCGCCGTGTTTCGCGGCGAGCGTCAGCCAGCCGAGCGCCTCGGCCAAATCGGGTTTCACGCCGCGGCCGCTGGCATAAGCGGCGCCGATGTTGTGGTAGGCCTCGCCGGAGCCACCGGCGGCGGCGGCGCGAAAGTAGTCGAGGGCGCGCGCGCGGTCCTGCGCCACGCCGTCACCGTCGTCGAGCAGCATGCCGATGCGGAACGCGGCCGATGCTTCGCCGGCGCGGGCGGCTTGTTCGAGGAGCGTGAGGGCCTTGGGGCGATCCTGGGGTACCTTGTATTCGGTGCTGCCGCGCAGGAGCAATTCCCCGAGTTGGGCCTGAGCCTTGCGGTTGCCCTTGTTGGCGGCGGCGGTGAGTTCCTTCACGTCGGCCCAGATGTCGCCGCCGCCGGTCTTCGACATGAGGATGGGCGCGGAATTCTCCGCGTCCTTTGCGGACGGCTTGGGTTTCCGCTCAGCGGCGAAAATCGCGAGTGGGAGAGCGAGGGCGAACCAGAGGCAGGCTTGGGCGACGCCGCCCGGGCGAGGCCGGGCGGTCGGGCGCTGACCCGCGGAAATCGGGCGCTTCATCCGACCAACGAAACAGCGTTGGCCGTTCGTGCAAATCCGATGATGAGCGGGCGGCACGCGTGGCACGGGTCTCCCGACCCGTGACGGCCTGGCGGACGACATGCTTTTCACGGGTCAGGAGACCCGTGCCACATCGGCCATGCTACATCGCCCGTGCCGCCGCTGGTGGCGCTTTCGCGCGGACGGACTTACTCGACAGCGTCGCCGGTAACGGAGGCTCCGCCGACGACCGTGACCTTCTCGAGGATCGCCTTGCGGATCTTTTCCGCGAGTTCGGGCTTTTCCTTGAGCATCTGCTTGGCGGCGTCGCGGCCCTGGCCGACGAGGTTGCCCTCGTAGGCGATCCACGCGCCCTTCTTTTCCAGAATCTTGTGCTCGAGTCCGAGATCGAGGAGCGAGCCGATCTTGGAGATGCCCTCGTCGTACATGATGTCGAATTCGACCTCGGTGAACGGCGGAGCGACCTTGTTCTTCACGACTTTGATCTTGGTCCGGTTGCCGATGACCTTGCCCTCGGGCGTCTTGATCTGGTCCTTGCGGCGGATGTCGATGCGGATCGAGGAGAAGAACTTGAGCGCGCGGCCGCCGGAGGTGGTCTCGGGGTTGCCGAACATGACGCCGATCTTCTCGCGGATCTGATTTGTGAAAATACAGACGCACTGGGTCTTGCTCACGACGGCGGTGAGCCGGCGCATGGCCTGACTCATGAGGCGGGCCTGAGCGCCGACGGTGGCGTCACCCATCTGGCCGTCGAGTTCGGCGCGGGTGGTGAGGGCGGCGACGGAATCGAGGACGATGACGTCGATGCTGTTGGAGCGGATGAGCGTCTCCATGATGTTCAGCGCGTCCTCACCGCTGTCGGGCTGGGAAACGAGCAGGTCGTCGAGGTTCACGCCGACGACGCGGGCGTACTTGGGGTCGAGGGCGTGCTCGACGTCGATGAAGGCGGCGAGGCCGCCCTGTTTCTGCGCCTCGGCGATGACGCTCAAGCAGAACGTCGTCT
>CANJCM010000081.1 GCA_947472765.1 Opitutia bacterium
CGGCGGGAAGTAGGCTTGGCAGCCGCTCTTGGCTGGCGACAGATACTTGGCGCCGCCGCTGCGCGGAGAGGTGAGCCGCAATCTTGCGAAGGGCCGGCCGTTCACCTCGATGTCGGCACCGGCAAGGCTTCTGTAAGGAATTAGCAGGCCAGCCTCGCGATACCCAACCGCTGCGAACGCATCGCTGGGTTCAACGCAGCAAACGCCGGCAGTGCGGAGCATTTCGAGCGTGATTCCCGGCCGAGATAATCCCACGTGAGAGAGACGGACATTGGAAATTTCAGTTTCCACAGCGGGCGGGTCCGTCTGGCGCGGCCAACGTGGCGCGAGCGAGTGCGGATCGGGTTTGTTGAAGCGCTTTGATTCGGTCGGCACGGGCAGCGGCGAGCCGTTTGATTTTCGCGTCGATGGCCTCGACCATATCGGCGGTGGTGCGCTCGCGTTGGCGCAGAGCGTCGCAAGGTGGCAGATTCATGGCATTAGGAGACAAACTTAAGAAGTTCGGAGCCGAGGATGCGAAACGGCCGGCCCCGACCTCGAATTTTCCCGATGCGCACAAAGTGGCGGATCGTGCCCGGCTGGCAGCGGACCAAGGCCGCCGCCTCGGGCGTGGTGTATATTGCGTTGGGCAGAATTTCGCGCGGCAAGACCGCGGCGAGGGAAGGTTCAACGAGTGGCGAGGTCATGCCGCCAACTCGCCCCAAGACGTGTCACTTTTCCACGATCACTTTATGGCGTCACTACCAGTATCCGACATAAACCTACGGTGAGCGTTGCGAATTTTGCGCCGCACGTCCGCCTCTTTCGCAGTGTAGTCCGGCGAAAGCACGGCGGTGCCGACCGTCTCCGCAAAGCCGCACGCTGCGAGGCGAGTTTTCGCGTCGATAACCTTAGACCGCCGCCGAAGCAGCAGAAGCGCGGAGCAGGTCAGATCGGGTGCGATTCCATAGCAGTAGGAGAACGCTTCCTTGAAATACTCCGACTGCGGGTCGCTGAAAGGGATTGCGGCAAGCTGGACGAAAAACCGGGCGCGGTCTTTGATGCTGCGAAATTGCAGCCTTGCCGTCGGTGTTTTCGCAATCCAGCTGGCAAAGGTTGGGTAAAGTAACAGATGCACGCCGCCATGCGTGAGTGGTTTGCGCGGGCGTCCGTTTGGCTTTATTTCGGTCCCAGCCTCGGTCGTGACTTTCGGCGAAACCGCGGTCGCGAGCGTCTGATACTTTCCGCGGGTCAAACGATGAATACCCGGTCCTGTTGGAAATCCCGCGCTCATGACGAACTCACCGGCGGCACGATAGAAAACCAAGCCGCACCGTCGACTTCCGTCGCGTTGCCTCGATAGTGTTTCCACAATGTGCGTGGCGAGGTGTGGCACAAAATGACGCTGGTTCGACTCGGGTCCTTGCGCTGCGCGATGTGATACGAGCAGAACGAATGCCGCAGGGCGTTTCGAATTTCAGGCAGGCCAGCGCGCACGCGGGCGAGCGATTTCGCGGCAAGGTAGGCGCGCGGCGTCATCGTCCACGTTTCGGGCTTTGCCCACGCGAGCCATGCCCAGAGGTTTTCGGGCAGTCCGTCGATATACTCTCGCCGCTTCGTCTTGATCTTCTGCGCGGGCAGGACGATTCCCTTTTCGGCAAACTTGATCTCGCTCCCAGCGATGCAGGCGGCGGAAGAGAACCGCAGACCGCAAAACGCTTCCAGCGCCAGCCGGCCAAGCAACTCGCGCGACTCCGCTTTGTTCTTCTCGAAAAGGTCGCGGCCTTGTTGCACGGTGAAAATCTCCACGTCCGCCGTGACCAACTTCGGCGCTTTGATGCCAGCGCACGGGCTGACGGTGAGTTTGCCGCAGGTCACGAGCCACGAAAACAGCCCGCGCACGCGCGCCAAATGCCCGGCTCGGGTCGCGGCGGCGGCGTCGAGTGTCGCCAGCCATCCGGCAACGTCCTCGCGCGTGATGGTCCCGGCTTCGCGGTCACCGAACTCCGCCACAAACCGACCGATCCATTTCGTGTAGTGCGAATGCGCAACGGCAGACATGCCTTCCGCCGATTTTGCGGCCAAGTAGTCCTTGGCGGCGTCCGACACCTTCACCGATGCCTTCGCGCCTGACAGAAGCCAATGGCGCGCCACTTCGTCAAGGTTGGCATCGGCTCCGATCTGCGCGCGGAAGGCCCGCCACTCCCGCGCCTCGGCTTCGTTGAGCCGGTAGGCCGACAAGCCGTCGCGCTTCGCGTCCCCGGCAAGTGCCTTCGCAAACGCGATCTGTTTTTCGCGTGTGGCAAAGGACTTGGTTTTGCGCCGTCCGTCGAGCCGCCACTGGACACCGTAGGGATGCGCGGGACGATTCGAAAACTCCACAAAGGTGATACCGCGCGGCGGTTCCCATGCCTCTGACTGCAGCTTGCGTTCGGCGTTTTCGCCGTCGCCTTCCGTTTGTCGTAGTTTAGCTATTTCCGTTTGTCCCCGTTCGGCGGTTTGGTGTCAATTGACAAACAATGCCGAGCATTGGCGAACATCAGAAATCTCGATTTTACCTATCAAACAAGAATTTGATTCGAAGATAAAAAAGAGTTGGTGGACCTGATCGGGATCAAACCGACGACCTCTTCGTTGCGAACGAAGCGCTCTATCAACTGAGCTACAGGCCCGTGAGGAAGGTGAGGTATTGGGAAATCGCGGGGCCCAAGTAAACACCAATTTGCGCGGCCGTCTCGGTCGCCGCAAATTTGGTCCGGCCGAGCGACCAAACTCAGGCCGCCGGATCCGCTTCGCCGACGTGACGGGCAAAGATCATCTTCCCGCCGGCCGTCGGCAGGACGCTGATGATCTCCGCTTGCACGCGACGGCCGACGTTCGCACGGGCGTTGTTCACCACCACCATCGAGCCGTCCTCGATGTAACCGATGGCCTGGCCCTCTTCCTTGCCCGGCTTGACCAAATCGACGTCCAGGCGCTCGCCGATCATCAGTTCCGGACGGAGCGACTTGGAGAGCAGGTTGAGGTTCAGCCAATGCACCCCGTGGAATTCCGCCATCTTCGCGAGATTGTAATCCGTGGTGAGCAGCTTGGCCCGCATCGACTGGGCAAGGAACACGAGCTTCGCGTCCACATCCTCGCGCTTGGTCACTTCGCTCTCGGTAATTCGAATATCGAGATTCTTGATTTTGCGCAGTTCGTTGAGCACCTCGAGTCCACGCCGCCCACGCGCCTGCTTGTGCGGATCAGGCGAGTCGGCCACCGACCGGAGTTCGTTCAGGACGAAGCGGGGAATCACGAGCGCGGCGCTCAGAAATCCGGATTCGCAAACCCGGGCGATGCGCCCGTCGATCAGGACACTGGTGTCGACGACCACGAGCGGCACATCGACCTCGTGTGGCACGAAGCGGACGTAAGGAATGATCAGGTTGAACTCATCCTTGCCTCGCAGCGCGATGACCGTCGCGAGATACGGGCAGATGAGAAACAGGCCCAGCCGGACGAGATAAATGCGCGAAGGATCGCCCTGCTCAAGCAGCGGCGACGAGCCGACCAGGTACGCAATCAGCGTTCCGACCGCGATGCCGAAGGTCAGCGCCGTCATGCCGCGCAACGAAAACCCTTTCAGCATCACATCGACAAGCACGACGAGCAGGCCGATGCAAAGCCCCACCGTGAAGGCGACGCCGCGGTAGCGGTCCCATTCTGTGATCGGAATCGTGACCAGCCATCCGGCCGACGCGCAGAGTGCAACGAAGACCAGCCGGATGGGGAAAAGGGTTTTATCCATGAGTCAAACGCGACCGCCGGCTCAGCCACTGCGGAGCAGCCAGATGAGGATCGGCGCGGCGATCATCACGACCGTCAGCAGGTAAAGCAAACGCACGGCGCGTCGGGCTTTTAGCTTTGCAGGCTCGGACGGTTCCATTTCCGTCAGCGCACCAAAGGCGCCTCACCATGACAACGCAATACTCCGGCCACTTTCTCCCGGCCTGAACGTCTTCCTCCTCCTCAGCGCGCTCATGGTCCTTCTGTTCGCCGTCACGATTTTTCTCGGTTCCGCCCTGCTGTTTCTCGTTCAGCCGATGTTTGCCCGGATGGTTCTGCCGGTGCTCGGCGGAGCGCCCTCGGTCTGGAACACCGCGATGGTCTTTTACCAGGCGGTCCTGCTCGCCGGCTATGCCTGCGCTCATTTCAGCACCGCCCGGCTCGGAGTCCGAAGGCAATCCGTCATGCAGCTCGGGCTGCTGTTGCTTCCGTTTGCGATCCTGCCGGTCGCGGTGGCGGGCATCGGCACACCGCCGACGGATTCCAGTCCGTTAGGGTGGCTGCTCGGAGTGATGCTCACCGCCGTAGGTCTTCCCTTCTTCGCCGCGGCCACCATGGGTCCGACACTGCAGACTTGGTTTGCCGCCAGCGGACACTCGCGCGCCGCCGATCCCTACTTTCTGTATTCGTCGAGCAACCTCGGAAGCATGGTCGCGCTCCTCGGCTATCCTTTCGCCATCGAGCCCTTCCTCTCGCTCGACCAGCAGTCGCAGCTCTGGACTTGGGCCTACGCGGCCTTCGTCGTTCTGGCCGCCGCCTGCGTCGCGGCGATTTGGAACAAGTCATCCGCCGCCAGCGCACCGGCGCTGGCCGGGCGGGGAACCGAAGCGCCGAAAATTGAGCGGCGCCGTTCGCTGCGATGGGTGGGCCTCGCGTTCATTCCCTCGAGTTTGATGCTCGGCGTGACGTCGTATCTCTCGAGCGAAATTGCGGTCGTGCCGCTGCTCTGGGTCGTGCCACTCGCGTTGTATCTTTTCACGTTCGTGGTGGCATTCCGTCCCGGCGCCGGCCGGCTGGTCCCGGTGGCGGCCCGCGCCTTCGCCATCCTCGCCGTCACGCTGGTCGTGTCGCTCAACATGCAGGCCACGCAGCCGCTGGGCTGGCTCATGCTGCTGCACCTGGTCGTGTTCACCCTCGCGGCCTTCCTCTGCCACGTGAAACTGGCCGCTGATCGTCCGGCTTCCTCGCAGCTCACGAGTTTCTACCTCTGGATTTCCGTCGGCGGCGTGCTCGGCGGTGTGTTCAACGCCCTGCTCGCCCCACTACTCTTCAACACGGTGGTCGAGTATCCGCTCGCGCTGGTGCTCGCCGCGTACGTGACCGCCTCGGTGCATGGAGCCCAATCCAGCCCGCGCGCCCGGTTGCTCGACTGGCTCGGACCGCTGGCGCTGGCCGTTTTTGCGTTCGGGCTGGCGTACACCGGACCGGCCATCCGCTTCGTTTCCATGAAGACGCTCTCGGGCGCGATCTTCGGGCTGCCGGCGCTCGGCTGTTTCCTGCTTTCGCGCCGGCCGCTGCGTTTCGCGCTTGGACTCAGTGCATTGCTGCTCGCCGCCACGGTCTATCGCGATGAGCGGGGCAACATCCTTCACACCGAACGCAGTTTCTTCGGCTTGCACCGCGTCACGTTGGATCCCGCGCTCAAGGTCCACTATCTGGTCAACGGGCGGACCCTGCATGGCACCCAGAGCCTCGATCCGGCGCGGCGATCCGAACCACTCGCCTACTACTTCCGGACCGGGCCGGCCGGACAGATTCTCGCCGAACTCGCCCGCGACCCCGCGCAACCGGTCGGCGTAGTCGGCCTCGGCGCCGGCTCGCTCGCCAGCTATGCGCTGCCGGGACAGCCCTGGACGTTTTTCGAAATCGATCCGGTCGTCGTCCGTCTGGCGCGGGATGAAAAATATTTCACCTTCCTCCGGGACACTCCCGCCAAACTGCGCGTCGTCCTCGGGGACGCCCGGCTTTCCTTGCAGCAGGAACCCGCCGGCTCGTTGCACTTGCTGATGATCGATGCCTTCAGCTCCGATGCGATCCCGGCGCACCTCATCACCCGCGAGGCGCTCGCCCTCTACCAACAGAAACTCGGACCGCGCGGAGTCATCGCGGTGCACATTTCCAATCTCCACCTCGACCTCGAGCCGGTGCTCTCCGCCCTCGCGCGCGAGGCCGGCCTCGTCTGCCGCGTGCGCGACGACACCTTGGTGCCAGAGGCCGAGCGCAATCTCGGCAAGGCCGCCTCCGTCTGGCTCGTGCTCGCCCGCGACACCGCCGACCTTGGCGCCCTCGCCTCGGACCGCCGCTGGCTGCCGGCACGCCTGACCGGACAGCGGGTCTGGACGGACAATTACTCCAGCATCCTGCATACGTTCCGCCCCCACTAATCATGCCCTCCGCCAAATCCGCCGGCTCCAAGCGCCCCGCCCCCGCCGCCAAAGCCTGCTGGCTCGTGAAGTCCGAGCCCGAGACTTACGCGTGGACCGATTTGGTCCGGGACCAGCGCACGGCCTGGACCGGTGTCCGCAATTATGCGGCCCGCCTCAATCTAAACGCGATGAAGGCCGGCGACCGGGTGCTTTTCTACGAGAGCATGGGGCCCAAGACCGTGCTGGGAATCGCGCGCGTCACGCGGACAGCCTTTCCCGACACGACCGCCGACGAGCCGGGTTGGGTGGCGGTGGAGATCGAGGCCGTCGCTCCGCTGCGCCAGCCGGTCACGCTGGCGCAAATCAAGGCGGACCCGGCGCTGGCGAAAATGGTGCTGCTGCGGATTTCCCGGCTCTCGGTGCAGCCGGTGACGCCCGCGGAGTTCGATCGGATCGTCGCGCTCGGAAAGTAGCCGGACGCCCGCAGGCGTCGGACACGATCGCCGCTCGACACGACGCGGCGTTTTTGCGTGTTTCCCGCGGTGTCCGCCCACGCCCAACTCACGATCCTCGCCCCGGGCCTACTGGGTGGATCCGTGGCCCGCGCGGCGCGCGCCCGGGGTGTGGCGCAACGAATCGTGATCTGGAGCCGGCGACCCGAGACGCGGCTCAAGCTGCAAACCCAGCCTTGGTGTGACGCCGTCGCGGACTCGCCCGAGGCTGCCGTCGCGGGCGCCAGCATTGTCGTGATCGCGGCGCCCGTGGACCGCATCGTTCCCCTCCTGCAGCAGATTGCGCCGGCGTTGCCGGCCGGCGCGCTCGTCACCGACGTCGGTAGCGTCAAGGGCGAGATTGCCCGGCTCGGCGGCAGTGCGCTGCATCCGCGCGCTCACTTTGTCGGCGCGCATCCCATGGCCGGTTCGGAAAAAACCGGCTGGGAACACAGCACGGCCGACTTGTTCGAACATCGCACGTGTTTCGTCACGCCCCTCGCGGACTGCGATCCGGCGGCCGTGCAGAAGGTGGTCGAATTCTGGCATCAACTCGGGAGCGAGGTCGTGACGCTGGATCCGGATCGGCACGACGAAATCGTCGCCCATATCAGCCACCTCCCGCAGGTCGTGGCCTCGACGCTCTGCTCGTTTCTCGCCCACAAGAATCCGGCCTGGCGCAACTACGCCGGCGGCGGCCTGCGCGACACCACGCGCATTGCCGGCAGCGACTCGCACTTGTGGCGCAGCATCCTGGAGCAGAACCGCGACGAAGTGCTGCGCGCGCTGCGGCAGTTTCAGGACGAGCTCCATGGCTTCCAGATGGCACTCTCGAATCGAGACTACATCGAAGTGGCGGCGCGGCTCGAGCGGGGGAAAGCCTACCGCGATCAATTTCGTCCGCGCCCGTGAGTTCTCCGTTGCCCGACCTCCTGCCGATTGTCCCCTTCACCCGTCCGGTGCAGGGCAAGGTCGCATTGCCCGGCTCGAAGAGCATCACGAACCGCGCCCTGCTACTCGCGGCTCTGTCGACGCAACGCGAGGTGCGCCTCAGCGGGGCACTTTTCAGCGAGGACACGGAATTGATGGGCGATGCGCTGCTGAAACTCGGGTTCAACGTCCGCCGCGACGCGAACCGGGGCGAGATCGTCGTCGACGGACAGGCGGGCGCGATTCCCGCCCAATCGGCGGATCTGTTTGTCGGTCTGGCCGGCACGGCGGCCCGTTTTCTCACCGCCCTTTGCGCGGCGGCGCCCACGGGGATCTTTCGCCTCGATGGCGTCCCGCAGATGCGGCACCGCCCGATGAAGCCGCTCATCGAGGCGCTGCGTGCGCTCGGTGCCGATGTGCGGTGTACGGGCGCGGAGGGATTCTTCCCATTGGAAATTCACGCCCGCGGCCTGGCCGGGGGAACCATTGAGATCGACGCGAGTGAGAGCAGCCAGTTGCTCTCCGCCCTGCTCATGGTGGCGCCGCTCGCGCGCGGCGATGTGCGCGTGGTCCTGCGCGGGACGGTCCGACGCTCCTATGTCGAGATGACCGCGAAGATGATGCAGGCGTTTCGGTCCGACGGCTCGCCACTCGTGCGGGAGGAAGCCGGCGGCGTCTTCGTCGTGTCCGCGGTGCCCCGGCCGTACACGCTTCCGGGTGCGGGCTACGCGATCGAGGCCGATGCCTCTGCCGCCAGCTATTATCTCGCCCTGCCCGTCGTGACGGGAGGTCGCTTGTTGTTGGAGCAGGCGCAGGATTCCGGCCAGGGACTGCAGGGCGACACGGCCTTCGCGGATGTGATCCGGGACATCGGCGGACGCATCACCCGCGATCCGGCCGGACTCGAGGTGGCCTTCGCGCCGGGTTCTTCGCGCGCCGCGGTGGAACGCAATTTCAAGCCGATCTCCGATACGTTTCTCACGCTGGCGGCGATCGCACCTTTGCTTTCCGGTGTGACTCGAATCAGCGGCATCGCCCACACGCGCAAGCAGGAGACCGACCGGGTCGCGGGGATGGCGCGCGAACTCACGCGTCTTGGCCAGCACGTGGTCGAAACCGAGGACGCGCTGGAGATCCATCCGCGCCCGCTGCGTCCGGGCCAGGAAATCGAAACTTACGGCGATCACCGGTTCGCGATGAGCTTCGGCATTCTCGGCTGCCATGATCTCCACGGCGATGGCCGCTCGTGGCTGGCGATCCGGGATCCGGCGTGCTGCCGGAAAACATTTCCCGACTTTTTTCAGTTGCTGGAGTCGGTGCGGCAAAAGTCACTGGCAGCATGATTGGTTTCTCCGCCCGGCCGGTGCCGGTGTCATGACCGGCATCCCTCAGGATTTCGTCATCATCGCGATTGACGGCGGGGCCGCGTCCGGAAAATCGACCTCCGCCCGCGCCCTCAGCGAGCGCTTTCACCTGCTCCACGTCGACACGGGTTCCTTTTATCGCGGACTGACGGCGGAGATGCTTCGGTGCGGCGTTGCGGCCGGCGACGCGAACGCTGTCGACCGCGCCCTCGCCACCCTTTCCCTGACCACGCGCATCGACGGACGTTCGGCCCGGATGGAGATCGGCGGGCGGATTGTGCCGGAGGCGGAGATTCGTGGCCGCGAGGTGAACGAACAAGTCTCGCACTTCGCCGCGCTGCCACCGGTGCGGCAGGCGCTCCTGGCCTATCAGCGCGACCAGGCCGGCGTCGCCCGATCGCACGGATTCCGGGGCGTGGTGATGGAGGGTCGCGACATCGGCTCCGTGATTTTTCCCGACGCCGATTTTCGCTTCTTCCTGCATGCCGATCCGGCGGAGCGCGCGCGCCGCCGGGCCAGTGAAGGCCAGCAGGACTCGATCGCGGAACGGGACCGGCTCGATTCCTCGCGCAAGACCGCCCCCCTCGCCTGCCCGGTGGGCGCAACGTCGATTGACACGACGCACCTCAACCCCGCCCAGGTGGTTGCCCAGCTGGCGGCCACGCTCGCGCCCCGCCTTACCTCCCCATGACCGAGCCCTTTCCGCAGGCCCGCATGCAGCGGGTGTACGGTGTCTGCCACTATTGGATTCGGGTGTCGTTCGACATGTTCTTTCGCGGCGAGGTGGCGGGCTTGGAACACCTACCGCGGCAGGGCGCCTTTCTCATCGCCGCCAACCATGCGAGTCACCTCGACCCGCCGATGATCGGCTCACAGGTGCCGCGGCAGATGTCTTTCTTTGCGCGAAAAACGCTTTGGAGCGGGCCGATGTCCTCCTGGTGGCTGGATGCCGTCGGCACGATTCCGGTGGATCGCGACGGCGGCCAGGACGTCGGAGCCCTCAAGCGGGTGCTCCGGGCGCTGGCGGCGGGACGCATCATGATCCTTTTTCCCGAGGGCACGAGGTCGCCGGACGGAGCCCTCCAGCCGCCGAAGCCGGGCATCGGCTTCATCGTCTGCAAGACGCAGGTCCCCGTGGTGCCTGTGCGCATCTTTGGCTCGTTCGAGGCCTTCGGAAAGGGAATGAAGCTTCCGCGCTTCGGAACGCCCCTGACCGTGGTGTTTGGCCGCCCGATTGCGCCCGCGGTGTACGACGACCCGTCGGCCGGCAAGGAGCGCTATCAGGTCGCCAGTGCGCGAATCATGGCCGAGATCGCCCGGCTGCAGCCACCCGCCGAAACCGTGATCTGACCGGCGGACCGCTTGCCGCATCGCACGGACAGAGTCATTTTGCCGCAATGTCTCAGGTTTCCCTCGCGGCGCCCCCGGCCCTCTTTGCGCTGCTGGCCTTCAATGCCAGCAACCAACTGGCCGTTCGACAGCTGGGCTCGAAGCGCGGGCTCGCGTTCACCGGCAGCGATCTGGAGATGGCCGCGGCGCGTTTGGAATCGTCGTTTCGCGAGCACACGCGCCCCGCGGAATATTTCACCACCACGACCGGCGGACGCAGCTATCGCGTCTATCTCACCCAGGTGACCGGCAGTGCCGCCGACGCCGAGATCGCATTTCACTCGCTCGACGCGCTGGCGGCCCGGCCGGAGACGCTCGCCCCGTCGCTCGCGGCGCTGCTGCAGGGCCTCGATCCCTTTCTGGTCGAGATTCCCTACCTGCATCTCGGCGAGAGCGATTTCATCTACAAGTTTCGGCCGGCCCTGGAACGCAACACGGCCATCTACGCGCAGGACGCGCAGGCCGACGCCCTGTATCAGTCGCGGTTGTGCGCCGCCATCAAGGCGCTGGCGCGACAACTCGAGCGCACGGCTGCGCCGCCGGTGACGCTCGATTTCGGCGCGGTCCAGTACGTCATTCCCAGCCACTTCGGGTTCTGTCTCGGCGTGAAGAATGCGATCGAGCGCGCCTATGAGACTCTCGCGGAGAATCCGAACCGGCGGGTCTTCATGCTGTCGGAACTGATTCACAATCCGTTCGTGAACGAGGATCTGCTCCGGCGCGGGCTGCGCTATCTGCAGACCGACAAGGGCGTGCCCTATACGGTCGATGGCCGGGCGGCGACCGAGGCCGGGCAGGCCGGCGCCCCGCTGCTCTGGGATACGCTCACGCCGGCGGACATCGTCATCATCCCCGCCTTTGGGGCCACCGATGAGGACAAGCGGCGCCTGGTCCGGAAAGGCATTGCCGTCTTTTCCTACGACGCCACGTGCATGCTCGTGGAAAAGGTCTGGAAGGCGGCCCGCGCGTATGGCCGCGCCGGTTACACCGTGGTCATCCACGGCAAGCACGAGCACGAGGAAACGAAGGCCACTTTCTCGAACACCCGCCGCTTTGCTCCCGCGGTGATCGTGCGCAATCTCGAGGAGGCCCGGCAACTCGGAGAAATCATCGCGCAGGACGGCCCGGCGCGTGCCGCGCGCTTCGAGGAACTGTTCGCCGGTCGCCACACCCCGGATTTCGACGTCACGCGCCATCTTGATCGCGTGGCGGTCGTCAACCAGACGACGCTCCTGATGAACGAGACCATCGCGATCATCGAGCACCTGCGCGGCGTCTATCGTGAAAAATTCGGCGACGAGTCCCGGGTGGGCGGCAGCGGCCGGCGCGACACGCTTTGCTATGCGACGCAGGTGAACCAGGACGCCCTGAGCCGGGCGCTCGATGAACCGCTTGATGCCGCGTTCGTGATCGGGGGAAAGAATTCCTCGAACAGCTACCAGTTGTTCCGTCTCTGCGAGCAGCGTCTCGGCACCAAGGCCTTCTTCATTCAGTCGGAGGCCAGCATCGAGTCCGCCGCCTCGGTCGAGCATCACCTTTACGGGGGCACCGGGGAGAGTCAGTCCGCCGCCCGTCAGCTCTGGCCCGAACTCTCGCCCGGCAGCCGCGCCACCAGGCCGAAACGCGTCCTGATCACCGGCGGGGCCAGTTGCCCGGACGGCATCATCCAGCAGGTCATCACGCGGATCAATTCGTTCTTCCCGGCCGAACGCCGGAGAAACATCGAGGACGTCCTCGCCGATCTGGCCCGCGTGGAAAACGCCCGCTGATTAAAGGAGCGGCGCCACCGGTGCGGCCGCCTGTTCGCGCCGGATCCGAAGGAGGAGCCAGGTCCAGAAAATGGCACCGACCACGAGTGCGCCCGGCAGCGTCCAGAAGACCGCCCGCTGCAGATCGCCCCAACGATCGGCAATGTGACCGACAATCTTCGGGGACCATAAGTCGCCCAGGAGATGAATGACAAAGATCGAGGCGGCCATCGCACTGGCGCGCATGCCCGCCGGGACCGTTTCCAGAATCAAGGTGTTGACCGGTCCCGTCGAGAGGAAGAGCAGGAACATCGTGAGCACGAGCGCCACTTTCGCCGCCGCCAGGCTCGAGAGGGAAAACGCCGCGAAGGCCACGGGGGCGGCCGCGGCCGCACTCAGCGCCAACACCCAGGCGTAACCCGTTCCCGTGCGCCGCTGCCACCGCGTGGCCGTAAAGCCACCGGCAAGCGTCGCCACGAGGCCGGAAGCCGCCAGCGAGGCGCCAAAGAAAAACGACGCCCGATCCAACGGCATGTGGTGCACCTCGACGAGAAAGGTCGGGGCCCAAATCTGAAATCCACCCATCGCAAACGTCTGCGCCGTATAGCCCGCCACGACGAGGACGTAGCGGCGATAACCCCATAACTCGCGATACACGCTCCAGCCCGGCATCCGGGTCGGGTGCTCCGCGACGCCACCATCGCTCGCCCCGCGCGGCGGCTCCCGAAGCAAATAGAGGACCGCCGCGAGGAACAGGCCCGGGTACCCCGCGCAAAGGAAAGCGGTTCGCCAGCCGTAGCGGGCGGCGATCCAGCCACCCATCAGGTAGCCGATGGCCGAGCCCACCGGGATCGCGAAGTAGAAAATCGTGATGGCATTATTCCGCCGGCCCGCGGGAAAGAGATCCGCGATCCAACCCGGCGAGATTGTGCCAAAGCTGGCTTCACCCAGTCCGACGAGCGCGCGAAAGCACAGGAGAGTCACGTAACCGTGGGCATGACCCGACATCAGAGTCCCGAAGCTCCACACGAAGACCCCGGCGGCGACGAGATGACGGCGCGGCAGGCGATCTCCCAAGTACCCGAAGAGCGGCGAAGTCAGGAAATATCCCAACATGAATGCGGTCCCGACCGTGCCCGCTTGTTCGTAACTAAGCCCGAGTTCCGCGCGAAGCGGAGGCAGCACAGCCCCTAAAATCGTGCGATCTAGATAGTCGACGAGGTTGAGCCCCGTCAGAACCACGAGCGAAGCGACGGGCCAGAGGGGCTTCTTCTCGTTCACGCGCCCCGAGACAAACTGTGCCGCCGGGCGTTGGAAAGCGGAAAGGTGCGCCCCAACCCGCAACCGTCGCGCCGGTTAGAACCGATAGGACATTCCCGCCCGTAACCCGCTCATGTTCGCAAAGTCGATCTTCGAGCTGTATTGCGCCGTGCCGTTATTCAACTGCTGCACGAAGGATCCCGCGGACTGAAAAACGGCGCCGGCGTAGAAGCCGGTCCGATCTGAAACATTCACCTGCACCGCGGCGTCGGCAAAGTAGCCCGGCAGGACCTTGTTCGCCACGTCAGTGCTCGTGTCCGTGATGTCGGTACCGGTATCGGGGTCCAGGGTCTGCGTCACGGTATAGCTCGATCCCGAGTAAATCAGGGCCGGGCCCGCGCTCAGGGTAATCTGAACCCGCGAGAAAACCGGGATGACGAGGGTCGGTCCAAACCGGAACGTGTAAAAGGCCCCCTTGAGCTTCCAGCTGTTGCGAACGCTGGTCTCGTCAGTCACGACCGTCGTAATCCGTGCCGCCGACTCGTTCGCGAGCAGCACGCTGTTGTCGGCCACGACCGTCTGGGGAACTCCATCGTCGGTCAGGAGCGGGCTCCCGGCGGAATCGAGCAGCGTGACATTCTTTGTGCTCGGGGAGGCGTAGGGCGAGTCGGGCGGATTCTGGCCGTAAAGCGAATAGTAGTCGCTGTCGGTCGAAACGGCCGCGCGCACATTCGCGCTCGTCTGCGCCGAAAGGTCAGACACCGAAACCGCGGCCAGCAGGGCCCAACTCATCTTGGTGCCAAAGAGCTTCCCCATGTCGTGTGACGTGGAGATGTCGATGCCATTGGAGGCCAGGGTATCCATTCCCCGCACCCGGTCGTCAGTAACGCGCGCCGAATAGCCATGGTAAACAAGGTAACCGTCGTCGGAGATCTGACGGCGATCGGAATAGGCCCAGGTATTGGTCCGACCATCAGGCGCGATCGCGTCGAACAGCTGATTGCCGCTCGTCGGATCGATGACCGGGTTCCCGGTGTTATCAACGCGGGCCGCGAAGCGGGCGTCCGGCTGAATCGTGCCGTCGTGGTAGTGACGCAGCAGGTTCGCGCCGCGTGCCGGCCCTGGTTCATCGAGCGTCGAGAAAATCGTGCCGCCACCGGAAAAAGACGTCCGGGCTGGCCCCAGATGCCGGATGCCAATCGTCAGAATGCTCTTCGGCTCGTAGATGTATTCGTCGAGATTGCTGAAGTCGGGAATCTCGGTCGGCGGACGGCGGCGCTCCTCATCGTCTTGGGCACGGACAACGCCAAGCGCGGCGAGCAGAACGAAGCAGGTCAAACGAAGGTATTTCATGCAGCGGAGCGGAGCCTATGACGGCCGGACGAAAGGAATGTTGCATCAATGTTCAGGGAGCGCGCCCAGCCGCGTCAACGAGAGACTGCCGCCCCGGGCTGCCGATCATCGCAATCTCCGGCGGGGCCAGCAATTCCAAGCTCTATCTTGAGATCGCGGCCAAGATCGGCTCACGCCACATCCTCGAAAAACCGTTTGGCATGGCCGCCATGCTGGCTGCCATCACCGAAGTCCTCGGCGCAGCCCCCAAGGGGTAAGGGCGCCCTCCATCGGTCGACAGAGCCTTAGCTCTTGGGCGGCACCGCACTGGCCGGAGCACCGCCCTCCGCCATCCCTTTGCGGACGAATTCGACCCCGGGACCATCCGCCTTGATTTTGATCTCCTTCTGGTTCGTGGAGTCGTGTCCGATGTAATCGATGGTCGCGGACGCCATGATCGGGAGATATTTCCGCAGGTCCTTGCTCTCATCCTCAGCGGTCGCATGGATGCTCCAGAGTTCGGCCGGAGGGCGTCCCTCGCTGGCCACCTTGTTTTCCCGGGCGGTGATTCGCAGGTACTTTTCGTAAATCGTCACCTGTTTCGGCACGTTGTCGTACCCGACCAACTCGTTTCGCGGTGGATCGTAGACGGCCACGGTTCGCATCGTGGTCACACCCTTCGCGTCGGTGACAGGCACCTGCTCGTAGCGCACGCCACCACCCACCTGCGCATAAACCGGGACGCTGACGCGCTCGAGCTTCGAGCGCGGGGCCTCCATGCCAAAATCGATCTCAACGATCATGTCGGCCTTATCATCACTCGTCGCCTCGTACATGCCTTTGCCGGACAACGCCGTCTTCACATAGTCGGCGGCCTCCTTGTACCGGAGGTTCTCGTCACCCATCGCCGGATTCTTGCTCTTGATTCGGTACGATTGGGTATCAGTGGCCGCGACCTCAGGTTTGGTGATCGAATCGACTTTGACCTTGTAGGTGGAAGTCGAACAACCGACGACGAGGCCGCCCAGCAGGACGGCGGAGATGACCGCCCACAGCCGGGGTGAGACGAGCGAAGTCATTTTGCGTGGGAGGGGTTGGGGCGATGGAAGCACAACGCAGGCCAGCAAAGGCCGCGGCGTCCGCGTTTACGGCGTCGTGCGCGCCTTGGCCACTTCTTCGCCGGGCGTCTTGGTGGTGAGATCTTCGCCCTTCAGTCGGGCGAGCTCTTCCTCGAGGCGCGCAATCTCAGCCTCGGTGGAGAGCGTCTTGTCGTGCGCTTCGTCGAGAGACTTCTTCCGCATCAACGCCGCGGTTCGCTCACCCTGCAGCTTCTTCAGGTGCTCCTGGGATTTTTCGAATTTCTTCTGGGCATCACTGAGCTCCAGGTCGGAAATCCGGAAGCCTTCCGCGATGGCCAGCTCTTCATCCATCGACGCCTTCAGCTTCGCCTCCTGCGCCCGCTTCTTGGCCAGTTCCTGCTGGTAGGCGCGCTCCTGCGCGAGACGATCCTGTTCCTTCCGGTCGCGCGCGTCCTGCACCATGCCGACGATGCCGCCGATGAGCGCGCCGGTCGCCGCGCCACCCACCAAGCCAGTGCCCGTGCCCATGCTGCTGTTGGAACCGACCACGGCGCCACCCGCCGCACCAATCAGTGCGCCCGTCCCCGCACCACTCGTGGTCTTGGAAGGGGCGACGGAGGAGCAACCAGTCAAACCGGCCAGCGCCAGCGCGCAGCTCAGGCCGACAGCTTGAATGAAACGGGGTGAAGAGTGGAACGGTGACATGGTAGGTTGGTTCAGGTCAGGTGTAACAGTTGGGTTACCATCTTTAGACTCGCACTACTAAAAGAGTGTTCGTTTTTTGGTCAAACGACCCCACATTTCCATCCGCGAGGCAGTTCTTTCTGTGCCGGGATTTGAAAATGTGCAAATCCGGGACATAGAGATAGCGCCTCGCGGTCGGTAACTGAGCGCAACTTCTATTCTTATGATTTCTCGAAACAAGGGGATTCTATCCATCGAATTCCTGGTCCCGGTCCTCGCGTTCGTCTTCTCCGTCGTCTCCATCGAAATCTGGTATCGAACCAAGGTCATCCCGATCACGAACGACCTGATGGTGGAGCAGAAACTGCGCGCCGCCCAGGGCAACACGTCCGCCAAGCTGGGCGATCGCTCGATCTACATGGTGATTAAGGACGCCGAGCCGAAATGGGAGATCGTGTTCTGTCTCTGGGGCATGATTATTCTCGGCTACAAGCTCGGCCACATCACGCGCGAGCGCAGCCTCTTCAAGCACGACTTCATTCGTGTACAGCCCGGCGAGCGCATCATCCCCGACGACGCACTGGATCGGTATAAGGAACTCAAGTCCGCGATCGAACGCGAACCACGCTGGCGCGAGCGGCTCCTCCCGGAATGTCTCAGCGCCGCCCTCCACCGGTTCCACGCCACCAATTCCGTCCAGGACGCGGCCAACGCCGTGCGCGAGCGCGCCGAACTCGCGAACGACATGCTCGACTCGAACCTTTCCCTCGTCCGCTACATCGCGTGGGCCATCCCGGCCATTGGCTTCATCGGAACCGTGCGCGGCATCGGTGAGGCGCTCTCCTTCGCGGAGCAGGCCATTCACGGCGATATTTCGCCGGTCACCCAAAATCTCGGTCACGCCTTCAATTCGACATTCGTCGGCCTGACGATGTGTATCGTGCTCATGTTCTTCCTGCACATGGTCCAGTCCCGTCAGGAGTCGTTCATCATCGAGGTGCAAACGTTCTGCCGGGACAAGCTGATCGACGTCATGAAGGTCCCCACCAAGGAAGAGTCCAACGCGCTTTTCTCCTGACCTGAGATCATCGCACCATGCCAACCCTGGGAATTGACCTTTGTGACGCCGGCTTCACCGCCGCCATTGCGGAGAAAAACGCGGCCAAGCCTCTCACCGTCACCGATGCCAAGGGGATCGCGGACTGGCCGGGATTCGCCTACCACGACGGCCAGAAATTCCTGTTCGGGCGCGCCGCCGAGGACCAGTGGTTCGTCCACCCCCGCCGCGTCGTGCACAATTACTGGGCCCGCCTCGCCCACGAGCCTTCCACCGTGGGGCCGGCCGGCAAGCCGGCGTCTTTCTCCGAGCTGTCGTTCTATTTTCTGCGGGAGTATATCCAGCGCCTCGCGGCCACGGGCCCGATGCCGGACAAGCTGATGCTGGCTGTTCCGGGTGCCTACCTGAAGGACGCCGCCACCGAGGATGAGAAAGTCGGATTGCTTCTTGGCATGGCCGGCGAGCTCAAGCTGCCGCTCGTCGGCATCATCGACAAGGCCTGCGCCGCGCTCTGCGATCCGCGCAGTTCCGGCTTCAACCCGGCGCTCCCGGTCGTCGTCCTTGATCTGAATCTCGAGGAGGTGGAACTCACGCTGTTCACCGCCGACCAGCAGCTGCAACGGAAGGACTTCATCCATCTGCCGCAGTCTGGTTTGTCCCAGTTGTTGAAGCAGCTCACGGCCACGATGGGGAACCGCTTCCTCCGGCACACGGCTTTCGATATTCTTGAGGATGGCCGGATCGAGCAGACCTTCTTTCGTCAGACCAAAGACTTCCTGCTCAGCGGCGCCCTGGAGCATCGCTATCAAATCAACACCGCCACGCGGGCCTACGAGATGGTCGCCAAGCGCGAACAAATCGCCGCGGATGCTGCGGCGGCCGTGAATGCCCTCGTGCAGGGCCTGGTGACGTTCATGCGCAACTCGCCGCATGCCTCGGAGCCGTGTACCGTCGCCCTCAACTCGATCGCCGCCAGCATTCCCGGCCTCGAGCACCGGCTCCGCACAGCCGGGTTCAGCCGCATCCTGCGTCTACCCGAGGGAGCGGCCGCCTGTGGCGCCGCCTGCATCGGCGATGTTCACATCACCCCGCCCGCGGATCTCGCCGATATCCAGGTCGAAACCGGCGTGCCGCTGGGTCTCGCCCGTAGTTCGCACGTCGGAGAATGGGAAGCGCGGCTGCAAAAGGTCCGCCTCGCTGGACCGCGGGCCGTGCCGACGCATGTCATCCTCGATGGCATCGGCCACCCACTCGGCAGCGGTGGTCGCTACACGATTGGCACGGGCAACGGTCGGGCCGATTTGGTCCTGCCCGAAATGTTCAGCGGCGCCGACGACTGCAGCATCCCCCTCATGCGCGAAGACGGCCGGCTCTGGTTCGTCGATGCCACGGCCGCGCGGGACAGCGGCGGAACCTCGGGCCCCGCCGCGCGCACGGTCATCGAGGCGGGTGACCGCCTGAGTATTCGCTACGGCAGCGCGGCGGCTGAAATCCTGTTCGCCTACTGCACTCTGAACGGTTCGCACCGCGACTAGCGCGAGCTTTCGCCGACCATGTCGATCTCCGCCAAGCGCCGCGAAACCGAGGTCTTCAGCCTCGCGTTCCTCGACTGCATTTGTTGCGGATTCGGCGCGGTGATTCTCGTGTTCATTCTGACGCTCAGTCAGAAGTCGACGGTCGACAAGGCCGACATGGAGGACGCGCAGAATCGTCTGCAGAAGATGATGCGTGATGTCACGAGCAGCCAGCAGGACCTCGACCGGCTGGCGCAGGTCATCGCAGCCGCGCAGCTGGAGTTGGAAGACGCCAACGCCAAGAACACGCAGGATCAGCTCCGGCTCACCAACCGCGAGCGCGAACTCCTCCTCATGCTCCAGCAAACGGGAGCCATGAAGGATGCGCTGCACACCCTCCTCGGCGAAAAGAACGCGCTGCCCACCGACGACCACGCCCCGGTGCCAATCCCGAACATTGACCGGCGGCAGTACCTCACCGGCGTGAAGCTGCAGGGCGAATTCGTCGTTTTCCTGGTGCGGGCCTCCGGTTCGATGCTCGACGAGTCCATCGAGTTGGCCAGCGCCCGGCTGGGCGATTCCGAGGCCAAGAAGCGGGAGGCGCCCAAGTGGCAGCGAACCATTCACTCGCTGCAGTGGATGCTGGCGTCGCTCGACCCCGAGCAGCATTTCCAGATCTTTTTCTTCAACGAGGAAACCTCCCCCATTCTACCGAACCGGGGCGACGAATGGTTCAGTACGAAGGACAAGAAGGCCATTTCCGAGGTCATGAAACGCCTCAACGAGGTCGTTCCACAGGGCGGTGCGAACCTCGAACGCGCGTTTACCACGGTCAGATTTCTGCCCCGGCTCCCTGACAGCATCGTCCTTCTTACCGACGGCCTTCCCACCCGCAGCGATTCCCTGCCGATGGAGGGCGATGTCGATGAGACCACCCGCATCCGGTTCTTCGAGATCGCGACGAAGCAGCTGCCCCCGCGAATCCCCGTGAGCACGATCTTGTTTCCTTTCCTCAGCGGCGATCCGGGCGCGCCCGGCCTCTACTGGGAACTCGCCAATGCCACGCGGGGAGCGCTCGTGAGTCCCTCCAAATCCTGGCCCGACCTATGATTCGCCGCCGCCAGTTCAGCGTTTTCTCCCTGGCATTTCTCGACTGCATTTGCTGCGGATTCGGGGCCGTTATTCTCATTTTCGTCCTCAGCATCGACACGCAGGAAAAGGACAAACTGCAGTCCTTGCAGGAGCTGCAACGGGCCCTGGCGGCGCAACTCGCGAATCTGACCCGCTTGAATGCCAGCCGGGAAGACCTCGATCGGAGCAGCGCCCGCGTCGCCACGCTCGTCACCGACGCCCGCCTGCGCAACGACTCCATCCACGCGCTGATCGGCGATTTGGAGCAAAAGTTGCAGAATGAAAAGAAGGGCCAGGAGAAACTCCTGGTTGATCTCGACGATCTGAAAAAGGAGATCGCCGCCCGCCAGAAGAAGCCGGAAGTCGTCTTGAAGGAGGTAAAGCCCACCCCGCTCGGCCTTCCGATCGGCAACAACTACATCGCCATCGTCATCGACACTTCGGGCTCGATGCGCGACCCGAACAGCGGCGGACTGTGGCCGATCGCGATTCGGAAAATCGACGAGCTGCTCGATTCGTACCCGCAGCTCGAGGGCCTCCAGATTCTCGATGCGGACGGGCGGTTTATCCTCGGCCCCCGCCGGGGCACCGGGACGGAAGCGTGGCTTAAGGACTCGCCGGAACTGCGGGAGAACATCAAGCGGCAGTTGCGCCGCTACGATCAGGACACGATCAGCAATCCCGTCCCCGGGGTCTACAACGCGATGCGTTTCCTCTACGACAAGGAGAACGCGAACATGAAGATGGCCATCTATGTCTTCGGAGATGAATTCGTGGAGACCGCCGATCCCGTCATCCGTCGGCTGGACGAACTCAATCCGGCGGATGAGAACGGCGAACGTAAAGTGGTGATCAACGCGATCGGCTTTCCGACGACGATTCGCTACACGTTTTCGATGGGGCAGACGGGTGTGAAGTTCGCAAATCTGATGCGAACCATCACCTATCAGCACGGCGGCGCGTTTATCGCCCTGCAGGATCTCTAAGGCTGGGTCCTGAAAATCGGCACCGTCCGCGGAGCCGAGGGAGCGCCGTCCGTGTTTTCGAACCGGGTCCAGCCAGCGTTGCCGACGAAATGGAAGGCACCGTTCGGACCCATGCAGCCCAGCGAGGGTGCGGCCATCGTCAGGTGCGCGGACTCCAGGACAGTAACCTCGGCCACGCCCGCTGCCTCCGCCTCCAGGCCGATGCGGAGGACGCGATTCGGGCGCAGTCCGTTTTGAATCGCGAGCAGCGCGCCCGCCGGCGAGATCGCGAGCCCGTCCAGTCCAATCAGGGTGGTGTCCGCGGGTACCGGCATCCGGCTTGCGGTCCTTGTCCGCCGGTTCACGACGAGCAGGCCGTTGGCATGATCCGCGACGATCAGGTGTTCTCCATCCGGCAGGGCCACGATGCCCTGGGGGGACATGAGTTCAGAACTCTCCGCGAATAATTCCAGGCCCTTTCCGCCCGGAGGGAACTGCCAGATTTTCGACGCGCCACTATCACTCAAAAAAATCACCCCGTCCGCGCTCATCGTGAGATCTCCCAGCACATGCGAATCGCGATCTCCGGGAGCGCGGATCAAAGGCACGACCTGCCGCAGCACGCCGGTCTCGAGGTCGATCTCGGCGAGCGCCGCCGTTCCATCCTGGTCGGGGCGGAAACCCCGCATCGCAGACACAGCTGAACAAGTCGCCCAAAGCGCCTGCCGCTCCTCGTCCACCAGGAGGCCGAAAACTCCGAGCAGTTCATCCGTCTCAGGGGTAAAGCGCTTAAGCACTCCGTTGGCGCCTCTCTGCCAGACCGCGCGGCCATTCACGTCGCCGAAGAAGAAAGCACCCGTCTTTTCGCGCCAGGCGATGCCTTCGATCAACCCGGTCACATCGGGAAGAGAGAAGGCGATCTGCCCCGCTCCGCGTGGCTGCAGGTTGCCGGCGAGCTTGCGTACGACCGCTTCAAACTCGGGCAGGCCGCGGAGGCTCGCAAAGTCTGCGGACTTCTCCACCGGCGAACTGAGGCCCAGGGCAGCCAGGCGGTGCAAGGTGGCGATAGCGTCCTCTTTGCGCCCGTTTGCCAATTGGGCGGAGGCCGTGTTGACGAGGATACGCGGGAAATCCGGACGCAGCGCCACTGCCCGCTCCATCAACTCCAAGTATGCGACAGGATCTTTCGCCTCAGCCGCCGCGGCGGCCTCACGGGCTAACGAGATCGCGGCGGCGGCGGAAGGAGTCTCCGCGCCCCACCCCACGTTCACCACCATCAGCAAAATCGCGGCGGGGAGCCACCGGCGCACCGCCTCAGGCCGTCCCTCAACAGCACACCGACAATCCGGGTACGAAGACATACGGACTTTGATCGAGGGGCACTGATCCGATCCTGACGGAAACCGCCGCACGGGAGCCGGCCCCACCTCAGATGCCCAGAATCATTCGCAGCAGAGAACTCAAAATTTGCAGGGGATTTCCGCCGCCGCCACTTTCGCCGCCACCCATCGGGCTTGGACTTCCCGGCTGGCCGGACGACTGCCCGGAGCTCCCGCTCTGCTGGGAACTCTGCTGCTGACCCTGCTGCCCTTGCTGCCCCTGTTGGCCTTGCTGCCCGGACTGACCCTGCTGGCCACCTTGAGAACCTTGCTGCTTCCCGCTCTGGCCCGAGCGCTGGTTTGAAGCAACCTGCCGGCCCTGCTGACCTTGGCTGCCCGACTGCCCGGCCTCACCGCCGGTGCCATCACTCCCTTTGGCGCCGGATTTCTGGCCCGAGCGGCCGCCTTTGCTGCCGCTGGCGCCATCGGTCCCACCGGCCTGATCGCCAGCACCGCCGTCGCCCTTGTTACCAGCCATCTTGTCGCCGTCCGCGCCATCGCCACCCGGCTTCGTGCCGTAGGCAAATTTGTCCGTCCCGTTCGGAATTCCGTCCCC
>CANJCM010000082.1 GCA_947472765.1 Opitutia bacterium
GCTCGTTGGCCGGCGGATCAGCTGCCGCCCCGGCGGGCGCACCGCCGTGCCGGAATTGATCGTGGTCTATCGGCCCCGCGGCCAGCGGCGCGGGATCGAGACGGCGGCGTGAGCCGGCGTCCTCACTTCTTCCACTGCCGGTCCGCGAAATTCAGGTACTGCGCCCAATCGTAGGGCGTAATGTCGTGAATGCCGGTCCGCAGATGATACGCGAGCACGGCTGAACTCACCGGCTGATCGGGAGCGGGATGGCGATCGACGCCAAGGCCCGGCAGGCCGAACAACGCGTAGACGGGCTCCGCTGCCTTGAGGGCGAGGAACTCGCCCTTGGGATCCGCATGCAGGTCCTCACTCGCACTTGCCACGTAGAGCGGACGCGGAGCGATCAGCGCGAGCAACTCGTGCGTGTCGATCGGCAGTTCGTTCTCGCGGCCGCCGAAGCTGGCGTAGCGGCGGGCGAACCAATGGGGAAAGTTCCTGGTGATGTCGGCGATCGTCTCGCCGAAATTCCGCCGCTCGAGCGCCGCCCCGCCGCAACCCGAGTCGTTGGAGATGACGATCGCGAAGCGGGTGTCCTGCGCTCCGGCCCAGAGCGCCGCCTTGCCCAGCCGGGAGTGGCCGTGCAGCGCGACGCGCGATGCATCGAGTTCCGGATCCGTCTCGAGATAATCCATGATCCGGCTCAGACCCCAGGCCCACATGCCAATTGCCGCCCACTCGTCGGGCGCGCGGTCCGCGTTGGCCCGGCCCTTGAGGAGCCCCCCGAGTGCCTCGGGTTCGGCGCCAGAGCGGTCGGGACATACATCGCCGTAGTAAGCCGTCGCCGTGGCGTAGCCGCGCGCAACCACCGTCTCCACATTCCACCGCGGCGAGTGCGCTCCGTGGGTTTTCTCCGTCGCCCGGTTGTTGACGACGCCATACTCCGCATAGGGCCGCATCCACCGCGTCGAGAGCGGGACGCCCGGGTCCGCGTTCACGCAGGCGTTGCCGTAATAATTGTACCCGAGAAAAAGCGGCCACTTGCCGGAGCCACCCGGCTTGCCCTGCGGCTGGTAAATCAACACGTCGATTTTCCGGTCCGCGCTCTTGTCGCCAAACCAGATCGTCACCTGCTTCCGCACCGCCTTGCCGCCCAGCGCCGCGCGATCGATTGAGGTCACCTCGAAGCGCATGTCCGCTGGACGGCCGAGTGGCGTGCGCCCGTAGACATTGGCGGCGAACAACTCGATCAACTCGGACCGGCGCTGCGACTGCCACGCCGCCGCGCTGGTGATGCGCGCACCGGAGAGGGAGGTCAGCGGATCGGGAAGCGTGTACGGACGGACCTTGCTCTCCTCCAGATTTTCGGCCGGGCCGTCCGCGGCGGAGATCCCGTTCGCCCCACTCAGCATTGCCCCGACGATAAGAAACGTCCGTAGGTTCATGCCGAATGAAGTCGCACGCGACGCTCACCCGGCAAGCGCGTTTGCTGGTGGCATGGGTCTCCCGACCCATGAATTCGAATTCGGCACGGGCTTCACGGAGCCCAACTGGGACTTTCCCGGCACCGTCTTCACGGGTCGGGAGACCCGTGCCACGCCGCAGTTCGCTTTCCGCTGGGAAACGACTCGCGGCGCGCTAGCGTCCGTCTCCCCTCGCCGGCCGCCCCCGTCCGGTCCCGGTGTCCGCCCGTATGAAAACGTCCTCCCTGCTCCGGCTTCTCGGCCTGCTTGTTCTCCCCATGACTTTCGCCCGCGCCCAATCCCCCGCCGGCCCGGCGCCATTCCGGCTCGTCATGCTGGACCCCGGCCACTTCCACGCCGCGCTGCTCCAAAAGAGCATGTATCCGAATATCGATGCCACCGTCCGCGTCTATGCCCCGCCGGGCGATGACGTGCAGGAGCACCTGAAGCGGGTCAACGCCTCCAACTCGCGCCCGGAGAATCCGACGCAGTGGAAGGCGATCGTTTACACCGGTCCGGACTTCCTCGCGCGCATGCTGCAGGAAAAGGCCGGCAACGTCGTCGTGATGTCCGGCAACAACCGCGACAAGCCCGCGCGCATTCTGCCGATCATTGAGGCCGGCCTGGATGTCTTCGCGGACAAGCCGATGGTAATCGAGCCGGAGGGGTTTCCCGCCCTGGAGCGCGCGTTCGCCACCGCCCAGGCGAAGGGCGCCGTCCTCTACGACATCATGACGGAGCGGTCGGAAATCACGAACGCGTTGCAGCGCGAGTTTGCCCGGCAGCCCGGCGTCTTCGGCCGGCTCGTCGAGGGCACCCCGGAGAACCCGGCCGTGGTGATGGAAAGCGTGCACTACTACTACAAGACGGTCTCGGGTTCGCCGTTGAAGCGGCCGGCCTGGTTTTTCGACGTGGCCGAGGCGGGTGAAGGACTCTCCGACGTCGGCACGCACCTCTTCGACCTCGTGCAGTGGGAATGCTTTCCCGATCAGGCGCTCGATCACACACGCGACATCCAGATCCTGTCCGCCCGGCACTGGCCGACGATCCTGACGGCGGCGCAGTTCAAGGCCACGACGGGGCTCGATTCGTTTCCCGCCGCGCTTCGTGCGTCGGTCAAAGACGGCGCGCTCCACGTCTACGGCAACGGCGAGGTCACTTATCGCCTCAAGGGCATTCACGCGACGGTCACCGCGCGGTGGGACTACGAAGCCGCGCCCGGCGCGGGCGACACGCACTACGCGATGCTGCGCGGGACCAAGTGCAACCTCGTCATCCGTCAGGGTGCGGCGGAGGGCTACAAGCCGACTCTCTACCTCGAGGCCGCTCCCGGCACCGACCCGCTGACGTTCCGCCGCGCGCTGCTGCCGGCACTGCTCGACATCCAGCAGAAGTATCCGGGCGTCGACGTGAAGCCGCTCGAGAGTTCGTGGCAGATCGTGATCCCCGCCCAATACGACATCGGTCACGAGGCCCACTTTGCCGAGGTGACGAAGCGTTTCCTCTCCTACCTCACCACGCGCCGATTGCCGGCGTGGGAGGTCCCGAACATGCTCGCGAAGTACTACACCACGACGAAGGCGATTGAGTTCGCGCGACGCAGCCCATGATTCGACCGCGTCCGCAATCGATCCGAACTTGAGCGTCACCTGCATGAAGCCTCTCCCGCGAAAGCGATTTGTCCTCCTCGCCTTCGTGACACTCGCCGCGGGGCTGCGCGCCGACGTCACGCCCGCCGCCCTCTTCACGGACGGCGCCGTGCTGCAGCGCGACCGGCCGGTGGCGATCTGGGGCAAGGCGGACCGCGGGGAAAAGGTGTCGGTTAGTTTCGCCGGACAGAAACGCGAGACGACCGCCGGACCCGATGGCCGCTGGCTGGTGCACCTCGATCCGCTCACCATGGCAAAGGAAGGCGGCGAGTTAATCATCGCGGGTCGCAACACGATCTCGATGCGCGACATCGTGGTGGGCGATGTCTGGCTGTGCTCCGGTCAGTCGAACATGGAATTCGCCGTCAGTCGCGCCACCAACGGCGCGCAGGAAGCGGCGGCGGCGAATTACCCACTGCTGCGGCATGTCGCGGTGGCGCGGACCGTCGCGGATTCGGCCGGCAACGACGTCAAGACCACCGGCTGGAAGGCCGCGACGCCGGCCGACACGGCGGCGTTCACCGCGGTCGGCTATTTCTTCGCGCGGGACATCCACCTCCGTACCGGGGTCCCGATTGGGCTGGTCCACAGTTCATGGGGCGGCACGCCGATCGAGTCGTGGCTGAGCGCCGACGCCCTCGCCAGCGATTCCGCTTACGGCGTCGTGGCGGAACGCTGGCGGCAGATGCTCGCGGAATATCCCGCAGCGAAGCCGCGTCATGAGACTGCGCTGGCGGAGTGGAGCACCGCCGAGGCGGCGGCGAAGGCGCAGGGAGCAGCGGCCCACGCGGCGTTCCTGAAGAAAAATGTCCGGCCCCGCGCCCCGCGTGGACCCGGCGATCCCTGGACGCCCTCGGGTCTGTTCAACGGCATGATTGCCCCGCTCGTGCCTTACGGGCTGCGCGGCATCCTCTGGTATCAGGGCGAATCGAATGCGCCGCGGGCGCAGGAATACCACGCTCTGTTCAAGACCCTCATCACGACCTGGCGCGAGCAGTTCGGTCAGCCGGAGCTGCCGTTCTACTGGGTGAGTCTCGCGAACTTCAAACCGACCGACGATGTCACGGGACGGACTTACGCCTTCCTGCGGGAGGCACAGACTGCGGCGCTCGAACTGCCCGAGACGGGTCAGGCCATCGCGATCGATGTCGGCGATCCGAACGACATCCATCCGACGAACAAGCAGGAGGTCGGCCGCCGGCTCGCCCTGCTCGCCCGCAAGCGGCTTTATGGAATGACGGTGGACGACACGGGGCCGACCTTCGAACGCGCCACCCGGGAGGGCGCGACCCTGCGGGTGCGCTTCACGCACGTGACGACCGGGCTCATTGCCGTGGATCGGCCCCCGCCGGCCTTGGAAATCGCCGGAGCCGATCGGGTGTTTCATCGAGCAGTCGGACGGATCGATCGCGACACCCTGATCGTTTCAGCGCCGAAGGTGCCGGAGCCCGTGGCCGTGCGCTACGCCTGGGAGAATGCCCCCGACGCCAACCTCTACAACGGCGCCGGCCTCCCGGCCGTGCCGTTTCGTTCGGACAACTGGTAATCCGCGCCTCGCGGATTACCGGACCTCGTAGATTTCCAACAGGGCGGAACCCGTGCCGGCGCTCCCGCCGCTGACCTGAATCGTGTAAGCGCCGGACGGCAGCGTCGCGACGACGGCCGCATCCTTGCTGCCCGCAGTGAGACTGAAGGCGCCGGAGTTCGAAGCCGCGGTCGACACGGTCGTGACGCTCGACACCCAGTTGTCATTGCCACCTAGCATCTGGCCCGAGGCATCGTACAACGCGATGGAAGGATCCACGACGAAGGACGAGACGCCATGCGCCACGAGGCCGGGGCCGACTCCGCGCAGCAGCACCTTTTCGGAGCCGCCGCCGGTGATGACGAAGCCGCTAATCAACGAATTATTGCCCGTGCCCGCGGCGCCGAGACTGGAAACGTTCACCAACCGGGAGGCATTGCCGGAACCGGCGTCGTAAATTTCCGCCATGCCGACGCCGCCCGACGAGCGGTTGTCGACCACCCGCAGCGAGTAGTTGCCGGGCGCCAGCGTGACGAGCAAGGCGCTGTCGGCGCTGCCGGGGAGATACGGGAAGGCGCCGGTGCGCACGGCGGCGTCAGACAAAGCCGGAGCATTGCCCCAGCCCTCGTTCTGGCCGATCACCGCACTGGCGGAGTTGTAGAGTTCAAGCCGCGTGGCGCGGAGCGCGTTCTCGACGCCAAACGCATCGAGGCCGGGCCCGACGGCGCGCAGCAGCACGGTGCGGGGCTCGCTGCCGACGATCGCGAATCCAAGCACGAGCGGGCTGCCGGGCGTAATCCGGCCACGGGTGGAGAGATTGACGAGGCGCGCGGAACCGCCGGTGGAATCCTCGGACGGGCTGGCCGCCACGATTTCGACGGTGCCTTGGTCAGGGACGACGGTGATGGTGCGGCGGGATGCGATGCCGGTGAACGGATCGACAAAGACGACGGCGGCCGCGGCTTGGGCCGGCGTGTTCGGGCCGCCATTCATTTCGAAGGTGATGATGTCGGACGTCGGCGCCGGGCGGGTGTAGTTGAACTCGCGCACGAGTTCATAGAAACCAGAGGAAATGCCGGCGGTGCCGACGGCGATGCCCCGGGCGCGGATGTAGAAGAGGCCGCTGGCGGGCAGCGAGAGCCCGCCGAGTTGCCAGTTCGCCGTGCCGGCCACGCGAGAGCCGGTGCCGAGCGGCAGCCAGGTCTGGCGATCGAGCGAGAGTTCGAAGAGGACGGCGGCGAGTTCACCACCGGTGCCCGAGCGATTCCAGAAAACGCGGGAGCGGTCCGGGGCGACACCGAGCGTCTGCATCGCCGGAGCGGTGGGCGCGAGCCGGGCGAGGCCGACGCGGTTGAGTCCGCCGACCGTCGTGAAGCGACCGCCAATCATCAGCCGGCCGTCCGCCTGAAGCGCGAGGGCCGCGACGGCCCCGTCGGGAGCCGGGTTGAAACTCGTGTCCACCGAGCCGTTGGAATTGAGCCGGGCCACGCGGGCCACGGCGGCGCCGCCGATGCTGGTGAAGTCACCCGCGACATAAATGCGGCCGTCCGTCTGCAGCGTGATTGAGCTGAACGTGGCCGAGCCGCTCGAGAGTGCGGTGAACGTGCCATCGGCGGTACCGTCGGCATTGACTCGCGAGAGGATGCTGCGGCTGCCGCTGCCATCGCTGAGAATCAGGATCCGTCCGTCGGCCTGCACGACCAGGCCTCGCACTGCGAGTCCAGCCAGGGTGCCCGGCGAGGCAAAGCTGCCGTCAATCGAACCATCGGAGTTGAACCGGGCGAGGCTATTGCGGGCCTGGCCGCCGATCGTCGTATAGGAGCCGCCGATCAAAATCCTGCCGTCGGCCTGCATCGCGAGGGCGTAGACCGGGCCGTTGGCGTTCGGATTGAAGGAGGCGTCGAGCGTGCCGTCCGCCGAGATGCGGGCGACGCGATTGCGGGCGGCGCCCGCGATATTCGTGAAAGCGCCACCGACCACGGTGCGGCTGTCGGGCTGCGCGAGGAGTGCATTGACCGCACCGTCGGGCCGCGGCTGGAATGTGGCGCTGACGGACCCGTTGTCATTCACGATGGCGAGATTGCGCGCCGGCACGCCGCCGACGGAGGCAAAGGTGCCGCCGATCACGATCGAGCCGACCGGCTGCAGGCCGGTGAAGTTTCCGCCGACCAGGACCGTGCCGTCGCTGAGGGCGCCGACCGCGAAGACGCTGCCATTCACGTCGGGATTGAATCCGAGATCGATGGCGCCGCTGCTGGTGACGCGGGCCAGATGATTGCGGACGATCGCCACCGGCTCGCCCTTCGGCTGGACCGTGGTGAACGAGCCAGCGAAAACAATGCTGCCGTCCGGCTGGACTGCCAGCGTCGTCACCGCCTCGTTGGCGTTGGGATCGAAGGTGAGATCGAGCGTGGCGTCGGCGTTGACCCGCGCGATGCTGTTCCGGGTGTAGGTCGTGGCGCCGTCGTTCGGCCGAATGAGTGAGAAGGCCCCGCCGAACACGATCTGTCCGTTCGGCGCCATCGCCACGCTGTTGACCGGACCGTCGACGTTCGGGTTGAAGGCCATGTCCAGCTTCCCGTCGGTTTCGAGCCGGACGATGTAATTACGCGTCTGGATGAGCGTGTCCTTGTTGGACTGGACGATGGTAAATTGTCCGCCGGCGACGACCTTGCCGTCGTCCTGGATGGCCACGCTGCTGACCGGACCGTTCGGAATGGTGGCGTAGGTCTTGTCGAGCGAACCGTCGGTGTTGAGCCGGGCGATATAGGGCTGAGCCGTGGCGGCGACCTCGCCCTTGGGCACGAAGCCGGTGAAATTGCCCCCGACGATGGCGCGGCCGTCACTCTGCAATGCGATCGTCGAGACGCGCGAGTTCGCATTCGGATCATAGTCCGGATCGACCGAACCATCCCGATTGAGGCGGGCCAGGCGGTTGCGGGTCACGCCGTTCACGGCGGTGAAGGCGCCCGCCACGATGATCCTGCCGTCTTTCTGGATCACGATCCCGGTGACGCTGGCGTTGGGGCTCGGATTGAAAGTTGTATCCAGCGCACCGTTCGGACTGAAGCGCGCCAGATTGATGCTAAGCGAGTTGGTCGTGTTGGTGAAAGAGCCGCCGACAATGACGCTGCCATCCGCCTCGCGGACAAAGGCGTAGACTTCGCCGACGAGCGGGGAAATCGCGCCCGGGTCGAATGCGCTGCGCTGCGTGCCGGACTGGTCGAGCCAGGAGAAACCACGAACCTGGGCGCGGACGAGCGCGCCGTTCGGACGGATCGTGACGGTGTTGATCGTCCCGTCCGTCGTCAGCGCACCGTTGAAAGTCGGATCGGGCGGGCCTTCCGGATTGAAGCGGGCAATATTCGAACTCTTGGCACCGCCGAGGTCGGCAAAGGAACCGACCGCAATCACGCGGGCATCGCGCTGCACGGCCAGAGCCGTGATATGGGCGCCGGTGGCGCCGCCGGCGCGCACGTCGAAGCCAGTGTCGAGCGTTCCGTTCGCGTTGATCCGGGCGAGGTACTTCCGTTCCACGCGCGCGGCGCTGCCAGCCGGCTGGAGCGACGTGAAACTGCCACCCAGGAAAATCTTCCCGTCGGGTTGAATCTTGACCGAGTCGACCCGGTTGCCGGGCCGCTCGTTCAAATCGAGATTGAAAGTGGGGTCGACCGTGCCGTCCTTGTTGAGCCGGGCGGCGTACTTGCGGAGCGTCAGGTCGGTCGCACCATTGGGCTGAAAGCTCGTGAAGGAGCCACCAACGATGACCTTGTCATCCGACTGGATGGCCAACGCGATGACCGGTGCATCGGCCTTCGGATCGTAGGTCAGATCGAGGGTGCCGTCGGTGTTGAACCGCGCGATGCGGGAACGCTTCGTGGCCTCGGTCCGGCCCGTGATGTCCTTCGGCTGCAAGCTCGTGAAGATGCCGCCCACGACGGCCTTGCCGTCGGACTGCACCGCGATCGCCGTGACCTGGCCGCTGAGGCTCGGGTCGTAGGCCTTGTCGACGGTACCGTCGGCATTGAGCCGGGCCACGCTGAACCGGAGAAAACTCTCCGCCAGCGAATTGGTCGAAGCCGTCGGCGTGAACGCGAGAAAGTCGCCACCGACGAGAATCTTGCCGTCCGACTGCAGGACCATCACGGCGACGCTTGAGTTCGGCGAGGGATCGAAGGCGGTGTCCAGCGAGCCATCGGCGTTCAACCGCAGAATATAAGCGCGGCGAACGGGCTCCGTATCCTTCGGGCCCTTGATGGTCGTGAACGAACCCGCCACGAGGATCTTCCCGTCGGGTTGCAGCGCCAGGGCGCCGGCCTGACCGTCGAGATCCGGGTGAAACTCGGAGTCGATTGTACCGTCCGGGTTGAGCCGGGCGATGTAGAGGCGGGGCTCGCCTCCGATCGCCGTGAAGGAACCCGCGACCACCGGCTTGCCGTCGGGCTGGAGGACGGCCGTAAGCACCCGGCCATTGAAGCTGGGCTTGTAGGTCGGATCGACCGAGCCATCGGAGTTCAGCCGGGCAAAATAGTTGTGCTCGGCCCCACCGACATTGGTGAAGGAGCCGCCGATGAGAATCTGGCCGTTCGGGAGGAGGACCTCCGTCAGGATGCGGCCGCCGGCGTCGATCTGGAACGTCGCATCGAGCGAACCGTCCGGATTAAGTCGGGCGAGACGGTTGCGATTGATCGCCGTCGTCGTCCCCGGGGGCTGCAGATGGGTGAAGAGTCCGCCCACCAGGACGCGTCCGTCGGGCTGGAAGGCGATCGCGTTGACGCTCGCATTGACGTTCGGATTGAACGACTGGTCGATCGTGCCGTCCGGATTGAACCGCGCTAAATTGTTGCGCGTAGTGAGCGTGGTTCCCCGGCCCCACAGCGTGGCGAAGGTGCCGCCAACGAGAATGCTACCGTCGGGCTGGACTCCGATCGAGGCCAGCGGACCGCTGACATTGGCGATGAAATCGACGTCGAGCGAACCGTCCGCATTCAGCCGGGCCAGCCGCTGGCGCGTCGCGGGAGCGACATCGGTCGCCGGGTCGGGAATCGTGTCACCATGATTGTAACGCCCCGCAAAATCAGCCGGCAATTCCTCCCACCGTCCCACGCGGAATTGCTGCAGCACCAAGGCGGCCCAGCTGTTGAATCTATCCTTGCCGGCCGGACTCGTGATGTCCTCGGTCGGGAAAATGGTTTTGAAGAGCTCAGTCAGCTTGTTGAAGCCCTCGAAACCCACGGGCCGCGGCGGATAGCCGAGCGGGAGGAGCGAACTGAAGGCGCCACCGATGAGAATCTTGCCGTCGCGCTGGATCACGATTGCGGCGACGGCGTTGTCGGCGTTCGGATCGAACTCGGAGTCAACGGTGCCATCCACGTTGAGCCGCGCGATCCGGTTGCGGGTCGTAGCCTCGGATTTCCCGTTTTCCTGGAAGCGAACGAAGCCCCCGCCCACAAGGATTTTTCCGTCCACGTGCTGCGCGAGCGCGAGTACGATGGAATTTGGATTGGGATTAAACCCGGCGTCGAGGGTGCCGTCGGCATTGAGCCGGGCGAGATATTTGCGAGTGGTGGGGGTCGCAGCGCCATTCGGCTGCACGGTCGTGAAAGTGCCGCCCACCACGATCCGTCCGTCGGTCTGGACAAGCAGCGCATGAACTTGCGGCTCGAGCAGGCCGCTGAAATTCGGATTGAAAGTGGTGTCGAGGCTCCCGTCTGAGTTGAGCCGCGCGATGCGATTGCGAGTCACGGATGCGCCGCCATTTGGCTGCACAGCCGTGAAGTCGCCCCCAATCAGGACCTTGCCGTCCGGCTGAATGACCACCGTCCGCACCGTGCCGTTGGTCGGAGCATAGAAGCTCTCATCCAAGGATCCGTCCGAGGTGAACCGCGCCAGGTTGTTGCGGAGAGAATCGCCGCCGGCGATGTTACGAAATCTTGTAAACTGACCACCAATAACGACCTTGCCATCTGCCTGAGTTGCGACCGCGTATACGTTTCCGTCCGAATTAGGATCAAAGCCGTCGGCAGCCGAGGGTGTCTGGGCGAAGAGGGCGGGGACGGTGGCGACGAGGGCGAGGAGCGTCAGGCGGGCTTCACGCAAAAAAGGCCGGAAAAACGAGGCTAAGAGCATGGAAAGGAGAGGCCCGAAGGAGGAAAGGGGGAGAATAGACGCAGGCAAGGGGAAGAAAGTTGGGGTTCGAGAGGGCCCAAGGCAAGCGAGGGCTGGCCGGGCGGGCAAATTTGATGGCAGGCGCTTCGAGGGTGAATCGGAACCCGGTAAGAGTGGGATCAGCGCAGGCGGTTCCGTCAATTCCCGGCCCGCCGCCACCTTCCCCCGGGCCAAACCCGTTCTCATGCCTTCCGCACCCTCCGCCCGGCCGCGACGTCATTCCGGTAACGCCGCCGTTACTAAGGCCCGAAACTCATTGCCCCGCGCTTGCGAATCCTACGGGCTATCTCAACTTCCCCTTCCTCCTATGAAACTCCGCCCCATCCTATTCCTCATGTCCCTGTTCACCCTCCTGTTCGGCACCGCCAAGGCCGAACTCAATGTCGGCGACGCGGCCCCGGCCGTTTCCGGCGTCACCGATGCCGGTACTCCGCTCAACCTCGGCGATCTGTACCAGAAGAGCGAATATACGCTGGTCTGGTTCTATCCGCGCGCCCTCACCGGCGGCTGCACGAAGCAGGGCTGCTCGCTTCGTGACGCGAGCGGCGAACTCACCAAGCGCGGCGTTGCCGTCGTCGGCGTCAGCAATGACCCGGTCGCCAAGCAGAAGGAGTTCAAGGATGTGAACCACTTCCCGTTCCCCCTGCTGGCCGACACCGACCGCAAGGTGATCAACGCCTTCGGCCAGGTCGGCACCGGTGCCGCCAAGCGCGAGGCCTACCTGATCAAGGGCGGCAAGGTCGTCTACAAGGATGCCGGCGTGACCGACAAGCAGGCCGAGAACATCCTGAACTTCCTCGCCAGCCAGAAGCACCACTGATCGCTTCCGGTTCGCCGAACTTTCGAGCGCGTTGTCCGCAACGCGCTCTTTTTGTGTCCGCTCGCCGCGAGACCGCCGGGTCGGAATCAGAGGCGCCGATGGACGCCAAGGAAGATCTCGACGTTGTTGGCGTCATCGATCGCGGTGCCGAGCGTCGTCGCCCAGCCTTCGTTCAGCCGGTATGCGAGCTTCAGGCCGAAATTCCACGCATGGTCGTGAAACTGCCGGGCCTCCTGGTAACTGATCGACGGGGTCAGGGAGAAGTCGGTCGAGAGCATCATCTCCACGCCGAGCTTCGCCTGGTACATAAACGAATTTGCGCGGCGACCGCCACCGCGGGCCCAGCCCCAGCCGAGATCGCCTTCGAGAAAGGGCGCGACCGGGCCGTTGCGGAAAAAGCGGGAGGCACCGATCTAGAAGTCGTGCTGCTGGCCATCGGTGCCGAGCGTACTCCCGCGGGTGTAGTTGTAACGGAAGAGTCCATCGAGATTCTCGCCGTCGGGCATGGGCCGGCTGGCGATGAAGCCATAGCGGCGCATCACGCGCGGCGCACTTTCGTGGTGCCGCACATAGCCGGCTTCGATCCCGGAGTAGGTCTGGCCGAGCAGGCCGCCGCGAAAGGCCGGCGAAGTCGCGGACTGGGCGCGAACGGCGGGCGTCGCCATTGCGAACAAAGCGGCCGTCGAGACGATGAGGAGGGATTTCGTGAGGTTCATGCGGACGGCGGAGTCGCCGGAATCGAAAGGTACACGACCGCACCGCATTCGCACGGATTCTCTTTCGAATTGGGCGGGAAAATCTCGTAAATCCGCGCGCCCCGCGGACTACAACTCGTGATCCTGACTCGCCGGCAGCACCGAAGCCCGTGGATCGAGCCGCACGCGCGCGAGCCAGTCGAGGATCAGCGGGTCGCGGGCCGATCCACCGACCGGCCACGGTGACGCCACCAGATCGATGACATAGAGCGCCCCATCCGCACCGCGGACAAAGTTGCGGGCGTGCAGATCGCCGATCAACCACGCGTGCCCGTGGAAAAAACACAGCCGGGGATGATCGCGATTGGCCCGCAAAAACCGGGAGGGGATTTCAATCAGCTCGGTGGGCAGCCGGGCGGACATGTCATCACCCTGCGCGAGCGGTTCGCCGTAAGTCTGCTTCGCGACGATCACGCCCTCGGGCGTCGCCGCCACCACCTCGGTCGCCATGCCGCCCAGGTGCTGGATCAGCGCGAGTTTCTCGAGCAACGCCTGGTACGTCCCGAGCTGCGCATCGGCGAGCAGGCGGGATTCATCGCCTTCCCCGAAGCCGAAGACGCTGCCGATCTGCTTCTCTTCGCGGGGCAGGTAGAATTTGTACACCGAACCGTCCGTCTCCGAGGCAAAGGCCCACGCCTCCACTCCGCCCCCGATCCGCCGGAGCCGCGGATTCGGCTCCTCAAGCGGATTCTCCGCCTCCGCCACAAAACCAAAGTCTTCCAGCCGTCGCAACGGCAACATCTCCCGCCACGCCCGGATCGCCGCGCCCAACGCCGCCCACTCCGCTCCCGCCCCTTCGAGCAGGCTTACTTCGTCTTCGGCAAGAAGGACGAAATCACGGTCTGAATCTGCTCGGACACCGCATTCTTCTGCTGCCGCGCGGAGGCGAGCGAGCGCGTCCAATCGCCGGATGTGATCGTGTTGAAGACCGGGTCTGTCCCCTTCGGGCACGAGGCGGCTCCCGCGGATGCGGGTGGGTTTTCCGGTGAAGGCATCTTGCATGAGTCCGCCATGTTCAGAATTTCAAGCGCAGCGCAGGGAAGTGCAACGGCGGGTTGCCGACAAGATCTTCACCACACCGCTCAGCCTCACAACGCCGCCAGCGTGCCGCCGTCCACCGCGATGATCTGGCCGTTGACGAAATCGGACGCCGGAGACGCGAGGAAAACCGCCGCGCCCGCCAGCTCATCCGGCTGCCCCCAGCGGCCTGCCGGGGTCCGCTTGCAGACGAACGCATTGAATTCCGCGTTCTCGATCAGCGGCTTGTTCAACTCGGTGAGGAAATAGCCGGGCGCGATCCCGTTCACCTGCAGGCCGTGCTTCGCCCATTCCACCGCCATCGATTTGGTCAGCATCTTCAACCCGCCCTTGGCCGCCGCGTAATTCGCGATCGTGGGCCGGGCGAGTTCGCTGATCACCGAGGTGATGTTGATGATCTTGCCCGCCCCCCGGGCAATCATCCGCGGGCCGATCGCCCGCGAAACGATGAAGGCGCTCGTGAGATTCGTGTCGAGGACCTCGCGCCACTGCTCGTCGGTCATGTCGACCAGCGGCACGCGGCGCTGGATGCCCGCGTTGTTGATCAGGATGTGAATTGGCCCGACCTCTCGCTCGATCCGGTCGATCTCTCGTTCCACGGCGGCCCGTTCGGTGACGTCAAACGCCGCCGTGCTCACCTGCGCACCCTCGGCTCGCAGTGCCTCCGCGGCGCGGGCGAGTTTCGCTTGGTCACGGCCGTTGAGCACGACCGCCGCGCCGGCTTGGGCGAGGCCCCGCGCGAGCGCGAAACCGAGTCCCTGGCTGGAGCCCGTGACCAGCGCCACGCGGCCCGTGAGATCGAAAGGGGAAGTCTTGCCGGCCATGCCCGACGCTATTCCAGAGTGACCGGGGCGACGCAACGCCGTTTCCGACGGACCCGCGGCGCCGTCCGCATCACCGAAATTTTCCCGCCTCACCGCGCGGCCGAGGCCGGCGGTTCAAACCCCCATTTGCCGCAGACGCGACGCGATGTCCGCGCGCAAGCGGTCCACATGCTGCAACGTGAAATCCAGCGGCGAGAGCGTGTCATCCTCGAGCAGCGGCGTCAGGTCCATCGCCCACGTCAGGGCCGTGGTGCGGTCCACGGCATGGGACGTATGGAAGGTGGCGTTGGCGAGCCGCCGGCCCATCGTCGCCGTGTCGTAGCGCTTGCCGCCGCTGATCTGGGAGTCGAAGACCTTCACGAGTTCCAGCGCGAGCTCCGGATTGGCGCCCGCGTCGAGGCCCACCTTCCGGGCGTCGTCGAGCCAGTCGAGATCCCGCCAGGCCTCGCAACCCACGACCTTCCGCGGCCGGCGTTCCCGCGGCAGCGAACGCAGCGCCTCGAGGCAGCGCAGGAACAAACCAACGTGCGTGTCGTGTTTGTCCGCCGGCTGATGCAGATAAACGACCTCCGGCGTGCAACCGGAGAACAGGGCCCGCAGATCTTCCTGCACGCCGGGCTGGCCCGGCTTTTTCACCGCGGCGCTCGGGTACGCGAGCTGGACCTGCAACGCATACCGGCCGATTTCCGCCGCGCGGCGCTGCTCGTCGCGCCGCACGATCCGCATCTCGGCATCGGTCAACCCGGCGAACTTGCCCGCCCGCGGAGAGCCGGCGCCATCGGTCACCACCACGCCGGTGAAATGGCGATCATCGCGCCCGTAGCACTCCGCGATCCCCGCGTAGGCCATGATCTCGATGTCGTCCTGGTGCGCGACGACGCAGAGATGCGTGGTGCGGGCGAGCGCCTCCGCCGGGGAAAGTCGCGAGGGCGGCGGCACGAAAACGTCGGCGTCAGGACGGAAGAATTTCATGGATGAAAGCGAAGCTGCCGCGGCGGCCGAGGCCGGACGAGCGCGAATTGTCCCGGCGCTCAGGCCCAAAGCCGCGCCGGATACTGGCCCGCGGCGATCAGTTCGCGCAGCGCGGCCTCGACCCGCGGCTTGTCCTCGCGATAAGTCACGCCGAACCAGCTGCTCTGCGTCGGCAGGATTCGCACCGTGGTTTCGCCGCGCGCCACCAGCGCGGAAATCGACGCCGGCAGATAGAATTCCGCCTTCAGCGCATCGACGCCCGGGGCGCTGAGGCGGGCGAGAAACGCGTGGAATTGCTCCTCGAGCCCGTTCCAGACCGCAGGGGTGAAGCCCCAGCAGTTCATCGAGACAATCTCGTCGCCGGAGTACTTGCGACCCGGGCCGACCTCCGCTGGCAAAATCCCGGTTTGCTCAACAATTGAAGCGAGCACGCCGGGCGCCGCGGCGGCGCATACTCCGCGGGAAACGGCCCCGTGCTCGGACAGGGTGTTGGCGAGCCGGAAGCCGACGATCGCCGCCTCCGGGCCGCGCGCCGTCCGCAGGAAGTCCGCGAGTTGCCGGAACGAGTCCGCACCGTAGAAATCATCCGCGTTGATCACGGCAAAGTTCTCGCGCACCGCGGCCCGGGCGCACCAGAGCGCGTGTCCCGTGCCCCACGGTTTCTCCCGACCCGCCGGCGGCGTGAAGCCCGGCGGCAGCGCATCCGACGCCTGGAAGACATAATCGACCGCCACCCGACCCGCGTACCGGGCCCCGATCTTCTCGCGGAAAAGCGCTTCGAAATCCCGCCGAATCACGAAGAGCACGCGATCGAACCCGGCGCGGAACGCATCGAAGACCGCATAGTCGAGCACCGTCTCACCGGCTGGACCGACGGGATCGATCTGCTTGAGCCCGCCGTAACGGGATCCCATTCCAGCGGCCAGGACTACCAGCGTAAGCGCCATGCCGGGAGGAGATGCAAATGGCCGCGGCGGTCAACGCGCGAGCAACCAACTCATGGGCGCGGCCACAGTTGCGTCTGGGTGTCGACAAACCGGCCCACGATCGCCCCGTGCAATTGGTGCCGGCCGTTGGCCACCCGCTGCCGCGCCCCGATCCAAACATCGCGAATCGCGCGCCGCTCGAGGGCGAACACGACGTTCGCCAGCAGCGACGCCGGGTCGGTGCCGGCCAGCGACGGTTCGAACAGGTTCACGGTGAAAAAATCCGCCGGCCGTCCCACTTCCAGCGCGCCACCGGTCGCACCGAGGCTGCGCGCTCCCGTGACGGTGGCCGCGTGCCACCAGGTCGTCGCCGGATCCGCCGAAAGCCCGGGCCGGCGCGCGTGCCGCGAACGAAGATCATACTCGAGGTGCCGCGCCTCCTTCAGCAAATCGATCTGGCCCTGACTGTCCGTGCCCACGGCGAGACCGGCGCCCGCCGCGAGCAGAGCTTCGACGGGCGCCGCGGGCTGGCCCAGACTCGCCGCCGTCAGCGGGCACACACAAACCGTCGCCCGCGCCGCGCCCAGCAGCTTGATCTCGTCCGCCGTCAGATGCGCCGCGTCGATCGCCGTGAAGCGCTTGTCGATCAGGCCATGCTCCGCCAGCAGCGCCGCCGGGGTGCGACCAAACTCGGCCTGACACGCGGCATTCTCCGCCGCGGTCGTCGCCAGTGGCACATGCAGCCGGAACCGCTGGCTGTGCGCGAAATTCCCGAGCGCCTTCAACTCGTTCAAGGGCACCTGACCGAGGCCGGCCGCGGCGACACCGATCCACGCCTCATCCGCCGGAAAATTCGTTGATGCCCAGCGGTGCAGCACCTCGGTCTCACGGACGAAGCGCTCGATCCCGCCGGTGGCGAAGCGGGCGGGCGCCGGTTCCGATCCCGGCCGGTAACTGCCGCGACTCCACGCGCAGTTGAGCAGCGCGATGCGAATGCCGACCTCGTGCGCGGCGCGCAGAATGGTCTGCGCGAGCAGATTCGGCTCCGGCCACGGGGCGCCGTCCGGTTGCTGGTGCAGATAGTGGAACTCGCCGACGCACGTGATGCCCGCGAGCAGCATTTCCATGAACGTCATCCGCGCGACGTCGTGCAGTTGTTCGGGCGTGAGCCGGCCCGCCACCGCGTCATGCGCCTCGCGCCACGGCGCCAGCGGATCGCGATCGCCCCTTCCCCGGACTTCGGTCCGGCCGCGCCAGGTCCGGTGAAAGGCGTGGGAGTGGGTGTTGACCAATCCGGGCAGCGCCGCCTGCCCCGCGAGTCGTCGCGCCGCCGCGAGATCCGCCGGCTCGCGGGAGAAGCGCGTGATCCGCCCCTGCCCGTCCGCAAAGAACGCCATCCCCGGCTCGAACTTTTCCCCCGTGTAAACGCAGTCCGGGAGCCAGCCCGTCTCCGCGGGAGCCCCGGCCGGTCCGGGCTTCGGGGTCGCGGGCCGGGCATCGCGGGAGGGGCTCGAAGGTCGATCCATGCGCGGCGGAGCGTCGGCGCGGCGCGGACGGGCTGCAAATTGGAAATCGATCGGTCGCGGCCCCGATATTTTTGACGGGCGCACGGTGCCGGCGCCGCGCTAGGGTGGCTTCATGCCCGCGCCCTCCGGTTCCCCCTTGCTGCCCCGCATCCGACTTCTGGCGACAGGCGGGACCATCGCCGGCGCCCAGCCGAGTGCGGGCGGGCCCGGCTACAAGGCGGCGGTTTTCTCGGCGGAGGCGTTGATCGCCGCCGTGCCGCAACTCACGGACCGGGCGGAAATCGAAATCGAGCAGGTGGCCGCGATCGGCAGCCAGGACATGGACACGGCGACCTGGCGGAAGCTCGCCCAGCGCACGCAGGCGGCGGTCGATGATCCGCGGATCAGCGGCGTGGTGGTCACGCACGGCACGGACACACTCGAGGAGACGGCGTTTTTCCTGAATCTCGTCGTTCGCACCGGCAAGCCCGTGGTGCTCGTCGGAGCGATGCGGCCGGCCACGGCGATCAGCGCCGACGGCCCGATGAATCTCTACAACGCCGTCGCGGTGGCGACGCATCCGGACTCCGCCGATCGCGGCGTGCTGGTGGTGGCGAACGACGAGGTGCACTTCGCGCGCGAGGTCGCCAAGACGAACACGACGCAGGTCGGAACCTTTCGCGCCACGCATCGCGGCCTCGCGGGAATCGTGAACAGCGGCCGGCTCCATCTCTATGCGCCGCCCGTCCGCCGGCACACCGCGGCCAGCGAGTTCGCCCCGCTGGCGCCGGCACCGCTGCCTCGCGTCGACATCGTCTACGCCTACGCGGGCATGGGCCGGGAGCTGCTCGATGCCGCCGTGCAAACCGGCGCGGGCGGACTCGTCATCGCCGGAGTCGGTGAAGGCAACCTCGGTGCGGAGGCCGTGCAAGCCGCGGCGGCGGCCGCCCGGAAGGGCGTGGCGGTGGTGCGCAGCTCGCGGACCGGCGGCGGCGTCGTGGAGCGCAACATCGAGGTCGATGACGACGGTCTTGGCTTCATCGCCGCCGACGAGCTCAACCCGCAAAAATCCCGCGTGCTGTTGATGCTCGGGCTGACGCGCTCCCGCGATCCGCTCGAGCTGCAGGCGATGTTTCTCTCCTACTGAGTGTCGCCAGCAGGTAGTGGCGGGCGCGCCCGGGGCCCAGCGCGGCGGGAGGTGGGCTCAGAACTTCAGCGTCATCTCCGCCTCGTTCAGGACGACGGTGACACTGTGCCGGGAAACCTGGCGGACCCGCATGTAGACCGGCTCGCCCTGCACCTGCGTCTGGAGGACATCGTTATCCTTGTACGGCTTGGCATTGATGACGAGGAAGAGGCGGCTGTCCTTCTCGAAGGTGCCGCTGACCTTCAGCGTCGCGACGGCCTGCTGCAGCCGCGCGAGGTCGGTGGCGGAGGCGACGGGCAACGGTTCACTCGCCGCGCTCGATTCCGGCGCGACCGTCGGGCGGGGCTCGACCACGGCACCGGGAGAACGGAAGGGATTGAAGCGCAGGTCGGGCGCCGCCGGCGTGTCGTTGCGATTGCTGAAGAGGGCGTCGATCCGCTCGCGCACCTGCTTGAAGCGGGGTGAAATCACCGGCGCGGGCGGGAGCTTTCCCTCCGCGGCGGCGGCGGGCGCGTCCGCGGCGCGCAGGGATCCGGCGCCAAGGACCAGCACGAAAAAGAGGAGGCCGTGGTGCTTCATTTCTTGCCCAGGACTTCGATGCCCAGGTCCAGCGCCAGACCGGCGCCGCCGGCACCGGTGCGCGCGCAGTTGAACGAGACGATATTGACGAGCCGCGGTCCGGTCTCGAGCGCGAGGAGGAAGGCCGCGACCTGCTCGAAGCTGCCGGTGGCGCGGAGTGTGTACGGAATGCGCTTGTACAACGTCGAGGTGTCGCCGGGCGGCGAGCTCAGCTGGTGGAGCTCCGGCAGACGCGCCTTCGTCTGCTCCTCGAGCTTGTAGAAGTACCAGAGATTTTCCGCGAGGGCGTCCTCGACCACCAGGTTGTCCTCGATCCGGCGCGCGACCTCGTGGACGGCCGCAAGCTCCTGGCGCTGGGTCGAGCCACCGACGAGCAGGTCCAGCATGGCCTCGCCCTCCTTGGCCCGCTCGCGCTGCGTGGTCTCGAGATCCGCGATCTGGGAGTGAAGGTAGAACGCGCCGAGCCCGAGTAAGATCGTGAGCAGCAGGCAGACCGCGCTATGCGGATAGCGGCGCAGCATCTGCATCAGGTTGTTCACGGCGGGGCTCACGTCTTGGGATTCCTGAACCGGAAGATGATTTCGAACTTCAGCATGTCGCCGGTCGCGCCGCGATCCACGTCCGTGAGCCCGATGTCGCGGAAGATCGGGATCAGCTTCTCGTCCTTGCGCAGTTGTTCCACGTAGCCGCCGAGCAGCCGGGTCGCGCGTTCCGAGCGGTCAGCGATGCTGCCCCGCACAATGATGCCGGCGTCGTTCCACTCGATCTGGTCGATCGCCATCTGCTCCGGGCGCGTCCGGCCGAGATTGAGCAAGAAGGAGGAAACGTAGAGGCGCGGCCGCACCAGCGAGTAGGCTTGATCGATCTTGGCGGCCTCGACCGCGTACTCCTGCTGCATGCGCTGGATGTCACGCACCTCGGCCCGGTTCTCGTTGATGCGCTGCTCCCAGTCCCGGATCTGGTGCCGGAGGTTGAGGTTCACGTAGCCGAGCCAGCCGGAGAAAATCAGGGCCACGACCGCAACCGCCGTGAACACCACATTGATCAGAAAGCGGGTGCCAACGATGTTGTCCTCCGGCAGGTCCGCCTCGATGCGGCAGTCCACATGCCAGTGGGGACTGAGAATCAGCGGATCACGACTTCGCTTCATTGGAAACAACCGGGGCGAGTTCGGACACCAGGCTCAGGGCCTGGAACCACGAGCGGGAGGGCGGAGGCGTGTCGGGGGCCAGCTGGATTCCAGTCAGGGGGAGCCAGGCGGCGTAATCGGGGACCAAAAACTCGAGATCGATGGCGGCGCACAGCGCCTCCTCGAGCCAGGCGAGCGGCGCCGGCAGATGCGCGCAGAAGAGCGCGCCGATCGGCTGGCCGGTTTGCATTTCAAAGTAGTCGACCGCCGGCTTGAGGTGGCGGGTCAGCATGCGGACCAGGCGGCGGCTGTGGGTGCGCAGGTCGGCGGTGGGATCGACCAGCTGCAGGCGCGCGGCGGCAATGTCCGGCACGCCGAGTTCCTTCATCGCCGCCTCGTGGATCGACAGGAGGCCGTGCGGCAGCGTCGCCGGGGTGTGCACGCCGTCGCGGGCCACGAAATAAATCCTCGTCTGGGTGTGGCCGATTTCGCACACCACCGCGGCGTGCGGATAGGAGGTCTCGCGGAGGTAGCGCGACAACGCGCCGAGCAGGATCACGCTCCCGACCTCGAGCCGGCGCGGCCGGATCCCGAGTTTCTTCAGCCGCTGCTGCATCTCGCGGACGCTGCTCAAGGGGAGTCCCATGAGCAGGCCGGGCCGCGAGGGCGTGGCCGGCGTGAACAATTCGCCATCCAGCGGATGCAGCGCACACACCTGCCAGTCCGCGACTGATCCCAGCTTCGCCTGCTCGGCCAGCAGGCCGGGGAGGAAATTCGGCTCCGCCATTCGCCGCGTGTTGATGGTCTCGCGCAACAGCACTCGTTCCGGCGGATGAAAACCGCAGTAACCCGGCAGGTAACCCTGGGCCTTTTCCGGAAACGCGGCCCGCGTCCATTGCAGGATCGCCTCGTCGTCGTTCACGGCCACCTCGGCAAACGAATCCACGACCAGCGGCCGTTCATCCAGCCGGTTCAGCCGCGCCAGTTGGACAGCATGATCCGTCAGGTTCAGCAACACGCCCGAGCGCTGATTACGGGCTAGAAGTGAAAAGGCGGACATGGAGTGGAGACGGGCCCCGCTGACCACGGAATGATCCGTTTGATCTCGCGAGAAAAAAATTTTGGCGGAACCGGCCTAGCTCCCGCCAATCGCCTCGCGCCAGTTGGAAATGGCATAAGGCGTTTCGACCCCGGTGAAGGCCTTGTTGCGCAGATTGACGTCGTAATGGATCACGGGCGCCGAGCCCGTCAGGCTGATCTTCTTCGCCACGACGGACCCGTAGATCACGCTGTTGCCCGCGATCGTGAAGTTGCCGTTCGGCGTGTAGATGACGCCATAATAGGGCATCGAGGTGTTCATGTCGGGGACCGTGAGGGTGTTCGTGCCGTAGATCACGGCCCGACTCGGATCGCGAGTCAGGTTGTTGATGCCATTGCCATAAATCGCGATGTCCCCGGCCGCGAAGACTTCGAGGGTGCCGTTCGCACTGACCTCGATCGAGGGCGTGCCGCCGTTGAGACCGATGTAGAAAGAGCCCGAAACCACGAGGCGCACGGGGCCGTCGATGATGATCTTTGTCGTGCTCGTGAGATTGAGTCCGCTCGAATAATAGATGCGCGGCGTCGTGTCGCTCGGCGAACCGATCGTCGTGGTGGATCCGCCGGAGGGCGTACCCAGGGTCGTGCCGGTGCCGCTGATCGTCTTGATCGTGAATACCGGCTGGTACGGGCTGGTGCTGATCCGGCTGCTGTCGATCTTGGTCGTACCCGGAGTCGTCGGGCCGAAGAGCCGCGCGCTGCTGCTGAAGGACGGACCGTTGCTGTACTGCGAGGCCACGTAGCCTTTCACCTGCGCGTTTACCAAACCGACCGTCGCGGCCGTCGTCGCCGTGGCATCCGAGGCAATAACCGCCGCGTAGCCGGGCGTCTGACTCGCGTAAGTCCCGACCGCGGAGTCGTAGCTGTCGACGGTGCCGCCACTCGAAAAGGTCACCGTGCTGGTCGTGCCGGCGAGCGCGTTGACGAACAGTGGGGCCAGCGCGGAAGTCGACGTCAGAGTCCGGGTCATGGTCAGCCCGTCGGAATCCGTCGTCGTTCCCTGCACCGTCACCGTGCGCGTGCCCGCCGTGCCGTTGTAGCTCGTGATCGTCAGCTCGACGCGACCGGTGACATTGTTGTCGAAGCTGAAGCCCGTGAGGGTGCGGGTGGCCGTCGTGCCCACGATGGACCAGTTCGACCAGTCGTTCTTGTTCAGCGCCCACAACGCCTCCTCCATCCCGGTCTCAGCCAGCTCGACACTCTGCGTTCCCTGCACGGAGCGCAGGCTCATTTCGAGCGTGCGGTAACAGAGCGTCAGATAGCTCCCGAGCGCAATGGTCAGC
>CANJCM010000083.1 GCA_947472765.1 Opitutia bacterium
CACGTATTTCAGGAGGATCGCGCGCGGTTCCAGGCCTACCTGGATGACGACCTGCGCGAGACCGCGGGCATCGCGGAACAACTGTTGCCGACCTATTTCGAGCAGGTCCGGACTTTTCCGACGATGTTGCAGGAGGCCACGCTGCGCGGTGCGACTTCCAAGATCGATTTACTCTTCCTCGAGGAATACTACCACGCGCGGCAGGCGTGTCCGTTGCCGCCGGAGGTGAAGCCCTTCGAAGGCGGCTACACGCGGAGTTTCCAGGAAGGCGTGTTCCGCCACGTGCTGCACTTCGACGTGGCGTCGCTTTATCCCAGCCTGCTGCTGCACATCGGGCGCAATCCGCGGAACGATGCCCTCGGAGTCTTCATCCCGCTGCTGCGACGGCTGCGGGAGTACCGGCTGAAATACAAGCTACTCGCCCGGTCGGCTCCGTCCGGCGAGGAGCGCGCCGAGGCCCAGGCCCGCCAGACAAGTTTCAAGATCCTCATCAACTCGTTCTACGGGTATCTGGGCTTCTCCGGTGCGCGCTTTGGCGATGGCGAACTGGCCGCGGAGGTCACCCGGCGGGGGCGGGAGTTGCTGCAATCTCTCATCGATGGGTTCGCGCGGCAGGGCTGCACCATCCTCGAGGCCGACACGGACGGCATCTATCTTTCCTCGGAATCGTACTTTGATCGTCCCGAAGCGTTGCTCGCTCTCGTGGCACCGGTGTTGCCGCCTGGCATTGAGCTCGAATTCGATGGCCGGTATGCGGCCATGTTCTGCTACAAGGCGAAGAACTACGCGCTCTATGATGGGCGCAAAATTACGCTGCGAGGCAGCGCGTTGCGGTCGCGCGGGATTGAGCCCTACCTGAAGCGGCTCTCCGATCAGCTGATTCGGTTCCTGCTGGGCGCTTCGCCGGAGTCACCTCTGGTCACCCTGGAGCAGTTTCGACAGAACCTCGTTCGGGGACTTGTGCCGGTGGCGGACCTCGCGCGGAGCGAGACGCTGAGCCAGAATCCTGACGCCTATGAACGGTTCGTGGCGGAAGGCGGAAAGCCCCGCCGGGCCTCGTCCGAGGCGGCCCTGCGCCTGACGCCGCGCCCGCGAATGGGCGAGCGGGTGACCTACTACATCACGGCCCGCACCGGCGGCCGTCCGAACGACTGGCAGCGAGCCTGGCCACTGGGGCAGTTCGATCCCGTGTCGGCGCCCTATGATCGCGACTATTACGTGGGGAAGCTCGACGAGTGGCTCGAGCGGTACGGCACATTTCTCGGCGTCGGTCCGCGGCCGTCGGAGCAGGGCGAGCTGGCTTTTTGACCCGGCGTCCGACCGTCGGATTTGGGCATGAAAAAGGGGCGGGATTGCTCCCGCCCCGAATTTTTCAGGCTGACGGCTGACCTCAGCTCCAGCGGAGATCGGTGCGCGACGCCGGGAACTGACGGATCCGCTTGCCGGTGGCGGCAAAGATCGCGTTACAGATCGCGGGGGCGACCGGCGGGAAGGCCGGTTCACCGGTGCCGGTCACCGGATTGGCGGTCTTGAGCCAGTGCACCTCGATCTTGGCCGGCGCATCGGGCATGCGAAGCATCGGATATTCATCCAGGTTCGCATTCACCACGCGGCCACGCTCGACGCTCAGCTCCTGGAACATCATGACGCTGAGACCGTCGACAACCGATCCTTCGACCTGATTGTCAGCGCCGCTCGGATTGACGATCTGCGATCCCACGTCACCGACGGAGATAACGCGATCGACCTTGAGCTGACCTTCCTTGGAGACGGTCACCTCGGCGACCTGCGCGAAGTAACCACGATGGCTGAAGTGGAAGGCAAGGCCCGCGCCCTGACCCTTCGGGTACTTCTTCTTGCCCCAGTTGGCCTTCTCGGCCGCGGCCTTCAACACGCCGCGCATGCGGGCGACATTGTAAGCGGCCGGGGGAGGACCCTTGGCGCCTGCCGCCGGAGGCGTGCCCGGCATCTCGTCCTTGTCACCAAGGATTTCGAGCCGGAACTCCAGCGGATCGCGACCCGCGGCATGCGCGAGTTCGTCGATGAAGCTATGGACGACGAAGGCGAAGACGCAGCTGCCCGGAGCGCGCCACGGGCCCATCGGCCAGTTGGCCTCGAACACGGTCTGCTCGGCGAGGTAGTTCGGAACCCAACGACCGGGGAACTCGTCGCCGCTGAGGGCGCCGCCGCTGCCGGGCTGAACCTGACCGCCCTGACCGACGTTGCCGAAGGTGAAGAAGTTGTTCTTCCAGGCGACAAGCTTGCCCTTGGCATCAACCGCTCCCTTGAGGTAGTGGAGGCCGCCCGGACGCATCTGGTCGTGACGGAGATCGTCCTCACGGGTCCAGGTGAGCTTGACGGGGGCGTTCACCTTTTGGGCAATCGCCGCGGCCTCGACCATGAAGTCGGCGGAGAGACGCCGGCCAAAGCCGCCGCCGCTGCGGGTCAGGTGAATGTTGATCTTCTCCTGCGGAATATTGAGGACCGTGGAGATCATGGCGCGACCGCTCGCGGGATTCTGCGAGGGAGCCCACAGCTCGAGCGCACCGTTGTTCCAGTGCGCCGTGCAGTTCATCGGCTCGAGGCTGAGGTGCGAGATGAACGGATAGACGTATTCCGCTTCCACGACCTTGGCCGCGCCCTTGAATGCCGCGTCGACGTCGCCGTCCTTGCGCAGGACACGGGCGCCGGGCTTGGAGGAGAGTTCCTTCGCTTGCGCGGCGAAACTGTCCCAGCCGGTGCTGGCGACTTTGCCTTCATCCCACGTTACCTTGAGCTGCTTGCGGGCGCTGATGGCCGCCCAGGTCGAGTCAGCGACGATGGCGACGCCAGACTTGAGACCACCGAGGTTCGTCGTGCCTTCGATGATGAAGGCATCCTTAACTCCCGGGAGAGCCTTGACCTGATCGAGGTTGGCGCTGACCGCCTTGCCGGCGAAAGCCGGGCACTTCTCGAACACGGCGTAGACCATGTTCGGCACGCGAACGTCGATGCCGAAGAGCGATTTGCCGGTAACGAGGTTGGTGTTGTCGACGCCGCTGATGCGACGGCCGATGAGCTTGAAATCCTTCGGATCCTTGAGCGCGACTTTCGAGGCGTCAGGCACGGGAAGGGTGACGGCCTTGGCGACCAGCTGACCGTACTTGAGCGAGCGCTTCGACTTCGCGTGCGTGACGACGCCGGAGGCGGTCGTGCACTCGGAAGCGGGAACTCCCCACGTCTGGGCGGCGGCCTCGACGAGGACGGCGCGGGCGGTGGCTCCGACGCGGAGGAAGTTTTCGTAGTTGTTCGGGGTCGAGGTGCTGCCGCCGGCGCTCTGGGAGCCGTAGCGGTCGTGCACGTCGGCCTGCTCGATCGTCACGTCCTTCCAATCAACGTCGAGCTGCTCGGCGATGACCATCGGGAGGGACGTCTTGATGCCCTGGCCGATTTCCGGCTGCTTCGAGACGATCGTGATTTTGCTGTCCGGTGTGATGCGGATGAAGGCATTCGGGGCGAAGCTGCCACCAGGACCGCTGGTGCTTTCCGCGGCCTGTGCCTCACCGGACGAATTGATATAGAAACCGATCATCAATCCGCCGCTGGCGAGAGCCGAGAGACGGAGAAAATCGCGCCGGTTCACCGGCTGGGAGATAGTGGAAGTGTTCATTGGGTGGCCTCCTTGCCGGCGGCCAGACCAGCCGCACGCTTGATGCCTTCACGGATGCGCAGGTAAGTCCCGCAGCGGCACAGGTTGTCCGCCATGGCACCGTCAATTTCCTGATCGCTCGGCTTCGGGTTGTCGCGGAGCAGGGCGGCTGCGGTCATGATCTGACCGGCCTGGCAATAACCGCATTGCGCGACGTCGAGATCGACCCACGCCTGCTGCAGCGGATGCAGGTGGCTCGACTCTTCGGCGAGGCCTTCGATCGTGACCACCTTAGAATTCCGCACGCTCGACACGCGAGTCATGCAGGCGCGAGTCGGCTCGCCATTGAGATGGACGGTGCACGCGCTACACTGGCCAATGCCGCAACCGAACTTGGTGCCGACGAGGCCTAGGGTATCACGGAGGACCCACAACAGGGGTGTATCAGGGGCGACGTCCACAGTGTGGGACTTGCCGTTAACATTCAGCGTATATTTCATGGTTCTTAAGAGTTCGGGGTAAGGGACCAGGACACGGGTGAACTGACCGGGCTGGCAAGGCGGCTAACTCCCTGCAAATAAGGGCGGGGAGGAATGCTTTGTCCAGTCTAAGCGCGGAGGAATCCATTCCGAATTTCCCGCCGCGGGAAAAGGGGATCCCCGGGTGAGACGGGAGACTCATTCCCGGCCGTTGGCGTGGCGACGAACGACCCACTCGACGATGGCGGTCTCGTCGGCCTCGTGTCGCCAGACCAAGGCGAGGAACTCGGCCGGGAGGATGTTGTGCTCCTTGAAAAACTTCCGATCGCCTCCGCAGCCGTACATCAACGACGCCGGCAGTTCGCCCCGGAGCTTGCCCCGCGCCTTCGGTAACAACCTGGGCAGCCATTCGATACCGCGGACCGCGACGTTCTTGGCGGGTAGGGAGGATTCGGCGAGCGTGTTTCCGCTGGGCCGGCCACCTTGAACATTGTGAAAGTAGTCCCGGCGCACGAGTTCGATTCCCAGCGCTTGCTCGAAACCGGGCTCACCGCCGTAGCCGTGATGGTCTTCGGCGTAGTCGTAGAGGTGTTGCAGCGAAATGCCATTGGCCGCGAGCCACTCGGTTTCCGCGGCGGGTAGCAGGCTGGCGGCGCCCCGGTGGCCCCGGCCATAGGCGGCCACGGCCTGGTCGTACACGGCGCAAAACCGGGACGAAAATTCGTAATGATTCATGTTCGGGACAAAAAAAGGCCCCCGTGCGAGGACGGGGGCGAAGAACTCGCCCGGGGGGCGCGGGGCTTAAAACAGGAACTCCTGCACCATCCGGACGTTGACCGGGCGGCCTTGCCGGGTCGGCGGCTCGAACCGCCACTGCATCAGGGCTTCCGCGGCGGCAACGGCGTAGGCGGCGTGGGTCGCCTTCATGACCACCGGCATCCGCGGACGGCCTTCAGCGTCGATATAAAAGTCGATTTGCGCCGAGCCGTTGCGCATTCCGGCACCGGGAGTCTTGCCGGGGTGCTTGGGCGAAACCTTTTCCAGCGCGGCGGGAACGCGATCAAGTTCGCTGGCCAGGCAAACGAGGGGCTGCAGCTTCTCGCCCACAAGACTGTTCATCCGCGCCGCGATCGCCATCGCCGGGAGCATCGAGACAAGCGCGCCGCGTTGATCGAACTGGAAAATGATTTGAATGCGCTGGCTCGCCGGCTGGCCGTTCTGCTGGGCGGGCTCGTACTCCCAGTTGCGCACCGCGTTCAGGAGTTCGACGGCAAATTCCGGCTGGGTGAACGCGGTGACGAGACAATCGTTGAGCCGGCCCTCGGCGTCCACCAGCAGCACCGCGTGCACCTCGCCGGTGCGGATTCCCCGGGCCGTGGCTTCGGTGGGGAATTTCGCCTCAGTGGTCTGGATGATTCGAAGCGGCTGCTCATCGCCCGCCTCGTCGGCACGCGCGGCCGGAGTGAGCTGACTGAGTGCGATGGCGGCCAGCGCCAACGGGAAACGGGGAGACGTTTTCATGGCTGGGAGAAGAGCGTTCGGGCTTTCCCTAAATTATGTCGAGTCGGCCAAAACCACAAGAAAGGATCGGTGACGGGCGCTTAGCGCCGGGAGTCAGCGGCTGGCTTGAAATCGATCAGCCGCTTGTAGCGGTCGACCTTCTCCACCACGACGTCGAAGCGGCTGTTGATTTCGTAACGCTTCTTCCGCTTGCGTCCGACCAAACCGGTGCCGGCTTGATCGAGCACATAGTGATCGTCGGTGAGATTGCTGACGCTGACGAAACCGAAGGTCATCGAGTCCACCAGTTCGACGAAGAATCCATTCGGACGGACATCAGTGATGATGGCGGCGAATTTTGTGCGCGGCTTCTTGTCGAGTTCGCGTTCGAAGAATTCCAGCAGCTTGACCTTCACGCTGTCGCGCTCGGCCTCCGCGCTGTTGATCTCGGTCAGACTCAGATGCTCGCCGATCCGCTCGACGCGGGGGCGATCATAGGCAGCCGTCTTCGCCCCGGCGGCCTTCCCGGCCTGGCGGCTGAGATGGGCCTCGAGCACGCGGTGCACCACGAGGTCGGAGTAGCGACGGATCGGGGACGTGAAATGCGTGTAGTCCTTTTTGTGCAGACCAAAGTGCCCGTCGGGCGAGGCGCGGTAGGCGGCCTTCTTCAAGCTGCGCAGCAGTTGCGTCCGCAACGTGTAACCCTGCGGATGAGTGCTCAGCACCTTGAGCAGTTTTACCAGTTCGGCCCGCACCGTGAGGTCGCCCGCTTGGATGCCAAACGTTCCCAGCAGGGTGCGATACTCCTCGAGCTTCTCGACATCGGGATCGTCGTGAACGCGGTACAGGGACGGCAGCGACTGCGTCCGGGTCAGCCGGGCGACCGCCTCGTTGGCGGCGAGCATGAACTCCTCGATCAACTGGTGGCTTTCGTCGTGTTCGATCTTCTCGAGGCGATCCGCATAGCCGCGTTCGTCGACAAAGATTTTCGTCTCGGGCATGTCGAGATCGAGCGAGCCATGAGCCATGCGATCGCTGCGCAGTTTGCTCGCAATCTTCCAGAGCGCCCGAACCCAGGATTGCAGATCGCTCAATTCTGTGTCGCTCAGATCGCGAAGTGCGCGTCCGGTGGATCCGGTCTGATGCTTGGGCGGAAGCGGTAGCGCGCGCACGCGCTCGAGATCGCTCTCGAAGAGCAGGGCGTAGGCCTGCTTGTAGGTGAGACGCTTGCGGCTGCGGATGACCGTGTTCGCGTAAGTCGTTTCCTTGATTCGCGCGTTGCGGCCGAAGGTCAGGAACACGGCCTTGCAGAGGCGATCCTGTCCTTCCACGAGCGAGCAAAGCCCGTTGGAGAGTTTTTCCGGCAGCATCGGAATCACGACGCCGACCAGGTAGGTGGAGTTGCCCCGGCGCTGCCCCTCGCGATCGAGGGCGGTGCCGGGCTGCACGTAGGCGGAGACATCGGCGATATGAATGCCGATTCGAACATCGCCGCCGGGGAGTTCCTCGTAGGAAAGCGCGTCGTCAAAGTCCTTGGCGTCGTCCGGATCGATGGTGAAGACGGACTTCTCCCGGTAATCGAGGCGGTTCCCGACATCGCGGGCGTGAACCCGATCCGGCAGCGCCGCGGCCTCCTGCTCGACGTCGGCGGGAAACTGCGTTGCCAAATCGTATTTCAGGAAGATGCCGAGCAATTCGGCGCGGGGCTCATGCGTGCGGCCGAGCCGCCCGGTGATCGTCCCGGTGAGCGGTTCGTAACGGCTCCGCCATTCGCCCAGGCGCACGACGACCTTGTCGCCCTCTTTCGGAATCGGAGACACGCCACTCCGGGCGGGATCGTCGACCACAATCTCGTGTCCGAAACGCGGGTCGTCCGGCTGGATGACGAACGTGCGACCCTGACGGCGGAGATCCCCGACGATGGTGTCCCGCTGGCGTTCGAGCACGCGCACGACGGCGCCGACTTTCTCGCCGGCCCGCCGGCCCTTGCGCCCGGGAAATTCCCGCGCCACCACGCGATCCCCCGGCAGCGCCACGCCGGTGTCCTCGGGGAAAACCTGCAGCGCGGGCTCGGCCGCAGCCCCGGTCCCGCCTTCGCGGATCACGAACGCCGAGCCGCCGGCGCGAAACATGATTCGACCGACCAACTCATGGGCGCCGAGGCGGACCGCGGCCGGCTTGGCGACTTGTCGCAGCACGGGCGATGTCTCCGGACCGGCGTCGTCGAACGGCGCGAGATCCGGCGCGCCGGCGGGAATCGAAGTGGGGGCGAACAGCGGTGTCGGTTCGGCCTTGGGCGCGCCGCTGCGCGCCGCTTTCGACGTCGGAATGAAAATGCCCCGTTCCGCCGCGGCGCGTTTCTTCGGGCTGCCGGCGTCGCGCCGGGCAATGCGCCTGTTGCCACCGCGCACAAATTCTCCGCTCTTCAACAGCAACCGGATCTCGTGGGCCATTTGACCTCGCTCCTTCTTTTTCAGGCCGAGCTGGCGGGCGAGCTCGAATTCGTTGGCAGGGGAGGAACCGGGTGCCCGCAAGGCGGCAAGCAGGCGTTCGCGAAGTGACATATTTGAGGAGGGCACACGAGCTGTGGTCGTGCTTTGAGACTGACTTGAAGAAACAGTCTGCGTTAATCCCCGGCGATGAAAATCGTCCAGGTGGGGAGCGAGATGTTCCCGTATATCAAGACCGGTGGCCTTGCCGACGCCGTCGGTGCTCTGAGCACCGCGCTCGCGGACAACGGTCACGAGGTGACGGTGTTCATTCCAGGTTACCGGAGCGCCCTCGAACACAAGGATGCGATCGGGGCGGAGCGGAAGCTCCGTTTGAAGGTGGAAATGGGCGACGAGTTTCTATCGGGCGAAGTCCGGGTCTTCACGCCGCGCAAGAACCTCCGGGTTTTCCTGATCTGTCGGGATGAATTTTTTGATCGTCGCGGGGCCTACGGCAACGGCGACCGGGACTACGAGGACAACTCGGATCGTTTTATTTTCTTCTGCAAGGGCGTCGTCGAAATGCTGCGGCTTGGTGATCTTCAGGCGGACGTCGTGCACTGCCACGACTGGCAGGCGGCGTTGCTGCCGCTGCTGCTGCGCCAGGCGGAGCGCCGTCATCACGTCACGCTGGCGCTCAAGACGATCTTCACGATTCACAACATCGCGTTTCAGGGCGTGTTTCCGGCGAAGACCTTCGCGCGCACCAATCTCCCCGACGACCTGATGCACATCGATGGGATCGAGTATTATTCCCAAATCAACCTGATGAAGGGCGGGATCCTCTTCTCCGATCGCGTGACCACGGTGAGCCCGCGTTACGCGCGGGAAATCCAGACGCCCGAATTTGGCTGCGGGCTCGACGGTGTGATTCAGACGCGGGCCGACGACATCGTGGGACTGCTGAACGGGGTGGACACCGCGGTCTGGAATCCGGCGACCGATGCCGTGCTGCCGTCGCGCTACTCTTCCGTGAGCATGGGAGGGAAGGCGATTTGTCGCGCCGAGCTGCTGAAAAAATTCGGCCTTGGCGCGGAATTCAAGGGGCCGATTTTTGGGATGGTCTGCCGTCTCACCGAGCAAAAGGGCGTCGACTTCATTCTCGCGAACGGAGACTTCTTCCTCTCGAACGAACTCCGGTTGGTGGTCCTCGGCTCCGGTGACAAACGCATGGAGGACGAACTCCGCCAACTGGCGGCGAAGGCCCCGGACAGGGTGGCGTTTAGTGCGCAGCATGACGAGGCGCTGAGTCACTTGGTGGAGGCAGGGAGCGACTTTTTCCTGATGCCGTCGGTCTTCGAGCCCTGCGGCCTCAATCAGATGTATTCGCAGGTCTATGGGGCCATCCCCGTCGTGAGTCGCGTCGGCGGACTCGCGGACACGGTGGTGGATGTGACGGACAACCCCTCGACCGGGACGGGAATCATGTGTCCCCCGAGCGCGGCGGGATTGCGGGCGGCGTTGAATCGGGCGCTGGCTCTCTTCGCCGACACTCCCCGTTACACCGCCACCCAGCAGCATGGGATGGGCAAGGACTTCAGTTGGAAAGTCGCGGCTCGCGGTTACGAGAGTCTCTATCAGGACGCCTTGTGATGGCCACGGCGCGCGCGGTCTCGCCCTCGATCGTCTGGTTCCGGCAGGATTTGCGACTGCAGGATAACCGCGCCCTCAACGCGGCCGTGGCGCGGGGCGACCCCATCGTCCCCGTCTATGTATTCGACGAGGCGGGGGAGGGGAACTGGAAGCCCGGCGGGGCCAGCCGCTGGTGGCTGCATCACTCCCTGCAGGCGCTCGACACCGCATTGCGCGCGGTGGGGTCGCAGCTGATTTTGGCTCGCGGGAAAACCGGCGAGGTTCTGCGTCAACTGGCGTCTTCGACCGGAGCCACCGCACTCTTCTATAACCGCCGGTACGAACCCGCGGCGATCGCTCATGAGCGGGAGATCGAGACGGAGGCCCGCGGGATGGGAATCGAAGTGCAAAGTTTCAACAGCGCCTTGCTGCGGGAGCCGGCCGAAATCGCCAACCAGCAGGGCCGGCCGTTTCAAGTTTTCACGGCCTATTGGCGTCATGCGATCGCGCTGCCGGTGGATCCACCGGTGCGGCTGCCGGCCACCCGTTTGCCGGCGCCCGAGGCCTGGCCGAAAAGTCTGGACCTCGAGGATCTCGAACTCCGGCCGCGCCTCAACTGGGCCGACGGATTCAGTGCCGATTGGACGCCGGGCGCGGCGGGCGCGGCGGTGCGCGTGAAGCGCTTTCTGTCGGACCCAGTCGCGGACTACGGGGCCGGCCGAGACCTGCCGGATCGGGAGGGAACGTCCCGGCTCTCGCCGCATCTTCACTTCGGCGAAGTGGGGCCGCGGCAAGTCTGGGCGGCCGTTCGCGCGCTGGGCAGGGAGACCGGGGTGTTTCCCGTGAACGCGGGCGCGGGGATTTTCCTCCGCGAGATCGGCTGGCGGGAATTCGCGCACCACGTGCTGTATCATTTTCCCACTGCGCCCGAATTGCCGATTCGATCCGAGTTCGCGCGCTTTCCGTGGGCGGAGGATCCGGGCGGCCAGCGGCTCGGCGCGTGGCAGAAGGGTCGGACCGGCTACCCGATTGTCGATGCGGGGATGCGGCAGCTCTGGCAGTCGGGCTGGATGCACAACCGGGTGCGGATGATCGTCGGCTCGTTTCTGGTGAAGCATCTCCGGCTGCCGTGGAATCATGGAGCACGCTGGTTCTGGGACACGCTCGTCGATGCGGATCTCGCGAACAACACCCTGGGCTGGCAGTGGAGCTCGGGCTGCGGCGTCGATGCCGCGCCGTATTTTCGGATCTTCGCTCCCGTTCTCCAGGGCAGGAAGTTCGATTCGTCGGGCGACTACGTGCGGCGCTGGGTGCCCGAACTCGCGCGGTTGCCGGCCGAGTGGATCCACGCCCCATGGGAGGCGCCCACCGCGGTGCTCGCGCAGGCGGGAGTCCGGCTGGGTGAAACTTATCCGGCTCCCATCGTGGACCATGCCTCGGCGCGCCGCGACGCTCTCGCCGCCTTCAAGAAATTGCGCGAGGCTTCCCGCTCATGAAGATTCTCATTGCCGGCGGATCCGGTTTCGTCGGACGGGCCTTGCGGCCGCAACTCAAGGCTGCCGGGCACGAGGTTGTCGTGCTCGTCCGCCGCGCGGCGCGAACACCGGACGAAGTGTCATGGCGGCCCGAGGCGGGCGAACTGGCGGCCGGAGCACTGGAGGGCGTGGATGCCGTCATCAATCTCGCGGGGGAGAATATCGCCGGCGGTCGCTGGACTGCGGCCCGACGGGAACGGATTCTGCGCAGCCGCGTCGATGCGACCCGGACGCTGGTCGTCGCGATCGGCAAACTTTCCCGGCGCCCGCGCGTTTTCCTCAGCGCCTCCGCGGTCGGCTATTATGGAGATCGGGGTGACGAGATCCTGCCGGAACAGAGCAATATCGGTCACGGGTTTCTTCCGGAGGTCTGCCTCGCCTGGGAAACGCATGCGGAGGGTGCGGCCCGGAACGGTGTGCGCACCGTTCTCCTTCGTTTTGGGATGGTGCTCGGCCGCGAAGGTGGCGCGCTCGCGAAGCAGCTCCCGCTGTTCAAGCTCGGACTCGGCGGGCCCCTCGGGGACGGGCAGCAGTGGGTGAGTTGGATCGCCATGGACGACCTCGTGGCGGCGATTTTGCACGCGTTGCAGGACGAGACCATGCGCGGAGCCGTAAACATCGTGGCGCCCAATCCGGTCAGGAACGCCGACTTCACCCGCATTCTGGGCGCCGTTCTGCGTCGCCCGGCGAAGCTTCCCGCTCCGCCTTGGGCATTGCACCTCGCGTTTGGTGACATGGCCAGCGAGGTCCTGCTGGGAAGTACGCGCGCCGAGCCCCGGGTCCTGTCGCGGGCAGGTTTCAAATTCCTGCATCCGGAACTCGAGCCCGCCCTGCGTTCGATTCTGCTCGCTCGACCGTAGCGCGTTCGGTGCCGGCGGGCACGGGACCCCGTTGGTCGCGGCCGGGCCGGTTAGCCGTTCGGCGGACGTTTGTTGCCGAAGATTAGCGGTTCCGCCCCGCTGGGCGGGTTCGCAAGTCTAGGCTTTCCAAAAGAACCGCCCGGGCTACTTTGACCGGTCCTTATGGAGAAGACGTTCGTCATTTTTAAACCGGACTGCATGGAGCAGCGTCTGGTCGGCAAGGTGCTCAGCCGTTTCGAAGCCGCTGGCTTCGATGTCATTGGCTGCAAGATGGCGCGGCTGTCGCCCGCTTTGCTCCGGACTCATTATGCGCATGTCGCCGACAAGCCGTTCTATCCGGAGATCGAGAAGTTCATGAGTTCCCGCCCGGTGATCATGCTCGCGATGCAGGGTGACAATATCGTTCAGCGCGTCCGCGACCTGCTCGGACCGACCGATTCGCGCAAGGCGGCCAAGGGTACCATTCGCGGCGATTTCGGCACCGAGATGATGAAGAATGTCGTGCATGCCTCGGACAGCGTGGACAACGCGAACGCCGAGCTGGCCCGCTTCTTCAAGGCGGACGAGCTGTTCGCTGGTTAAGGCGGGTTGTTGGCTGCCAGTTGATGTCCGGTCCTGCCGGCCTTGGACGGTGGGGGCACCGTCCCTCCATGATGGGCCCTCGGCGGGCAACCGGGCTAAACATAAAAAGTCCGACGCGGTTAACGTCGGACTTCGTTTCTGAAAAACTCGGAGGCGGTTACTGCTTCTGAGACTTCGAGGCCTTCTGACGGGCGCCGTTGTTCAGGATCCGCTTGCGGAGGCGCAGACTCTTCGGCGTGACCTCGACGAACTCATCGGACGCGATGTACTCGATCGCCCGCTCCAGCGAGAGCTTCGTGGCCGGGGTGAGGCCGGTGGCAACACCTTCGCCCTGGGAACGGAAGTTGGTCAGCTTCTTTTCGCGCACGGCGTTGCAGGCGATGTCCTCATTGCGGGGATTCTCGCCGACGATCATGCCCTCGTAGACGCTCTCACCGGGGCTGACGAAGAGCTTGCCGCGTTCCTGCACCATAATCAGCGCGTAAGCCGTGGTCTCACCGGCTTCGGTGGCAATCAAGGTGCCGGTGATGCGGGTGAGGACTTCTCCGGCGTACGGACCGTACTCCTTGAAGAGATGGCTCAACACCCCGCGGCCGCTCGTCGCGTTGACGACGTCGATTTCCATGCCGATCAGGCCACGCGTGGTGATGGTCGCCTCAATCATCGTGGAGTGCTGGTGCTTCTCCATGTTGGTGAGCTGACCCTTGCGGTTCGCCATGTTCTGCATGATCGAGCCGACGCACTCGTCGGGGACCTCGATCCAGACCGTCTCATACGGCTCCATGCGCTTACCATCGATGACCTTTTCGATCACCGTCGGACGGGACACCAGAAGTTCGAAACCTTCGCGCCGCATCGTTTCGACGAGGACGGCGACTTGCATGGCGCCGCGGGCCTTGACGTTGAAGATGCCGGCCTTGTCGGTGTCCTCGATCTGGATCGAGACGTTGACCTTGAGTTCGCGCATCAGGCGTTCGCGCAGCTGGCGCGAGGTGACGAGTTTGCCCTCGGTGCCGACGAGCGGGCCGTCGTTGACGCAGAACTGCATCTCCAGCGTCGGCGGATCGATCTGGGTAAAGGGCAGGGGATGGCCGTTTTCATCGGCCGTGAGGGTGTCGCCGATGTCGACGTCCTCGAAGCCGGCCAGCCCGACGATGTTGCCGGCCACCGCTATTTCGGTCTCACGCGTGCCGAGGCCGGTGAACTCGAAAACCTTGGAAATCTTGGCGCGGATGCGTTTGCCGTCCGAATGACGAATGACGAACACGCTTTCGCCGACCTTGGCGGTGCCGCCGAGGATCTTGCCGACCGCGATACGACCGACGTAGTCGCTCCAGTCGATGTTCGACACGAGCATGTGGAACGGCTCGTTCGGCTTGGCGAATGGCGGCGGAACGTGGTCGAGAATCGTCTGAAAGAGGGGCGTCATGTCCTTCTTCTCCTCGCCGATGTGGTACATCATGTAGCCATCGCGGCCGGATCCGTAAACGACCGGGGCGTCGAACTGCTCCTCAGTCGCGTTCAGCTCCATGAGGAGTTCGAGCACCTTGTCGTACATCTTCGCCGGTTCGGCGTTGTCGCGGTCGATCTTGTTGATGACGATTACGACCTTGAGGCCGTGGGCGAGCGCCTTGCGGAGCACGAAACGGGTCTGGGCCTGCGGGCCGTCATAGGCGTCGACGACCAGCAGTACGCCGTCGACCATCCGGAGGGCGCGTTCGACTTCGCCGCCGAAGTCAGCGTGGCCCGGGGTGTCGACGATGTTGACGATCTTGTCCTTCCAGTGAACGGAAGTGTTCTTCGCCTTGATGGTGATGCCCTTCTCCTTTTCGAGGTCCATGGAGTCCATGGCGCGCTCCTCGACCTGCTGATTGGCGCGAAAGACTCCGCCCTCCTTCAGCAGTTTGTCGACGAGGGTGGTCTTCCCATGGTCAACGTGGGCAATAATGGCGATGTTACGGATGCTCTGGTTCATGCTGCGGGCGCTTGTATTCGTTGGAAAAAGAGGCCCAACGTGCAGCGCGGGTCAGGTGAAGGCAAGGCGGAAGGCGCCGCCTGCGGTCCGTGACGGTACTTCGCCCTGAAATTGTCACACGGAACCCGCTTTTCGGCGCTCCGGCCTGTCGTGTTCGCTCAGCGCGCCAACAGGAACTTCCGCTCCCCGAACCAGAAGAGCAGTTCGCTTGCCCAAGGCGGGGCCGCCCCGCGGGTCCCACCGAGCCCGAGTCCGTGCCGCCCGGTTTCATAGATATGGAGTGAGAACGGGACTCCGGCCCGACGCAGGGAGGAGGCGAACAGCAGGCTGTTTTCCACCGGGACGGTGGCGTCTTCGAAGGTATGCCAAACGAAGGTTGGCGGCGTTTCCTTGGTCACCTGCAGCTCATTCGAAAGCGATTGTACCAATTCGGGTGCCGGAGTGTCGCCGAGAAGATTCTTCTTTGAGCCCGCGTGCGCATACTCCCCGAGCGAAATGACCGGATAGCAGAGAATGCCGAGGTCGGGACGGGAGCTCTCCCGCTCGGCCGGATCCTGGGCGTCGGACTTGCCCGGCTCGAAATGCGTGAGGAGCGTGGCCGCAAGATGGCCGCCCGCTGAAGAACCGATCACGGCAATCCGCGCGGGATCGAGGCCGTCGCGCCGCGCATAGGCGCGGACCAGCCGGAGAGCCCGGGCCGCATCGTTGAGCATCGCCGGATGCCGGTACCCGGCGGAGCCGAGCCGGTACTTGAGGACGTAAGCGGCGAAGCCCTGGCTGACGAACCACTCGGCGTAGCCCTTGCCCTCGTGGACGGCCAGTGCGCCATAGCCGCCGCCGGGAAAAATCACGACCGACGCGCCAGTGCGTTTACCTGGCTCCGGCAGGTACGGCGTGAGCGTCGGCACATCCTGGGCGCGATCGCCGAGTTTGCCGGGCGTGCCGTCGGGCCAGATTCGGATTTCATCCGGTCCGATTGTATCGGTGGCCGTCATCGGTACGGCAGCCGCGGCCTTCGGGGCGGGTTCGGCGGCGGGCATCGACACCGTGGCGGTCAACGCGAGCAGCGCGGCAAGGGGGAGCAACAAGGGGGTGAAGCGCATGACCGCGAATGCAGCGCAGCGGGCGCGCAGTGACAAGGCTGGGCCGTGAAATCCGGACACAAAAAGGCCCCGGAGCTTTTGAGGGCTCCGGGGCCAATTTGTGGGAGTGGGCGTTCGCCACGCGCTCTTTCCCGGTGGCACACGCTTGGGCGCGCTCGCTTTCGCGGGCGGTGTGCTTTCCGACGCCACTCTCCGCGGCACGCGGATGTTTCGGTCTCATGGCGGGACCGTTCCGACCGTTGCCGATCGGAATCTCGGAGTGAGGCCTCTTCGCCCGGTTCGGACGCTCCCTGCCGGGAGCGGCGCGCCGGACGTGGTGCTGACACGCCTGCAATTTTCATTGTTCGCGTCGACACCGTGACCACAGGGACGGCATCGGCGGTTAGCCGACCGTTGGCCCTGCGTTACGGATCTGACCTCTTATCTCCTAGGTTGCTTTCGCTTTTGCAGCGGGGTGACGTGTTTTTCACGCCGCCCCATGGAGGAGTTTTGCGGGCTTTGCCTAGGCCCGTTCGCTCCCCGCCCTTGCGACTCCCTTGCGCGCCCTGTCCGCGCGGCGGACTGGGCCTTCTGGCGGGGTCGTCCCGCCGGGAATCGCACTGGCGTTCTGGTCTGCGCAGTAGCAACCGATACCCTCTGGGGTAACTGCGTCGGCGCGCGGGTCGAAACTTCCCGCGGGCCTGACTCTGCTTGGACGCGGTTTCTAATCGCGCCTGGCAGCTCAGTTCCTATTTCGTGTGTGGACTGACCGGACACGACTCCGGCCAGAGGAACTGGTGATATATGCCTGCCTGTCTGCCGAAGCAGAAGGAGGGGAGGGCGGCACCAGCTGCCGCCACCCTTTCCCCGGTCGCCCGGGATTATCCCAGTCGCGTTCGCGTCGACTTATTTCAAGGCCGCCGCACTTCGACTGTTCTATCAAGGAACGAGGTGGAGTGTGGAAGCGTGGGGCGGGGAGAACAGACTTTGTTCTCCACAACTTTTTCACCGGCGCCCGCGGTGAATAACTTGGGAGCAAACTCGCTCACCGGTTATTCACCGGTTTTCGCTTCGCGAAAGCCGATTTTACGCTCTTGCTCCGCAAGCCTCCCATGCCGCCGCCACGCGAACTTCCCATCTACGAACTCGAGGAGGCGATCGTGTCCTCACTCCAGGCGCAGGGGCGGCTCGTCATTCAGGCGCCGACGGGATCCGGCAAGTCGACGCAGATTCCGCAGATGCTCTGGCGGCGCGGACTGCTCGGCGAACGCGGCGAGGTCGTTGTCCTGCAGCCGCGGCGGCTCGCCACCCGCATGCTCGCCAAGCGCGTCGCCGAGGAGGCGGGCACGCGGCTCGGCGAGGGCGTCGGTTACCAGATCCGGCTCGAGTCGCGGGTCAGTGAGCGGACCCGCATCCGTTTCGTGACCGAGGGAATTCTGCTCCGGCAGATGTCGTTCGACCCCCTGCTCAAGGGCATCAGCGCGATCGTGTTCGATGAATTTCACGAGCGTCACCTTTACGGCGACATCTCACTGGCCCGCGCGTTGCAGATTCAGCAAAGCACGCGGCCCGATCTGAAGCTGATCGTGATGTCGGCCACGCTCGATGCCGGGGCGCTGCGCTCCTACCTCGCGCCGTGCGAAGTGCTGCAATCGCAGGGACGAACCTTCCCGGTGCGGATCGAATACCTGCCCAAGGCGGTGAACTTCGAGCAGGATCCCGTGTGGGACGTCGCCGCGCGCGAATGCGAACGGGCCGCGGGCCTGACGCCGGGCGACCTGCTCGTGTTCATGCCAGGCGCCTACGAGATCAGCCGCACCGTCCAGGCACTCGGAGCTTCGCGGGAATTGCGCGACTTCGTGATCTTTCCGCTGCACGGCGAGCTGCCGCCCGAGCAGCAGGATCGTGCCGTGGAACGCTACGAGCAGCGGAAAATCATTGTCTCGACCAACGTCGCCGAGACATCGCTCACGATCGAAGGCGTGACCACGGTGATCGATGCCGGGCTGGCGCGCATGGCCCGCTTCGACCCGCACCGTGGCATCAACACGCTGCTGATCGAAAAAATTTCCGCCGCCAGTGCGGACCAGCGGGCGGGTCGCGCCGGGCGTACGGCGCCGGGCGTGGCGGTTCGATTGTGGACCGAACGCGAGCACGGCCATCGCGCCCTGCAGGAGCTGCCGGAGGTGAAGCGCCTCGATCTGTCCGAGGTCGTGCTGACGCTGAAAGCGAGCGGCATCGATGACGTCGCCAATTTTCCGTGGCTCGAGAAGCCGGAGCCGCGGGCGTTGGAGCGCGCGGAGACGCTGCTGGCGGATTTGGGCGCGCTAGGGGTGAAAGCCGACGCGGCGGCGGGAACGGATTTCGCCGGTCAGAGACCGGCGCTACTTTCGATCACGGACGTCGGCCGACGGATGCTGCGGTTCCCGGTGCATCCCCGGTATGCGCGGATGTTTCTCGCGGCCCAGGAACGGGGCTGTGTGCGAACGGTGGCGTTGATGGCGGCGCTGACGCAGGGGCGCAGCTTTCTCTTGCGCGGCGTGTCGAAGGAAGTGGAGCAGGCGCGCGAGGACCTGCTCGGCGAGGAGCACGAGAGCGACTTCTTCCTCGCGATGCGGGCCTGGCGGTTTGCCGACCAGAACCGCTATGGGATCGATGCCTGCCGCCGGCTCGGTATCCATGCCCAGGGAGCGCGACAAGTGGGCCCGCTGTTCGAGCAGTTTCTCGCGATCGCGGAGAAGGAGGGACTCGACGTGAACGAGAGCCGCGTGGATCCCGCCGCGGTGCGGAAGTGCGTCCTGGCGGGCTTTTCCGATCAACTGGCACGACGGCTCGATGCCGGCACGCTGCGCTGTGAGTTGGTGCATCAGCGGCGCGGCATGCTCGCCCGCGAGAGCGCGATTCAGAAAGCGGCGCTGCTGGTCGCGGCGGAGATCAGCGAAATCGGCGGACGCGGCGGCGAGGTGAGTGTCCTGCTCTCGCTCGCCACGGCCATCGAGGAGGCCTGGCTGAAGGAGATTTTTCCCGACGATTACCGCGAGGTGCGCTCGGTCGCGTACGACGAGCAGGCGAAGCGGGTGATGTCGAAACGCGAACGTCGGTTTCGCGATCTCGTGCTGGAGTCGAAGACGAGCAGTGAGGATGCGCCGCTCGACGCCGCCGCGGCCATTCTCACCAAGGAAGTGCTGGCCGGCCGGCTCAAACTCGAGGCGTGGGATGAGTCGGTGGAGCAATGGATCACGCGCGTGAACCGGCTGGCGGAATGGTTTCCCGAGTTGGAGGTCAACCCGCTGACGGACGCGGACCGCGCCACGATCATCGAGCAGATTTGCTACGGCGAACTCGGTTATCGCGGCATCAAGGACAAGCCCGTGATGCCAGCGTTGCGCGAATGGCTGATGGCGGAGCAACTCGCGGTGATCGATGACTACCTCCCGGAGAAGCTCGTCATGGGCAACGGCCGGAAGGCGCGGCTCACCTATCATCGCGAGGGCCCCCCGATCCTGAGCGCGCGAATTCAGGAACTCTACGGGATCGACGGAAAGTTTTTCGTCGGGCATGGCCGGGTGCCCGTGAAGTTCGAGGTGCTCGCTCCGAATCATCGCCCGATCCAGGTGACCGATGATCTGACGAACTTCTGGCGCGAGCAGTACCCGAAGATCAAAACCGAGCTTTCGCGGCGGTATCCGCGGCATGAGTGGCGCTGAGGGATAGCCGGTTCTGGACGCCGGGCGGGCGCACACGAGGTGCGCCCCTACAAATGGCATTCGTTTCGCGAGCACCGTAGGGCTGCCGCTCGCCGGCAGGCCTCTGTTCTTCTACGGGAATAGGCCCGGCGGCGAGCGCCGGCCCTACGAGGCGGGCGGCCGCCACTCCAGATTCGGCTTCTGCACTTCAAACTCACGCTTCCGCTTCAACTCAATGCCGTCGGTCGTGAGGCCGACCTTGAACTCGGGCGCGCCCGGCGTGCCGCCTTCGAAGCGGCGCACGAGCTTGAGCCGATCCCATTCGCGATAGCGCAGGCCGAAGGTCGTGCTGTTCTTCAGCAGCCAGTCGGCGTGCCGCTGCCAGTCGGAGAGCGACGCGAGCACCGAGAGCAGGGTGAGCGGACGGCCTTTCTTCCCGGTGCCGGGCAACAGCGCGACATCGAGCGCGCCCTCGGCGATGAGCCGCTCCGCCAGCCAGGCGAGATGTTCGCCGGTGTCGTCGTCGATCGTGGCGCAAATCTCCATCACGCGATCCGACTCGTAGGGCAGCGCCGCGCTGGCGCTGGCTTCGGCCTCGATCAGCACGACCCGGAATACATTCGGGAAGCCGGCGAGATCCATCGTGCCGCCGCCGAGTCCTTGTTGCAGGACTTTGCCGGCGGGTAACTCGCGCGAGAATTCCGGTGCGAGTGCCTTCAGGATCGCGATGCCCGTCGGGGTGGAGAGTTCGATGTTCTCGCGGGTGATGGCGGCCGGCGTGCCCGTGATGGAGAGTCCTTGCAGCAGATGTGCGCTGGCCGGCGGCGGAATCGGTTGCGTGCCGTGGGCCATCCGGGCGAAGCCGCGGCCGGGCTTGATCGGCGAGGCGATACAGCGACCCGGCAGGACCTTCGCGATACAGCAAGCCGCGAGCGTGACGTCGACGATCGAGTCGATGCTGCCGATCTCGTGGAACGCGACGGCCGCCAGCTCGGTGCCGTGCGCCGCCGCTTCGGCCTCAGCCAGCAGGCGGAAGATTTTCCGCGCCAGCGTGGACACCTCCGGCGCGATCTTCGCCCCCGCGAGCCGACGATCGATGTCGAGGTAGTGCGTGTGATGGTGATGCGCCGGGGCGTCGACGATCAGGTGCGTCTCGGTCGACTCGTGAACGTGGCCCGCTGCCGCCGGGTTGGCCGGGTCATGGGAGTGTCCCCACGGCGCGGCCGCGGAATCACCGGGTGCAACGACGCGGAGATGCGTGGCTTGAATCGCCGAACGCGTGACGGACTTGATTTCCACCCGCACGCCGTCGAAACCGAGCTGGGCCGGAATGGCGGCGAGTTCCGCGGCGGTCACGAGGCCCGCGTCGACGAAGGCCGCGGCGAACATGTCGCCGGCGATGCCCGCGACGGAATCGAGGTAGAGAATTTTACTCACGGGGACGTTGGCCGGCGTCGCGCACGGCGCGCACGACCTGGCAGGCGGCGAAGGCGGCGGAGAAACCGTTGTCGATGTTCACGACGGTGACGCCCGGGGCGCACGAGTTCATCATCGAGAGCAGCGCGCTGATGCCCCCGAGGTTTGCGCCGTAACCGATGCTCGTCGGCACCGCGAACACGGGCCGGCCGAGCAATCCGGCGACAACGCTCGGCAGGGCGCCTTCCATGCCGGCGATGACGACGAGCGCGGTCGCGGCCTGGAGCGCCTCGACGCGCGCCAGCAGCCGGTGAATGCCGGCGACACCGACATCGACATAGCGCACGTGTGGAATTCCTGCGGCGATGCAGACTTCGACGGCTTCTTCGGCGACCGGAAGATCGCTCGTGCCGGCGGCTACGATGGCGACATGCGGCGTGCCCGGTGTGACCGCCACGGGCTCCGGCGGGTTCACGATGAACGTGCGACCCGGAACGCTGCAGCGCCCGGCGGGAAACCGGGCCTGCAACTGCGCCTGTTTCTCCGGCGACAATCGCGTGATCAGGATCGGGATTCCACCGGTGGAGGCTTCGTCGGCGATGCCAAGGATCTGCTCCGCCGTCTTGCCCTCACCGAAGACGACCTCGGCGATCCCGTGTCGCATCCGGCGATGGTGATCGACGTGGGCGAACGGCAGCGTGCCCGAACGGAACGGGCCGCTCCGCAGTCGCGTCAACGCTTCCTCGGGAGCGAGGCCGCCGTCGCGAACGGCGGCCAGCAGTTCACGAATTTCCTGCTCGAGCATAGGCGAGAATGGGTTGGGCGGAGCCGCCGCCGGTGCGGTAGCCCGCGAGATCGAGCGTCAGCCAGGAAAAACCGCGGGCTTTGGCGGCGGCGAGCAGGGTGTCACGAATGGGCAGGATTTTTGCCATCTCGTCGGGCGCGACCTCGAGCCGGAGCCATTGTCCCGTCGGCTGCTCGTGCAGCCGCATCCGAAACACGCGAATGCCGCCGTCGCGGACGATCGTTTCGAGTTCCTCGATGTCCCGCAGCTTTTGCGGCGTCACGGATACGCCCGTCATGAGCCGCGAACTGAGGCACGGGCTCGCGGGTTTGTCGGCGAGGGGAAGTTCAAAGTGCCGCAGGAGCGCGCGGATATCGTCCTTGGCGAGGTTGGCGTCGCTCAGTGGCGAGAGAATTTCCTGCTCGAGCGCAGCCTTGTGTCCGGGCCGGTAGTCGGAGCGATCCGAGGCGTTGTAACCGTAGGCGATGGCCGCGAAGCCGAGTTCGGCCGCGAGCGCGTGGCTGAGGCGGAAGAGCTCGGTTTTGCAGTGGTAGCAACGCGTGAGGTCGTTTTTCGCGTAGGCGGGATCGGAGACTTCGCCACTGGCTTCCCAACGATGCTCGACGCCCAAACCCGCGGCGAACTCGGCGGCATCGCGACGCTCGACCTCCGGCAGACTCGCACTGACCGCAGTCACGGCGAGCAGCCGGCCGCCGGATTCGCGCCGGACCTGTTCGGCGGTCCAGAGGAGAAAGGCGCTGTCGGTCCCGCCGGAAAACGCGACAATCAGGCC
>CANJCM010000084.1 GCA_947472765.1 Opitutia bacterium
GCGATCCCGTTGCCGACCGGGCCGGTGCCGGGGAATTCACTCTTCGCTGGCGGCTCGAGCAGCGAGAACCAGTGTCCGGCGGGGTAGTACTGCGCGGCGGCCTTCGCGTCGGGGGCGGGGACGGCCTTGAGATCCAATTTGTCCCCGGGCTTCGCCTTGCTCTTCGGCGAGTCGACGAGGCCGTAGCCGCGGACCCACACGTTGTAGTTTGCCGCCGGCAGTTCGGGCATCAGGTAGCGGCCCTGATCGTCAGTCACCACGATCTTTACGTAGCGCGTGGGCAGATCGCTGGTCTCGGCGATCACCCAGACGCCGGCCTCGGGACCCTTAGGGCCAGTGACAGTGCCGCTGAGATAATCCTGGGCGCGGAGGGCCGTGAGGCTGGCACACAAGCCGAGGAGGACGGCGTACTGGCGGAAGAAGCGACCAGCCGCGGATGAGGAAGGAAGGCGGAACAGTTTCATGGAAATCTCCAGGTTGGGGAAAAGGCGCGTGGGGAAAGCGCCGCGGGGTGTGAAAACAAACCGGTCCCAAGGCAGGCGCAAGGGTGGGGCGGACGCAATCCCGATGCAGGTCGCGGCGACACTCAGGAAATTACGCATTGGCGCGGAGTGGAACTCCTGATCACATCGGCGCCCCGTGAAAACTCATCGCATCGCGCTCTACCCCGGAGATGGAATCGGCACCGAAGTCGTCGACGCCACGGTCACCGTGCTCGACGCCGTCCAGCAAAAGCTCGGTGGCTTCCAGCTCGCCTACGAGCGGTTCGACTGGGGCATGGCGCATTACGACAAACACGGTCGCGTGATGCCGGAGGACTTTCTCACGACGCTGAAGCCCTTCGACGCTATTTTCCTCGGCGCGGTCGGCTGGCCGGCGCGGCTGCCGGACCACGTCACGCTCGTGCCGCTGATCAAGATGCGGCAGTCGTTCGATCTCTATGCCTGCGTGCGCCCCGCCCGGACATTTCCCGGCGTCCCGCATCCGCTGCGCAGCGACGAGCCGATCGATGTCGTGGTGGTACGTGAGAATTCGGAAGGCGAATACACGGACAACGGCGGCTTCTTTTCTCCCGGCACGCCGAATGAAGTTGCGCTGCAGACCGCGGTGCACACGCGCCGTGGCGTGGAGCGGATCCTCCGCTTCGCTTTCGCCCTGGCGCGGAAACGGCGCAAGAAGCTGACGATGATCACGAAGTCGAACGCCCAGAAGTACTCCTACGTGCTCTGGGACCGCGTGCTGGTGGAGCTGGCGCCGGAGTTCCCTGATGTGGCGATCGACAAGCTGCACATCGACGCCGCCACGCTCGAACTCGTCCGCCGGCCGCACACCTTCGATGTGATCGTCGGTTCGAATCTCTTCGGTGACATCCTCAGCGATCTCACCGGCGGTGTGACGGGTAGCCTCGGGCTCAATCCCTCGGCGAACCTGAATCCCGAGCGCAAGTTTCCGTCTCTGTTCGAACCGGTCCACGGCTCGGCTCCGGACATCGCGGGCAAGGGCATCGCGAATCCGACCGGAGCAATCCTGAGTGGTGCGATGATGCTCGAATGGCTCGGCGAGCCGAAGGCGGCAGCGATGATTCGGAGCGCAGTGGAACGCGCGCTGGCCGTGGGCAACTCGTCGACGCCCGACATCGGCGGCAAGGCGAACACGCAGCAGATTACCGAAGCGATCGTGAAGCAGCTAGGGTAGCTTTCGACTCTGCTTCCTTGAAAACGATGGCCGTTGTAGCCCGCTGCGTGAGCAGCGGGACAACGTACGGCGAAGCGATAAAGAATAGGTCCCTGCCCTCACGGGCAGGGCTACATCGCAATCACCTGCACGGATGGGTGCCGGCGTAACTTGACGTCGCCGTAGTCTCCACGAAATCCTTCGAGCCCCTTTACCCCTGATGTCCGGCCCCACTTCCTCCACCTCTGCGCCCGCGGCCCCGCCGGCCGCAGGTCCCGCACGTTCCGATCGGTGGTGGCGGGTGGGTTTGCCGCTGGTCTGCGGTGGAATTCTCGCGCTGATGCCAACGCCCGCGGGCCTGACGCCGGGGGCGTGGTACTATTTTGCGCTGTTCGTGACCGTGTTGATCGGACTGATCACGGAGCCGATTCCGGCCACGGCCGTGGCGTTCATCGGCATCACGACGGCCGCGGTGCTGGGACTGCCGTTCACGGCGGCGCAGCGCGCCAACCCTTCCTTCCAGTTGCCCGCCGAGGCGGTGAAGTGGGCCCTGGCGGGATTCTCCAACGGCACCGTCTGGCTGATCTTCGCAGCCTTCGTGTTCGCGATGGGTTACGAGAAGACCGGCCTCGGTCGCCGGCTCGCCCTCATCATGGTGAAGGCCCTCGGCGGTCGCACGCTCGGGCTCGGCTACGCGGTGGCGTTCTCGGACCTTGTGCTGTCCCCCTTCACGCCGTCGAACACCGCGCGCAGCGCCGGCACGGTTTATCCGGTCATCCGGAATATTCCCGAGTTGTACGGCTCGCAGCCTGGACCGACGGCGCGGCGGATTGGTGCGTACCTGATGTATGTGGCCTTTGCCACGACGTGTGTGACGAGTTCGATGTTCATCACCGCGCTCGCGCCGAATCTGCTGATCCTTGAGATGGTCAAGAAAGCGACCGGCGTGGAGGTGACGTGGGGCGAGTGGGCGCTCGGCTTTCTCCCGGTCGGCGGGCTGCTGGTGCTCACGCTGCCGTGGATCCTCTACAAGTTTTACCCGCCCGAGATTCGGACGAGCGCGGAAGTGCCGCAGTGGGCGGAGCAGCAGCTCAAGACGATGGGCCGAGTCACCCGGCGCGAGCTGACGATGGCGGCGCTCGCGCTCGTGGCGCTGTCGCTGTGGATCTTCGGGGGTAACTTCATCGATGCCACCCTCGTGGCGATCGGCGGAGTCTCGCTCATGCTTGTCACGGGGGTGGTGAGCTGGGACGAGATCACCGGCAACAAGCCCGCGTGGAACGTGCTCGCGTGGTTCGCGACACTGGTGGTGCTGGCCGACGGGCTGAACCGCGTCGGGTTCGTCGGGTGGATCGGCAAGTGGACGGCGGCGGCGCTCTCCGGCTATCCGCCGCTGGTGGTGATGACGCTGCTCGTCGCGCTGTTTTTCCTGATCCACTACATGTTCGCCGGCCTGACGGCGCACACGACGGCCGTGCTGCCGGTCGTGCTCGCGGCGGGGCTTTCGGTCCCCGGGCTGCCGGTGAAGACCTTCATCATGCTGCTCGGGTATTGCCTTGGGATCATGGGCATCCTGACGCCGTTCGCGACCGGCCCGGCGCCGCTGTATTACGGTTGCGGATTCATCGAGCGAAGGGACTTCTGGCGGCTCGGCTTCCTCTGTGGGATGCTCTTCCTCGGGCTGATGCTGCTGATCTGCACGCCCTGGCTGGGGATATTGAACCGCTGAGGGGAGTGCCGATTGGCGAATGCCGAGTGCCGAACTAGGAATCCTCCCGGAGGGGGCTCACATTCCCGCCACGAAGCCGCGGGAAAATTCAGGTGCTCGAAAAATTCGGCACTCGGCACTCCCGAACGCCCGTTATGGCGCAGCCTGATCCATCTTCGGTCCCTCCCGGTGCCGATCGGTGCGGCGTTCGTGCCGTTCGCGGAGTTGTTCGCTCAGTTTTTCTGCGAGGGCGTCGATGACCGCGTAGGCTTCCTCGCCTTTCATGGTCGCGACCAGATCCGGGCCGCCGATCTCGATTTGCGCGGTGGCGGAATAGAGGTGCTGACTGCCGTGTGTCTGTTCGAGCTGCAGGCGAACGTGGATGCGCACGATGTGCTCGTTGTGACGAAGCAGGACGGCGAATTTATTGCGGATCGCGGTCTGCAGCGCGGGCGTAAGCTCCACGTGGACGCCTTGCATAATGATTTTGTCGGCTGGTTCGGTGGCGGGGATCATACGGCTTGGACACCGCACGAGCCCTTTGGTGACCACTTCCTTTTTCAAGTTCTGCACCGGAAGGCTACGGAGGTCGGGAAGGAGAGCCCCGGTTTCCGAGGTGTCAGGCCGAATTTCACTCCGAGCACTCTGTGCGCTCGGTGGTTCAACTCCGGTGGTTTGGACCACAGAGTGCACGGAATACACGGAACCAAGCGTGGCCATGCGGAGGCCATCCGTGTTCATCGGTGTTCATCTGTGGTTCCAGGATCTGCTCCGGCTCCAAGCAGAACTTTGCGAAACGCTTGTCGTGGCCCGGCGATTCGACTCCGCTGGCCGCGCCGATGGCCCGCGTCGTTCTCGAGAATCTTACCAAGCAATATCCGGAGAAATCCGGGGCGAACGTGACAGCGGTCCGCGGCATCAACCTCGAGATCGCGGATGGCGAGTTCATGGTGCTGGTCGGGCCATCCGGCTGCGGCAAGTCCACCACGCTGCGCATGATCGCGGGCCTCGAGGAGATTTCCGGCGGCACAGTCGCGATCGATGGTCGCGTCGTGAACGCGGTGCTGCCGAAGGATCGCGACATCGCGATGGTCTTCCAGAACTACGCGCTCTACCCGCACATGTCGGTCTACGACAACCTCGCGTTTGGGCTGAAGATGCGCGGCCGGCCGCGCGACGAGATTGAAGCCCGAGTCCGGGAGGCGGCGGCCATGCTCGGCCTGGAGGCGCTGTTGCCGCGGCGGCCGAAGGCGTTGTCCGGCGGGCAGCGGCAACGCGTGGCGCTGGGCCGGGCGATCGTGCGGCAGCCGAAGGTATTCCTTTTTGACGAGCCGCTCTCAAACCTCGACGCGAAGATGCGTGGGTCGACCCGCACCGAGCTGGCGAAACTGCATGCGCGGCTGAAGGCGACGATGATTTATGTGACGCACGATCAGGTCGAGGCCATGACGATGGGCGACCGCATCTGCGTGATGAAGGACGGAGCCATCATGCAGGTGGCGAAGCCGCTCACGCTTTATCACGAGCCGGCGAACCTGTTCGTCGCCGGCTTCATCGGTTCGCCGCCGATGAACTTGTTTCCAGGCGCGGTGGAAATCGCGGATGGAGTGGCCGCCAGCTTCGTGGTGGCGGGCGGGGCGTGGCGCGTCCCGCTGTCGGCCGAGGTCGCGGGGCGGGTGGGCGATTTTCGCGGACTTCCGCTGACCTTGGGTGTCCGGCCCGAACACGTGCGGGTGGATCCGGCCGGGACGGCGGGCGCCTCCGTGGCTGCGCGAATCGAACTCGTCGAGCCGATGGGTGCGGAAACCTTTCTGCACCTCGCGGCCGGCCCGACGACGTTCGTTGCGCGCGCGGTGCCGCACGAGGAGCACCGTGTCGGCGGCGAGGTCGCCGTGACGTTCGCGGCGGACCGCGCGCATCTGTTCGATTCCGCGTCGGGCGCAGCGCTCAGAACAGCGTGTTGAACGGGACGCGGTTGTCCCGGGCGAAGGCGGTGCCGGATCCGGCCACTCCGGTCAACTCACTCCACGCGCTGATGCGGAAGGAGGTATCGAGGGTCGTTTGGACGTCGGCAAGCCGGGTGTCGTAGTGGAACTTGCCGTTGCCGCCGACGGTGACGCTCTGGCCGATGACCGACCCGCTGGTGTCGCCGCTGCCCGTGAGCGTGATGGTGGCGTTCGGCGCGTAGATCGTTCCGGTGAAGGAATTGTTGCCCGTGAGGGTGACCGTCTGTGTGGCGGGGCTGGCCGCGGTGCCCCAAAAGGTGGTCTTGGCCGGATCGTCAGTGTAGTTGATCATGCCGTTGCCGCCGAGGCTGATGGTGCCGGGCGTGTAGAGATTGAATGAAGAGGTGGCGCTCGTGCCGCCGTCCCCCACGGTGAGGGCGGAGTTTCCGCTAAAGGAGACGTTGCCGGTCACAATCAGGTCAACCGGCCCGCGGATCCGCAGGTTGTTGCTGCCGGCGAGACTCACGCTCGAGGTCGTATAGATATACCGTCCGTTCGTGCCCGGCGTGTCGCCACCGCGTGGAAGGGTGAGGCTGGAACTGACAGCGGAGATGGCGACGGGGCTTCCGGTGGTCGGGGTGGTGACCTCCGGAAAGTTCGACGTGAAATCCTTCCGGATCCGGCTCGTGTCGACATTGGTGCCGCTGGGAGTGGTGGCGCCGAAGATCCTGCCGCCGGAGCCGACGACGGGATCGGCACCCGTTGTGGCCACATAGCCGTAGATGCTGGCGCTGCTTCCGACGACGACGGGGTCGAGCGCGGTGCTGGCGCTGGCCACCGTAATGCGGTCCGTCCGGTTCGTGGCGGAATTCCAGGGCCCGACCGTGGAGTCGTAGCTGTCGATGGCCGCACTCCCGGAGAAAGTGAGCGTGCCGCGGGAAACGACGCCGTTGCTCCAAAGATGCCGCTTCACTCCGGCGATGCGGAGTTGCTTCACGATCCGCGGCTGCCCCGGAACGGTGACAACGCCGGTGGCGATCACGACCGGGGCGAGGGACGCCGCTCCGTCGAGCCGAATGTAAACCGCGCCTGTCGCCTGCTGGAAGGTGAAGCCGGTGGTGATGGTCTTGATGTAATCCGTCGTGCTGCCGGTCGCGAGGGCCCAGCCATTCGCGACGGTGTATCCGCTGCTGTTCGCCGCGTGCAGTCCTTCCTCGAGGCCGCCCTCGGCGAGGTTGAGCGCAACCGATTGAAAGAGGGTGCGGCCGGCGAGTTTGGCTTCCTGCACCGAGCGGAACAGGAAGCTGGAGGCGATGACCGCCGTCACCGCCGCCAGGACCAGCACGGTGATGACCGCGCTGCCGCGGTCAGTGCGCCGTGGACTTGGCCCGCATGGTGAATTGCGCGGAGATGACATATTCGGAAGTGACGGTGCTGGCGACGAGGCGGAGCATGCGCAGGCTGAGCTGCACCTGCTTGACCTCTACGAGGCTGGTGGTTTCGACGTTGCTCCCGTTGGCGTAGTAGAGAGAGAACGTGCTGACATCACGGGCGAGCGTGACGGTGCCGGATGCGTCCTCGCGGGTCACGATGGCGTTGACCGTGTCGTAGTCCCAGGTGACATCCTGGCTGGTCGTTGCGCCCGTATTGGTGGGAACCGTGAGGGTGAGGGTGGAGGCGGTGAAATTCGTCACATCAGTGGCGGCGCGAAGATCCTGGCCGAGCTGATCGAGGAGCTTGCGCGCCTGGGCATTCATCTCCCCGTAGTTCTGCAGCGAGCGGTCGCCGCGCGCGATGAAGACGTAAGACGTCATCAGCGCCAGCGTGAGCATCATCACGAGCGTCAGGGAGATGATCAGCTCGACGAGCGAGAACCCTGCCGGCCGTTGGCTGCGTTTACGGTGCCCAGCCCACATAGTAGTAATCGCTGAGGCCTTGTTCCGAGAAATACGTCGCGAGACTCCGGGAAAAATTCGAACCCTGCTCGCTCCACGTGACCGTCAGGGTGACGGAAATCTTGCCGAGTTGTGGCGGCGCCGACGCGACCAGCGTGGTGAACTGGCCCGACAGCGCAAAACCCTGGGTGAAACTGGAGCTGAAGCGCTCGCTCGCCAGCGTGGAGGTAAAACTGACCGGCTGGCTCTGCGCCGCATAAGCCTTGAGGGCATTGTAATTTCGCAGCCGCAAATCCTCCATCACGGACTGCACGATCTGTCCGGCGAGCGTCACCATCCGGGCATGACGCGTGAAAGCGTAGGCCTGCGACAGCGCGGTGAGACTCGTCATGACCACGAACGCGAGCAGGACCGCGGCAATCAGCACCTCCGACATCGTCATGCCACGAATCCTCCATCTCCGTCGGGTGGACGGAGCGGCGGAGAATGCGGGGCTGGACACGTGACGCATGCGGCGGATCGGTGACAGGGAATTTCCCGGAACGTGGCGGCGATGTCGAATTCGGATATCGCCCATCCCCGGTGCGTAGTACCCCATGACTTGGATCCCAAGCTGGCTTGGCAGCCCGCTGCGTGAGAGCCCCGGTGAAGAGCCGAAAAACACTCCTGCATGTCATTCTGAGCGCAGCGAAGAATCCATGGCTGGAGGGAGCTTCACGCGTGGATTCTTCCCTGCGCTCAGAATGACAGGGTATTCACACCGTCTCGTGAGCAGCGGGATGGCATTGAGCGCAGCAATGAAAACGTCCCTGCCCTCACGGGCAGGGCTACGCCGGCCAATTGGCTTTGGAATCCAAGCAGGAGGTGGCGCTAGGCAGTTGCGGCTTCCGTTTGCCGGAGGTTCGCGCTTGGTTTTGGCCATGGGACCGAAAATTGGTTTGGTGGGACTTGGACGCATGGGGGCGAACATGGCCCGTCGGTTGAAGGAATCAGGATTTGCGATTGGAGCGGTCCATGACCGCGACGCGGCACGCGCTGTCCTGCTGGCAACCGAGCTCGGCACGGTGGCGGCTCCGACCCTTGCCCGGGTGACGGCCCATTCGGACCTGGTCTTTACCGTCGTTTCGGATGACGCCGCGCAAATGGAGGTGTTCAAGGAGCAGGGTGATTCGCTCCTGATCGGTGCCGCCGGGCGGACGTTCGTGAACTGAGCCACGCTCACGCCTTCGATTCATCCCGAGTTGGAACGCCGGGCGAAGCTCGCCCGCGCGCGTTCGCTGGAGGCCTGCATGGCCTCGAGTATTCCCCAGGCGCGGCAGGGAACGCTCTTCCTGATGTGTGGCGGGGAGCGGGAAGTTTTCGATCTATGCCGGCCGGTCCTGGAAAAACTGAGCAGCACGCTGCGCTACATCGGGCCGGCCGGTCAGGCGGCGCGCGTGAAGGCGCTCGTCAACATGGTCATGAACGCCAACACCGCTGCGCTCGCGGAAGGCCTGGGCCTCGGTCACGCGCTCGGCCTCGATCTGACGATGCTGCGCGAGGTCTTTGCGGCCGCCGGCGCCTATTCGCAGGTTCTGAAGACCGACGGCGAGGACATGCAGATGCGCGCCCACGACTGCTTTTTTTCCGCGGCCCATGCGGCGAAGGACTCCGGCATCGCGTGGCGGATGGGGCAGGAGGTCGGACTCGATTTGCCCGTGGCCCGCGCGACGAAGGAGCAGTACGAGCGGATGGTCGTCCTCGGCTTGGGCGAACTCGACAAGTCCGGCGTGGCGGAGCTCACGTTCCCGGATCGCCGGCCGGCGCCGAAAGCGTAGCCGACGAAATGAGTTCGCGATTGCGAGCCCGCGGGGTTCGGAGCAGGACCAATTACCCCATGAATACCCCGAATCGAAGCGTCGCGTGGCGGCGCTGGAGTCTTGGCCTCGCCCTGCTGTGCGCCGGAACGGTTGGATTTGCAGGCCCGGAAAAACTCACCGTGCCCGGCCTGAACCTGACGATTGTCCAGGTTGCGGCCGGATCCTTCACGATGGGTCACGTCGACGGCTACCCCGGCAGTTCGCCCGATGAGAAGCCCGCGACGAAGGTCACGCTGACGCGGCCGTTCTGGCTGGGGGCGACGGAAGTGACGGTCGCGCAATGGCGGCAGTTCGTGGTCGCCACCGGTTACGTGACCGAGGCCGAGCGCAGCGGCGACGGCATCTGGGTTTCGACGCTGAACAACAATGTCGAGAAGCGGGAGAAGACTCCCGGTTTGAGCTGGCGGAGTCCGGGTTTTGCGACGGCGGACGATCATCCCGTGGTCGGCGTGAGCTGGAACGATGCCCAAAAGTTTTGCCGGTGGCTGACCGAGCGCGAGGGCGCCGCGGGTCGCCTCCCGGCCGGCCAGATTTTCCGTCTGCCGACCGAGGCCCAGTGGGAATACGCCGCGCGGGCGGGCACCACCGACGACCTGGAGGACGCCACGGAGTTTGCGTGGTACCGGCAGAACAGCGGGGGCGTGCTCCATCCCGTCGGCACGAAGAAGGCGAATCCCTGGGGACTGCACGACATGCAGGGTAACGTCTGGGAATGGGTGCACGACTGGTACGGCCGGTATCCGGGTGGCGAGGTCAACGACTACGAGGGTCCGCCCTCGGCCAATGATCGCAGTGTGATCAAGCCGCATCACGAGCGACGCGGTGGCTGGATGAATGACTCCGGCGGACACGGCATCATGACGACGAATCGCTGGAGTTCGTGGGGTCAGGATGAGAGCAACTGGGTCGGCTTCCGCGTCGCCCTGGCGGCGGCTCCGGCGCGCACGCCGTGAGCTTTCTCGATTCCGTCTTGCCCGTATTTTTCCACCGGCCCACAACTCTTTTCTCCCTATGAAATACCCCGACCGTGATCCCAGCCTGCCCCCCAGCAATTCCGCCCGCCCGCCTGTTCGCGGGCTCGCCGGCGTCCTTCGCGCCACGGCGTGGTTTGGCGCCGTCGCCGCCGTCAGCCTCGTCGGCGGTCTCGGACTTTCCGCGGCCGACCAGAAGTCGATGCCCGCCCAGACCAAGCACGAGGAGATGGTCGTGCCCGGCATTGGCCTCAAGCTGGTGAAGATTCCGAAAGGCTCCTTCCTGATGGGGCACGCGGATGACTACTACGGCAGCTCGGGCGACGAAAAACCGGAGCACAAGGTGACCTTCACGCGCGATTTCTGGATGGGCGCGACCGCGATTACCGTCGGCCAGTTCAAGCACTTCGTCGAGACGACTGGCTACGTCACCGAGGCCGAGATCGGCAATGCCGGCATCTACGTGCAGAAGTCGCAGCCCAAGCACAAGGGCCTCAACTGGCGGAATCCCGGGATCAAGGGTTACCAGCAGACCGACAATCATCCGGTGCTCGGCCTGAGCTGGGATGACGCGATGCAGTTCTGCACCTGGCTGAATGACCGTGAACGCGCCGCGGGCCGTCTGCCCGAGGGCTATGTTTACCGCCTCCCGACTGAAGCGCAGTGGGAGTATGTGGCCCGCGCCGGACGCATTTCCGATCCGGGTTACTGGAAGGAGCTGATCGAGACCGAGGAGCAGCTGAAGAAGGACGGCAAAGCCGTCGCGCCGTTCCTGGCGAACAGCCGCGAGAAGGCCGCCAAGGAAGGGTATAAGGAAGGCGAGTACGGCCCGGAACGTGAGTCGGTTTATCGCGCGAACAGCGGTGGCGTCCCGAATCCAGTCGGCACGAAGCAGCCGAATGCGTTCGGCGTCTACGACATGATGGGCAACGGCTGGAACTGGGTGCACGACTGGTACGGCCGCTATCAGGCCGGCGAGCAATTCGATCCCCAGGGACCGGAGTCGGCCAATTCGCGCGAAGTCATCCGCCCGCATCACTCCATGCGCGGCGCGAGCTGGACCGAGTTCGGTGCGCACGGCATGATGAGCACGAATCGCTGGAGCACGTATGGCATGACGGCCAACCAGTGGGTGACCTTTCGCATCGCGCTGACGACGGTCCCGCCGCCGTCCCCGACCGCGCCCGTTCCCGGAGCGATGATCGGGACCGGTCCGCAGGGTCCGGCTCCGGCCGCCACCAAGGGCGGTGGTCAGGGCAAGAAGAAGGCCTGAGTCAGGCGCAGAGTTTTCGCGGTGCCTCGCGCCGCTGTTCGATCACCCCGCGGCAACGCGGGGTGTTTTGTTTTCACCGGTCCGCGACTCAGAATGACAACCGGTTTTTATTGGCATCATCACCGTCTCTCCCGCGTCGGCCCCACGACTTGTGGCACAGCCCGTGAGGGCAGGGATTCGAAACCTGCCACCAGCCGGATCGACGAGCCTCAAAACGGCTCTACCGTCCGAGGATCGGCGGCTCCTCCGCGGGCGGGTTGAGCGGGTAGAGCCGCTCGAGCATCGCCCGCCAGTGGGCGTCGTCGATTTCGCGCCGGCGCACGGCGCGGTATTCCATTTCGCCCGCGAAGAAGATGAAGGCGAAGAGGACGGCCGTGAGCGCGGCGTGGAAGTAGAAGAGGGCGATCGCCGCCCCGACGCACGCCAGCACCTTGCCCACCGTGGCCGCAATGAAGGTGGCGCGGAGGTACGGGAGTTTCGAGGCGAGCAGGGCGCGAAAGATTCGCCCTCCGTCCATGGGAAACACCGGCACGAGATTGAAGCAGCCCATGAGCAGGTTCCAATGAATCACGAGCTGGGTGAAGCCGACCGCGTTGGCGGTGAAGTCGTAGTCACCCAGCGGCCAGCCGCGGGGCATGCCCACGATCAGGCTGAGGCCGGCGGCGATGGCGAAGTTCACCGCCGGTCCGGCCAGCGTGATGAGGAACTCGCGGCTGGGCTCGCGCGGGATCGAGTCGAACTCGGCCATGCCGCCGATCGGCATCAGGAGAATCCGCCTCACGCCGACGCCGAAGTGGATTGCGGTGAACGAGTGCCCCAGTTCGTGCAGGACGACGCAGGTGAAGAACACGAGCAGGGTCGCGACATTCCAAAAGACCCCGGTCCACGCGCCGTCACTCCAGCCTTCCTGGGCGACGAGCGCGAGCAGCAGGAAGAACGAGAAGTGGACCGCGAGTTGGATGCCGCGAATGCGGAAAAGGTTCAGCGACCAGCCGAGCATGGGTGCAACAAAAGCGGCCCGCTCCAATACGCCAGCGTTCTTATATTCCTGTGCTCGCGAATCGCACAATTCCGCGAGGATTTTAAACAGGAAGGTCGGGGAGTTCGGGCAGCGAGCGATCAGACGTCTTCCTTCCCGCTCTCCCCGGTCTTCCTGTTCAATGCAGCTTGGTCCCTTTGGTTGCGGCTTCGCCACGCGATGAACTTCGGGGGCAGGCCCCCGGCGGGCGGAGCATCCCCTGTCGATTTGACTGTCGCCCGGCGCGCCCGTAGCCGAAGGTGTGGCGGCATTCCCGACTTCGGGGACACCGTCTGCTTCCAGTTCCATGCCCGACACCGCCAAACCGCCCACCATCCTGATCATCGATGACGATGCCGAGATCCGGTATTCGCTCTCGCGCGTGCTGTCGTCCCGGCAGTACCAGCTCGCCGAGGCCGCGAGCGGGGAGCAGGGAATCGCGCTGGTGAAGAAGGGCCCGCCGCCCGACCTCGTGTTTCTCGACGTCCGCATGGGGGGGATGAGCGGAATCGAGGCGCTGCAGCACCTGCGATCGATCAATCCGAAGCAGTTGGTCATTCTCATGACGGCGTTTGGGACGGCGCAGACCGCGATCGAGGCGATGAAGTACGGCGCCTTCGACTACGTGATGAAGCCCTTCGATCCCGCGAAGGTGCTGGCGCTGGCGGAAAATGCGTTGAAGGCACACGCGGATTTGCGGGCGGTCGGCGACTACAAGCCGACGATCAACATCGAGGATTACCGCGAGGGCATCGTGGGCAGCTCGGCCGTGATGCAGGACGTCTTCAAGATCATCGGACAGGTCACGGCGAGTGACGTCACTGTGATGATCACGGGCGAGAGCGGCACTGGCAAGGAACTCGTCGCGCGTTCGATCTGGAAGCACAGCCACCGGGCGGGAAAGCCGTTCATTGCGGTGAACTGCGCCGCGATTCCCGACAATCTGATCGAGAGCGAACTCTTCGGTCACGAGAAGGGATCGTTCACCGGCGCGACCGGGCAGCGGCTCGGCAAGTTCGAGCTCTGCGATAACGGCACGATTTTTCTCGATGAGATCGGCGACATGGCACTCGCCACGCAGACGAAAATCCTGCGCGTGCTCCAGGCCGGCGAAATTCAGCGCGTCGGCGGGACCGAGACGATCCGCGTCGATGTGCGCATTCTCGCGGCGACGAACAAGAATCTCGAGGAGATGGTGAAGGCGAAGACCTTCCGCGAAGATCTTTATTACCGGCTCAACGTGGTCCGGATTCGCATGCCCCCGCTGCGGGAACGCGGCGATGACGTGCCGCAGATTGTCGACTTCTGCCTGCAGAGCCTGGTGAAGCAGAAGAAGACGCGCGTCTCGAAAGTTTCGCCCGAGGCGATGGCGGTGCTCGAAGCGCATCGGTGGCCCGGCAACGTGCGCGAACTCGAGAACGTGATCTACCGCAGCGCGGTGGTGGCGCAGGGTGATGCGATCCTGGTCAAGGACCTCCCGGCGGAAATTCGCGCGCAGTGGGAACCGACGGGAACCGACGCGCCCGCGGCTCCGGCCGAGCCCGGCGAAACGCCGGCCGTGGCGACCCCTGCCGCGCCCGCTCCGCTCACTCTCAGCGCCGCGCTCGACTTCGTTTACGAGCAGCTGTCGACCGGCGACCAGCCGGTGCTGCCGCGAGTGGAGCGCGAGTTGATTGTGCGGGCGCTCGCGGCGGAAGCGGGTGACACGGCTAATGCCGCGCGGCGGCTGGGTCTGACGAAGGCGGCGCTGACCAAGAAATCCAAAGACGTTGATTTGTGAATTCGGGTTCGCACACTCATGCGCCCCCTATCCATGAATACACCGTTTCGCTTTCTCCTCGGTCTTATTGGTTTCCTGCTGGCGTCCCACCTGCCGGCCAACGCCGCGGAAGGAGCGGCTCCGGCCGCCCCGAAAAAAGTGCTCTTCTTCACCAAGTCCTCGGGCTTTCAGCACGAGGCCGTGATGAACAAGATGCCCGACGGCCGTCCCGGCTATGCCTTCGCGGTGCTGAAGAAGCTGGGCGAGAAGAATAGCATCGAGTTCACGGTCTCGAAGGACGGCAGTCTCTTCACCCCGGAGTATCTGGCGGGATTTGATGCGTACATGTTCTACACGACGCAGGATCTGACGCAGGCGAAGACCGAGGCCCGGGGCGACGGTGAACCGCCGATGACCGCGGCCGGCAAGGAAGCGCTGCTCAAGGCGATCGCCGGTGGCAAGGGCTTCATCGGGCTGCACAGCGCGGCGGACACGTTTCACTCGCCGGGCAGCGTCGAGCCCGGTCCGGCCCGGTTCGCGAACGACGGTGACAAGGCCGATCCGTACATCAAGATGCTTGGCGGCGAGTTCATCAGCCATGACGCCCAGCAGGCGGGCCGCTTGTCTGTGACCGACACTTTTTTCCCCGGTATCAGCACGGTGCCCGCGGACATGGGCTTTTTCGAGGAGTGGTACTCCTTCAAGAATTTCGCGCCCGATATTCACGTGCTCCTCGTCCAAAAAACTTCCCGGATGGTGGGCGGCGCGTACGCGCGGGCTGATTATCCGCAAACCTGGGTGCGGATGGAGGGCAAAGGCCGCGTTTACTACACGAGCCTCGGCCATCGGGAGGACGTCTGGAACAGCGTCACGTTCCAGAGCATGCTCGTCGGCGCCCTCAATTGGACGCTGGGCAAGGTCGACGCCGATGTGACGCCGAACATCGCGAAAGTGACACCGAAGGCGAACGAACTTCCGAAGTACTACACCCCGCCCGCGGCAGCTCCGGCCACGAAGAAGTAAGTCCGAGTGTGGACGAAGATCGGGCTCGGTATGGGCACGGTCAGCGTCCGGAACCCCTTCCAGAGCCGGCCCATCCCCGAGCCCGATCTTCATGGGTTAGCGTGCCGGATTCCTCCCTCGATGCGCGCTCCGTGTCTACCGGATATCCGGTAGCGAACAGTCGCGCACGGTATCCGCGAATTCCTGAACAATCCATTTGAAACAACCGTCTCCCGGCGGGCGTCCTTCCTCTTTATGCATCCGAGAGCAGCGCTTGCCCTTCTGTTTGCCGGTGTGGTTTTCGCGGGCTGCAGCTTCTCCTCCATCCACCACGGAACTTTCGCCGCCGTTCGCCGATCCCACCTGACCGGTTAAACTCTCCGCTCATGCGCTACTCATCGATCGTTTTCGGTTCCGTGGTGCTGTCGGCTGGCGTGCTCACCGGCTGCAACAGCCGTTCGTCCCTGCCGGTGTACGATCGCGGCCAGATCGGGCAGGTCGTGTCGGAACAGCGCGGCGAAGTCGTCTCGGTTCGCGATGTGTTGATCAAGGGTCAGACGACCCAAGCCGGTTCAACTGGCGCCGGGGCGCGGATTGGTTCGGCGGCGGTGACCGGGGCAATTTTCGGCGCTCCCGAACGCGCGGTGGCTGCGGTCGTGGGCTCGATGGCCGGCAGCGCCGCCGGTGCGCGCATGGACGACACGAGGGGCGAGGAAGTCACCGTGATGCTCGAGGGCGGCAAGACGGTTGTCATCGTGCAGGAACGCGCCCCCGGCGTGGCTCCACTCGCCCCGGGCGAAAAAGTGCGCGTGCAGATGGGCTCTTCGTCGGGCTACGGCAGCGGTAACTCCCGCGTCGTCCGCGATGATGGTTACGCCAGCGACGTGATCGGCGCGCGCTAAAGCCGCTAAGTCGAAGAGTAGCCGAAACGGTTTGGGAGGCGCTTGGACAGGATGGACAAGATGGGCAGGATGAAGGCCAGTCACCGGAATCGATCCATTGGCGCTCGGGTCGACAGCGCGGCTCAGGACCATCCTGTAAATCCTGTCCATCCTGTCTAAACCCGAACCCAGAACTCAGAACTCAAATCCCAAAACTCCGCCGTGCATGTGCGATGAGCGGATTGGGAACGCAGAGGGCGCAGAGGTTAAGGGAGGGCGCAGAGAAGGGCTCGTCCACGGCCACTACACAGCTCTTAATCTGCCCTCGATCCTCAGTCCTCGATCCACACGAGGTCGCCGTTTCGGACTTCCTCGAACAGTTCGACGATCTCGAGATTCCGCATCAGCACGCAGCCCGCGCTCAGTGGTTCGCCGATCCGGTCCTCGTGATTGGTGCCGTGAATGTAGATGTAACGACTGTAGGTATCGACCTCGCCGCCCGAATTGACGCCGGGTTCGAGGCCGCGCAGCCACAGAATCCGGCTTGTGATCAGGTTGGTCTCGGCGTCCGAGTTCTCGATTTCGGAGAAGTGCCGTCCAGTGGAGGTGCGTGACTTGAAGACCATGCCGGGCGGCTGGCCGGCGCCGATACGCTCGGCGATTTCGTGCAGTCCGCGCGGCGTGCCCAACGAGTTGCGCACGTTGGACGGCGGCTGGCGCGAGGTCGAAATCCCGTAACTTTTGACCAGTGCACCGGATCGGTAGAATCGCAGCGTCGCTGTGCTGATCCGGACGGCGAGAAACCGCTCTCCGGGCTTGATGCCAAGGCGGGCGCAGGCTTTGTTGACGCGATCTAACGACATCTCACTCGTGAAAAACGCTTCCATCAATGTCGGTATCGTCGGCGCCACCGGGGCCGTCGGTCAAGAGTTGCTCCGGTTATTGCATGACCGGAAGTTCCCGCTGGCCTCGCTACGGCTCTTCGCCTCGGCGCGGTCCGTGGGCAAAGTCATCTCTTATGGTGGCAAAGCGTACACCGTCGAGGAGGCCAAGCTCGGTGCCTTTGCCGATGTCGATGTGGCATTTTTTGCGGCCGGCGGCTCCGTGACCCGGGCGCTGGCGCCGGATGCGGTCAAGTCAGGCTGCCTCGTCATCGACAAGAGCTCGCACTACCGCATGGACCCGGACGTCCCGCTGGTCATCCCGGAGATCAACCCGGAGGGGCTGCGCAACCACAAGGGCATCATCGCCAATCCCAATTGCTCGACGGCCGTGACGCTCATGGCCCTTTGGCCCCTGCACAAGGCGTTCGGCCTGAAGCGCTACTTTTGCGCGACCTATCAATCGGTTTCCGGCACCGGCGCCGAGGCGGTCCGCGAACTCGACGACCAGGTCCACGCCTACGCCAAGGGCGCGCCGATCACCAAGAAGGTTTATCCGTACCAGATTGCGTTCAACGTGATCCCGCAGGTCGATTCCTTTGGCCCGAACGGTTACACGGGCGAGGAGACCAAGATGATGCTCGAGAGCCGGAAGATCATGGGACTTCCCAATCTCAAGGTGTCCGCGACCACGGTTCGGGTTCCCGTCGTGCGGGCGCACTCCGTGGCGGTGAATGCCGAGTTCGAGCGTCCGGTGTCGGTGGAGGCAGCCCGCGCGGCCATCGCCGCGTTTGAAGGAGCCGAGCTGGTCGACGACCCGGCCAACAAGCTTTACCCGACCCCGCTCGACTTCAGCCAGAAAGTGAAGTGCGGCGTCGGCCGCATCCGTATCGACACCGCCCTGGACAACGGCCTGGCCCTCTGGGTCAGCGGCGACAACCTCTGGAAAGGGGCCGCTCTGAATGCCATCCAGAATGCCGAACTGATGGTCCGCGAAGGACTGTTCCGGCGGCGCGCGGCCGTCGCCGCGGTTTGACGCTCCGGCGCCGGCGGAATCCCCGCCGCCGCCTTCACAACCGGTCCCGCGTGGCGACCGGGCTCACGTCATAGCCGAATAATTCCTTGTCATAGCAGCCGGCGAAGCCCTTTCATCGACCCTCGGCTCGGACGCCTAGCTCAGTTGGTTAGAGCATCTCGTTTACACCGAGAGGGTCGGGGGTTCGAGTCCCTCGGCGTCCACCATTTTCCCGGCGGCGCGCCGAAGCAGCCAATCTCCTCCTTCAACTCCAACCTTCATGCGGCACACGATTTCGGTCCTCGTCGAAAACAAGTTCGGCGTCCTGGCGCGCGTCTCCGGAATGTTCTCCGGTCGCGGGTTCAACATCGACTCGCTCAACGTCGCGCCGACCCACGATGCGTCGCTGTCGCGCATCACCGCCGTCCTGAAGGGTGACGAAGCCTCGCTTGATCTCTGCCTCAAGCAGCTCCGAAAGCTGGTCAACGTCGTTGAGGTCGTCGACTTCAAGGCCGGTCAGGCCGTGACCCGCGAGTTGATCCTCATCAAGGTCAAGGCCGACGCGAAGACCCGCCCCGAGATTTTCCAGATTCAGGAAATCTTCCGCGCCAAGGTCGTGCACCTCGCGGCCAACTCCGTGATCATCGAGGCCACGGGCGATGAGGAAAAAGTCAGCGCTTTGCTCGGACTGCTCGAGCCGTTTGGCATTCTCGAACTCGCCCGCACCGGCCCGCTCGCGCTCAAGCGCTGATTGCGCCGCCCCATCTTTCCAGTTCAACCCGCCCCCTTAACCGCACTATCCCGATCCTTATGCCCGCCAAAGTCTACACCGACAAAGACGCCGACCTCGGCGTGTTTAAGAACAAAACGCTCGCCGTCCTCGGCTATGGTTCGCAGGGCCACGCCCATGCGCTGAATCTCCGGGACAGCGGCTGCAAGGTCATCATCGGCCTCTACGCCGGCTCGAAGTCCAAGCAGGTTGCCGAGCAGCATGGTTTCGAAGTCGTCGAGACCGGCGAAGCCGTGCGTCGCGCCGATGTGATCATGGTCGGCCTGCCCGACATGAAGCAGGCGGACGTCTACCAGAACGACATCCTCCCCAATCTGGCGAAGGGCAAAACCCTCATCTTCTCGCACGGCCTCGCCGTGCACTTCGGGCTGATCAAGCTCCACAAGGACATCGACTGCATCATGGTCGCCCCGAAGGGCCCCGGCCACATGGTCCGCCGTCTTTACGCCGAAGGTAAGGGCATGCCGGCGCTGATCGCGGTCGCGCAGGACAAGTCGAAGCAGGCGAAGAAGAACGCCCTCGCGTGGGCCAAGGGCATTGGCTCGACCCGCGCCGGCGTGCTGCAGACGTCCTTCAAGGAAGAGACCGAGACCGATCTGTTCGGCGAACAGGCCGTCCTTTGCGGTGGCGCCAGCGCCCTCGTGCAGGCGGGTTTCGAGACGCTCGTCGAGGCTGGTTATCAGCCCGAGATGGCGTACTTCGAGTGTCTCCATGAGCTGAAGCTCATTTGTGATCTGATGTACGAGAGCGGCATCGCCGGCATGCGTTTCTCGATCTCCGAGACCGCGAAGTACGGTGACATCACCCGCGGCCCCCGGGTCGTGAACAAGAAGGTGAAAGCCGAGATGAAGAAAATTCTGAAGGAAGTTCAGACCGGCCAGTTCACCCGCGAATGGGTGAAGGAATACAAGGGCGGCCTGAAGAACTACAACGCGCTGCTCAAGAAGGGCGAAAAGCACCAGATCGAGAAGACCGGTGCGTATCTCCGTTCGATGATGCCTTGGATGACCAAGAAGAACATCAAGGGCGTGCAGGCTTCCTACTCCTGAGTCCAAGACTTGAATGACGGGCCGCGAGCCGGGGCGTAATTGCCCTGCTCGCGGCCTTTGTCTCATTGCCCGTCACCGTGTCCAAACTCGTTCTCGCCACCCGCCAAAGCCCGCTCGCGCTGGCCCAGACCGAGATGGTCGCCGCGCATCTGCGGAACCAGTTGGGCGTCGAGACTGAGTTGCTCCGCATCGTTACGACGGGTGATCGCCAGACGGCCTGGTCGCTCGAGGAACGCGGGGGCAAGGGGCTGTTCACGAGTGAACTCGAGGCGGCCGTGAAGAGCGGCGCCGCCGATGTCGCGGTGCATAGCACGAAGGATTTGCCGGGCGACATGCCCGAAGGGCTCGCGATTGGCGGCTACATGCCGCGCGCCGATGCCCGCGATGTCCTGGTGCTTCGGCAGGGCGTCGAAACTCCGACGACCGTCGCGACCGGCAGCCCGCGCCGCCGCCTGCAGGTGAAGGCGATTTTCCCCGACGTCGTGTTCAGCGAGATCCGCGGCAACGTCGACACGCGCCTGAAAAAGATCGGCACGCTGCACGTGGCCGATGGCACGGTCCTCGCCGCGGCGGGGCTCAAGCGCCTCGACATCGACGAGTGGCCGGGCGTCGAGTTTCTCCCGCTCGATTTTTCGCAGATGGTTCCGGCGGTCGGGCAAGGCGCCATCGCCGTGCAGTGCCGGGAACCCGACGCGGCGAAGTTCGCGGCGATTTTCGATGCCCCGACCATGCGCGCCGTGACGCTTGAGCGGGCGTTTCAGACGGCGCTGGGCGGTGGTTGTCACACCGCGTTCGCCGCGCATGTCGCCGCCAGCGAACTGTACCTTTTTCACGAGTCGATCGGCGGGAAGAGTTTCCCGCTGACGCCCGCTGACTTCAACGCGCCGGTCGCGACGGCGGCGCGGATTCTGCGGGACGTAGGCCTGCTCGGCGCATGAGCAAGTCCACGAAGGCTCCGCTGGCGGGCCGGCGCATCGCCGTGACCCGGGCGCGCGAGCAGGCATCGGAGCTCGCCGGCAAACTCCAGGCTCTCGGGGCGACGGTGATTGAGTTGCCGTTGATCCACATCGCGAAGGATGTCGACCAGTCGATCCTCGCGGATGTCTGGGACGAACTCGGCGGCTACGACTGGGTGGTCTTCACGAGTGCGAATGGGGTGCGGAATTTCTTCGAGGAGTTTCATGCCCGCTTCGACGACATCCGGTCGCTCGGCGTCCTGCGCTTCGCCTGCGTCGGCGACACGACCGCGAAGGCGATCCGCGAGCAGCACATTCGCGTGGAGTGTCAGCCCGAGGAGGCCACGGCCCAGGCACTCGGCGCGGCCCTCGTCGCCACGGGGAGCCTGGACAATGCGAAGATGCTCGTCGTCACCGGCAACCTCAACCGCGACATCCTGATTCAGCAACTCGAGGAGGCGCGGGCGATTGTCGATCGCGTCCAAGTCTACAAGACCGAGAAGACCGACTTGCAGGCCGATCCCGCGGCGGCGGATTTTCGCGCGCACGGGGCCGATGCGATCCTCTTCGCGAGTTCCTCGGCGGTGCAGTCGTTCGTCGATCAAGCGGCCGCGCTGAGGCTCGCGAAGGACGCCCGCCGTCCGCTCGCTGGCAGCATCGGGCCGCAGACGAGCGAGACGATGAAGAAGGTCGGCATGCCACTCGACTTCGAGGCGAAGACCCCGAGCCTGGACGCGCTCGTCGAGGCGTTGGTGAAAAAACTGGCTCGGTGAGCCGCGGATGAACTCCGACTCACACCGAGGAGGGGCGTTTTATCTGTGTGCATCGGTGTCCATCTGTGGTTCTGAATTATACGGCGCATGAAAGTCCCGTTCCTCGATCTCGGCCTGCAACATCGGGCCCTCCGCGAGCCGGCGCTCGCCGCCTTGGCCGCGACCTACGACGCGACGCGGTTTTGTCTCGGCAAGGACGTCGAGGATTTCGAGCGCAACTTCGCGACGACGCTGGGCTATCCGCGGGTTCTCGCGATGAACAGCGGCACTTCGCCGCTTCACGTCGCGTGCATGCTCGCGGGCTTTGGTCCTGGCGACGAGGTAATCGCGCCGCCGTTCACCTTCATCTCCACCGTCTGGGGCATCAGTTACGTCGGAGCCCGGCCGGTGTTCGCCGACGTCGAGGCCGGAACCTTCAACCTCGATCCGGCGAAGGTCGAAGCGGCCATCACGCCGAAGACGAAGGGCATCATCGTCGTTCACCTCTTCGGCCAGCCCGCGCGGATGGACGAGATCATGGCCATCGCCCGCCGGCACAAGTTGTTCGTGATCGAAGACTGCGCGCAGGCCGTCGGAGCGAAGTATCGGGGCACGCCGGTGGGACTTTTTGGTGACGCTGCGACCTTCAGCTTTTATCCCACGAAGAACCTCGGTGGCTGCGGCGAGGGCGGCGCGTTCGTCGCGAAGGACGAGGCCGTGCAC